>JALXBP010000116.1 GCA_026991395.1 Anaerolineae bacterium | reverse complement strand
GGCGACGTCGATTTCGAGGTGCCCACACCCGCCGTCGTCAAGGAGGGCAACCTCGCTCCCTACCGCGACCTGGTCTACTTCTGCAAGCCATCGCCGCGCGAACGGCGCTACCTGGCGGAGATTCAGGAGCATTTCGAGGCGGTCGTGGAGACGGTGAGCCAAGAGCCGACCTTCCACGCCTGGCTGCGCCGCCTCATCATCGAGCGCCCTGCGGAAGATGGCGGTCGGGAGAGTTTCGAGGCCCTCTTCAACCGCGAGCCGTTCCTCTGCATCGCGGGCCTGAAGCTGCTGCGCCGCCACGACGTGCCCATTCCGCCCGACCTTCCCGTGCCGGCCGAGGCCCGCTCGCCGATGACCATCGACGATTGGCTGACCGTGCTGGAGCACTTCGTCCTGGACGTGCTCAAGGTCAGCGATCAGCCGAAGCTGCAGGCGCTCTACGACGAGGTGCGTCGGCGGCTGCTTCCCTTCGGCATCACCATCAGCGAGCAAGGTGTACGTCATCGCCGCTCCCCCGGCGACCTGGTGCTCGCCCTCTCGGAATCGAAGGATGCCGCTACGGTCGCCATCCTCCGGCGGGAGATGGAGGCTGTGGGAGAGCGGCTGCGGGCCGTCGTCATCACCGACTACGAGCGGATGAGCGCCCGCAGTCGCCGCCTGCGGGGCATCCTCGATCCCGACGCGGGCAGTGCCATCCGCCTCTTCCGCACGCTCATCGCCGACCCGCGCACCAACGAACTCGATCCCATCCTCGTCACGGGGAAGACGGTCCTCGCCGATGCGGACAACGTCGAGCGGATGGAAGCGGGCGTCCGCGCCTGGGTCGTGGAGGAGGGGTCCGAGTTCACCTGGGGATGGGAGGCGACGGAGGAGCCGCGCATCGTGGAGTTCCAGGGCAGGGGGCGGGACTGGGGGTCGCGCACCTACGTCGCACTGATGACCTCGCTCTTCGAGCAGGGCATCACGCGCTGCCTCGTCGGCACGCGCGGCATCTTCGGGGAAGGATGGGATGCGCTCACGCTCAACACGCTCATCGACCTCACCACGGTAACGACGAGCACCGGCGTGCAGCAGATTCGCGGGCGCAGCCTGCGCATCGATCCGAACTGGCCGCACAAGGTGGCGCACAACTGGGATGTCGTCTGCGTGAGCACGAAGTTCGACAAGGGCGACAGCGATCTGCGCCGCTTCATCGCCCGCCACGAGAAGACGTGGGGGATCGTCGTGCATTCCACCCTGCTCAACCTGGTCGAAGGGGCCGCCCAGGTTTCTGCCGGGATGACCGCCGACCAATCAATGGTTGGACGCATCGTGCGGGGCGTAGCCCACGTCGATCTGGGACTGGCCCGCGATCTGATGTACCGTCCTTTCAAGAAGATTCCCTTCAAAGCCTACACCCGACGGATGCTCCGCAGCGCCGGTGATCGCGAGCGCGTCTATCGGCTCTGGGGGGTAGGCAAGCCCTACAGCAATTTCACCTACACCATCACCCAGGTCGAAGGGCGCGATCTCACCTTCCGCACCGTCTACACGCTGAAGCACTCGCTGGGGGCGATGGTATGGCGCGTTCTTGCCTCCCTCCTCGGCACCGTCCTCGTCCTCTGGTGCAACCTCGCCCAGATCATCCCCCTCGCCGCCGATCTCTCGCTGCCTGTGCTGGGACTGGTGCTCGCCTTCCTCAGCTTCATCGTCGTCGCAGTCGCGCTGGCGCTCAACGCCAAGGCCCTGTGGAATCTCTTCCGGCACGCCTTCCTCCAGATGCCCGCCGATGCGGTGCTGCTGGACATCGGCAAGGCGCTCTTGGCCGCCCTGCGGGATGCGGGCGCGGCCAGCAGGACGCTGAACGAGAAGTACCTGCGCGTCGTGGCCCTCCCCGACGGGGGCTACCAGGTCTTCATCGACTACGCCTCCCCGGAGGATTCGAACACCTTCGCCCGCGCCTACCAGGAACTGATGGGGCCGATCGGCAACGCCCGCTACCTCATCAGCCGCGACAGCCGCTCGTTAGGCAATCCGCTCTACCGTCTGCTCTGGCTCACCATCCGCACCCTCCTCGGCCTGGGGGACGAGGTGTACGCCTATCATCCCGTGCCCGCCATCCTCGCTTCCCGTCGGGAACGGGCCGAGGCGCTGGCCCGCTACTGGAAGCGCTACGTTGGCGGCGGGCGGCTCATCTACACCCGCTCCGAAGAGGGGCGGCGGCTCCTCCTCAAGGCGCGTGCGCAGCGGCGCAAGACGATCCGTCAGATGGCCTTCGAGATTTGGCAGTAGAGGCAAGGCATCGTTGCCGTTTCGTGTATAATGAGAAGAGCTTTGCGAGGGGGCAAGATATGCGCTATCTCATCATCTCCGATATCCACGGGAACTATCCGGCACTCATGGCCGTCCTGCACACAGCGCAGCCGTATGATGCCATCTGGTCGCTGGGGGACTTCGTCGGCTACGGCCCCAATCCCAACGAATGCATCGATGCCATCCGCAACGGCGATCATCTGGCCGTCGCCGGAAATCACGACTGGGGGGTACTCGGACGTGCCGACATCTTCACCTTCAACAGCGATGCGCGTCAGGCACTGCTCTGGACGCAACAGGAACTTGGGGCGAGCGAAACGGCCTACCTGGCCGAACTGCCCACACGGCTCCAAGTAGGGGAGTTCCTCCTCGTCCACGCCAGCCCGCGCCAGCCGCTGTGGGAATACCTCATCGAAGCAGAGGTCGCCGCCGACATCTTCCAGCGCTACGATTTCCGGATAGCCTTTGTCGGCCATACCCACCTGCCGCTCCTCTTCGAGTGGCGGGAGAAGACGGGAGAAGCCGGGTTGCTGATGCCCGACTACCGCAATCCCGTCCGCCTGGACCATCGGCGGCTGATCGTCAATCCGGGCAGCGTGGGACAGCCTCGAGACGGCGATCCGCGGGCGGCTTACGCCATTCTCGACACGGACGCTGGAACACTCGAATTTCACCGTGTCCCCTACCCCGTGGAGATTACCCAGGAGCGCATGCGTGCCCGCGGCCTTCCTTCCCGCCTCATCGATCGCCTGGAGATCGGGCGATGAGGGAACCTGCCACCGCAACGGAACGTCTGTAAAGTGAACTGCACGTAAAGGAGGTCGAGATGAACAAGCACAGGTGGTGGATGATGCTCGTTGTGGTGGCCCTTCTCGCCGGAGGATGCGCCAGCGTCAAACCCGGTGCCCCGGCGACGATCGAATCGGATGAGGGCGTGATGATGGGCGGGGCGATGCCGGAGGCCCTGCCGATGGAAGCCGCGCCGCCGGAAGCTGCGCGGGTCGTTTCCACGAACGGGGCGATCGACGCCGTTGGTGATCTGCCGGATCGGATGATCATCTACAACGGCTCGCTGAGCCTCGTGGTCGATGACACCCTGACCACGGCGGAGAAGGTCACGACGATGGTCCAACAGTGGGACGGCTACGTCGCCTCGTCCGACAGCTACGCCATCGCGGATGGGCTGATGCGCGTCGAGATGAGCCTGCGCGTACCGGCGGAACACTTCAACGAGGCGATGAACGCCCTCCGTGCCCTCTCCGACGACATCCGTCAGGACAGCATCAGCAGCAGCGACGTAACCGAGGAGTACGTCGATCTGGACAGCCGTCTGCGCGCGCTCGAGGCCAAGGCCGATCGCCTGACAGAGTTGATGGATCGGGCGGAGGACACCGAGGCGGTCCTCGCCGTCTACCGCGAACTGAGCGCGACGGAGCAGGAGATCGAACGGGTCAAGGGACGGATGCGCTACCTGGAGCGCCACGCCGCGATGGGCAGCATCGACGTAACCCTGATCCCCCGCGAGTCGGAAAAGCCGATCGAGATCGGCGGCTGGGAGCCGAAGGGCGTCGTCAAGCAGGCCGTCCAGGCGCTGATCGATACCTACCACGTTCTGGCCACGGTGGTCATCTGGCTGGTCATCTACGGCCTGCCGATGGCGTTGCTCGCCTGGCTCCTCTTCCTCATCATCCGCTGGCTCTGCCGCCGTCTCCTTTGCCGCAAGCGCAAAGCACGGGCGAAGGCGACGACGCCTCCCCCCTCACCCTCCCCCTGATCCACGCAGCGCAC
>JALXBP010000115.1 GCA_026991395.1 Anaerolineae bacterium | reverse complement strand
GGGTTGGCGTGTTCGTGGGCGTAGCCGTCGGGGTGGGGGTGTTGGTCGGCGTCGGTGTGTTCGTGGGCGTGGCCGTCGACGTGGGGGTGTTGGTCGGGGTCGCCGTCGGCGTGGGTGTGGGCGTGATGTCGTCCTCCGGCGGATCGGGCAGGCAGCCTTCGAACATAATCAGGTTGATCTGGCCGGATCCTTCCATCGAAGCGCCGATCATCTGGCCCCAGATGACGCCGCTGGGGAAGTCGATGTGGGCATAGGGGGCGAGGACCGTCCCCTCCACACCGATGTCGGAGATGTGGAGGTTGGTTGCCTCGGGGAAGTTGTAGATGATGCGGTGCGGATCGACCGTGGCGCTGAGGAAGAAGGCGAAGTTAGCCATCTGATCATCGGTGCCGTCCACGTTGATGAGGATAGTCGAGCCGGAGGGGGCGTCGATGTGCAGTTCCTGGCTGTGGGCCATATCGTAGCCGGAGAGGTTGAAGACGTTGAGGTAGGGATCGGTGCCCGCCAGCCGAATGTCGGCGCGGTCGCCGTAGTAGGTGATCTGGATGTCGCCGTTGGTGTCGAAGGTCGCCCAGTAGTCGGAGCGGGCCTTCATATCGGCTTCCAGCGCGGCAAAATCGAGCGGTGTGCCTTCGTAGATGCCGCCGTAGAAGGAGACGTCGGCGATGTCCAGCGCTCCGCCGTACACGGCGCGGCCGTTTTCGACTGCTCCGCCGTGGAAATAGAGATCGCCTCCGACGATGAGATCATCGCGTTCGGCGTCGGGGGTGAGCTTGGCACCGACGCTGTAGTGGGAGAGCGTGGCGTTGCCGCCGACCACGACGCGCCCTTCGGTGTCGGAACTGGGTTGTGTCAGGTCGCCGAAGACGACCAGGTTATAGTCGGCGGCCATACCCAGCGGGACGGTAGGGCAGATGCACAGGATGCCCACGCTGCCCAAGAAGGTGCGGTCGGCCAGCGGCCCTCCGCCGATCCCTGCTGCACGGGCTTGCCCTGCCATACCCCCTGCGGCAAAGGCTATGAGCATCGCAATCAGGGTCAGAAAAATCAGTGCTCTCTCTCGTTTCATCGTTCCCGCTCCTCTCTTAGAAACCGGTTCCTCCCTCGCGCGACACAGATGCACGGGGGCCATCCTTACTTTAACGGGCTTTGGCTTTCTTGTCAATGTTACCTTTGTCCTATTTTGTCGGAGGGCGATAGCGCATCGGGCCTTTCGCGGTACAATCCCCCACTGTGAGGACGCGATGGCTGTGGCTGGCCGCCCTTCTCTCGCTGCTGGTCGGCGGAGCGGGGTGGGCGGAGATGAAGGCGCGGGAGCGCTACCTCCTGCGGGGCTGGACGCTGGCCCCGCAGCCCGTGGCCGATACGGGTATGGATCGTGCCTGCGTCGTTGTGGCGATGGAGCAGTACGACCTCGACGAGCGGGCGCAGCGGTGGCAGGCGATCACCGACGCCGGTTTCGTCTGGGTGCGGCAGCGCTTCGATTGGGCGCAGATCGAGCCGCAGCCGGGGCGCTTCGAATGGGCACGCTGGGACGCGATCGTGGCGGAAGGCGTCGCCCGCGGCCTGCAGTTCATCGCCGTGCTCGATCATCCTCCGGCCTGGGCCGGTTCGCCGCCCGACCCGACCGCTTTCGCCGAGTTCGCGGCGGCCTTCGCCAATCACTACCGCGGGCAGATGGTGTACTACCAATTGCTGCACAATCCCAACCTCGGGGCGACGTGGGGCGGGCAGGCGGACGCGGCGGCCTACGCCGAGGTGCTGGCAACCGTCTCCCCGGCCATCCGCCAGGCGGACCCCGACGCCCGCATCATCTTAGGCAGTCTCGCTCCGACGGTGGAGCGGGGGCCGCAGAACTACGCCGAGCCGCTCTTCCTGGAGATGCTCTACGCCTACGGGGCTGCGCCCTACTTCGATGTGGTCTCCGTGCAGCCCTACGGCTTCCGGACGGGGCCGGACGACCGTCGGGTTGCCGATGATCTCCTCAACTTCTCGCGCCCGCTGCTGGTCCGCCGGGTGATGGAGGCGCACGGGGAGGGCGACAAGGCGATTTGGGCGAGTGATTTGGGCTGGAACAGCTTGCCGCCCTCGTGGCCGTCGCCGCCTTCGATCTGGGGCGAGGTGGATGAGGCGACGCAGGCGGCTTACACGGTGGAGGCTTTCCGCCGCATCGAGCGCGAGTGGCCGTGGATGGGGACGGCCTGCGTCAACAACCTGCAACCGCGCCCTCCTGCCGAGGGGGAGGCGCTGGATGCCGAAACGCACTGGGGCTTCGCGCTCCTCACGCCGGAGGGGAGGCCCCGCCCGGTGTACGAGGCGCTGCGACGCTGGAACGCGAGGCCGCGTGTCGCCACAACGGGACGCTGGCCTGCCGCGACGCCTTACGCGCGTTACGAGGGGGCCTGGCGCTTTGGGCCGCTCGGCGCGGACATCGGGGCCAGCGGGGATCGGGTGCGGTTCACCTTTCGCGGCACCGATGTGGCGCTGACGGTGCGCCGCGGCCCCTATCGCGCCTTCCTCTTCGTCACGGTAGATGGCGAGCCGGCTCCGGCGCTGCCGCGCGATGAGCGGGGACGGGCCTACGTGGTGCTCTACGATCCGCTGGCCGCGGTAGCGACCGTGCCGCTGGCCGAGGGGTTGCCCGACGGCGTGCATCAGGTGGAGGTCGTCGCCGACCGCGGCTGGTACCAGTGGTCGCTGGTCGATTGGCGGGTGGCCGAGCGTCCCTCGCTGGCGCATGAGCGCGCCGCCCGCCTCCTCTTCGCCGCGCTGATGGCCGCGGGGGGGCTTCTGGCCTTCGCTGCCGGGCGTCGGACGCGCCGTGAGGAGTTCCTGCACCTGCTGCGCCGCTTTGCGCTCCCCGTCTGGGTGCGGCGGCTGCTGACGACGTTGGATGCGGCGCTCTTCTCGCTGGCGGCCTGGTTGAGCTGGGCGGAGGGCAGCTTCCGTCGGCTCGGTGCAGGGGGCGGCTGGGGCGTGATGGTGCTGGCGCTCTGCCTCTTCTACCTCTCGCCCTGGGTGGTGGTAACCTGGCTTTCCGGCATCGTCCTCTTCTTCCTGCTGCTCATCGAACCGGCCTGGGGGCTGGCGCTGACGGTGGCCGCGCTGCCTTTCTACCTCCACCCGCTTTCGCTCTTCGGCAAGAGCTTTGCGCTTTCCGAGTTGCTGCTCTTGATGACGGCTGCCGCCTTCGCCGTCGAGGCCCTGCTCCTGCGCGAAAGGCGGGCGGCGCGGGCGGGCGGCGATCGTGCGCTGACGAGGGCCGTCGCGCTCTACGTGGGCGTTGGGCTGCTCGCCTCGCTGCTGGCGGCCCACCGCCACGAGGCGCTGCGCGAGTTCCGCCTGGTCATCGCCGAACCGGCGCTCTTCTTCTTCCTGGTGATGCGCCTGCGCCGCTGGAAGGCGCGGTGGCCGCTCCTGGATTTCTGGCTGTTGGGCGGCTTGATCGTAGCCGTGGTCGGACTGGTGGGCTACTTCGTCCTCGGCGATGTCATCGTGGCCGAGGGTGGTGTGCCGCGCCTGCGGAGCATCTACGGTTCGCCGAATAACGTGGCCCTCTTCTTGGGCCGGTTGATCCCCCTGCTGCTGGCCGTAGCGTTCTGGGGCGAGGGGCTGCGGCGACGCCGCCTGCTCTACGCGCTGGCCCTGCTCCCCGTTGCGGCGGCCTTCGTGCTTACCCTCTCGCGCGGCGGGATCGTGCTCGGCCTGCCCGCGGCGCTCGTGGTGATGGGGGTGCTGGCCGGCGGGCGCTGGCGTCGGGGCACGCTGGCGCTGGTGCTCTTCCTCGCGGTGATGGCCGTGCCGCTCTTCCGCACGCCGCGCTTCGCCGCCCTGCTCGATCTCCACCACGGGACGACCTTCCTCCGTCTCTCGCTCTGGCGGAGCGCCTGGGCGATGTTCCGCGATCATCCCTGGCTGGGCGTCGGCCCCGACAACTTCCTCTACGCCTACCGCACGCGCTACATCCTCCCCGATGCCTGGGAGGAGTTCAACCTCTCCCATCCGCACAACTTCCTCCTGGACTGGCTGACGCGGTTGGGGCTGCTGGGGACGGCTCTCTTCCTCTGGATGGAGGTGGTGTTCTGGCGTCGGATCGTCGCTGCGGTGCGCCGTCGGCGCGGCTGGCGGCGGGGCGTGGCGTTGGGGCTGGCCGGTGCGATGGCCGAGGCGCTGGCCCACGGTCTGGTGGACGCAGCCTTCTTCTACGTCGATCTGGCCTATCTCTTCTTCCTCTTCCTCGCGTTGGCGTCGGCGTTGGTGGAGGAAGAGGGGCTCACGGCGTAGCGGCGATCCGCCTCATTCCTGCCAGGGGACGCCTTCGCCCCGCAGGACGCTCTTCAGCGCGGTGATGGCGACCTCCAGCATCGCATCGTCCGGCTCGCGTGTGGTCAGCTTCTGGAGCGCGAGGTTGGGGGCGATGAGCTGGCGGATGAGCGGGTGCTCGCTGTGTTTGCCGGTGAAGCGCAGGATTTCGTAGGCGATGCCCGCGATGATGGGGATGGCAAGGAGACGGCTCAGCAAGCGCCAGAGGAGCGGGGGGCGGCCAAAGGGGAGGAAGACGAGGATGGAGACGACGGCGACGAGGAGCAGGAAGGCCGTTCCGCAGCGGGCGTGGGCGGTGGAATAGGGGCGCACGCCCTCGACGGTCAGCGGCGCGCCATCCTCGAAGGCGTTGATCGTCTTGTGCTCCGCCCCGTGGTAGGCGAAGACACGGGCGATCTCCGGCATCCTCCCCACGGCGTACAGGTAGCCCAGGAGCAGCGCAAGGCGCAGCAGCCCCTCGACGACGTTGAACCAGACCGCCGAATGGGGGACGAGCAGCCCGGCGATCCAGGCAGGGAGCAGCATGAAGATCGCCAGGCCGACGCCGATGCCGACGACGCCGGTGAGGAACCCTTCCTTCTTCCCCATCCGGTAGTCCGGCTCTTCCGCCTGTTCGACGACCTCGGCGGAGAAGAAGAGGGCCTCCATCCCCAGACCCAGCGCGTCCCAGAGCATCGGGATGCCGCGCAGGAAGGGGATGCGGCTGATCGGCCCGCGGTAGAGCTTGCCGACGGGCTTTTCCCGCACGACGATCTCGCCGTTATCGGGGCGGCGGACGGCGACCGCCATCTTGTAGGCCCCGCGCATCATCACCCCTTCAAGTACGGCCTGGCCGCCGTAGGCCCAGCCGAGGGTGGGGCGTTCCTCTCTCGTTTCTGTCATAGGCTCCTTCCGTCTTTGGCGTTGCCGGGGCATCCTACCTCGATTGGCGCAAAAAGGAAGCGGCGGGGCCGCACGACCCCGCCGCTCGAATCGGCCCGGTCAGGCACGCCGCGCCTGCTCCCACGCGGCCAGGATGGCCCGCCGCGCAAGGACGGCGGCCATCTCGCGGCGATAGTCGGCGCTGCCGCGGAAATCGGCGATGGGCTGCAGTTCGTCTATGGCGACCCGAAGCGCCTCCTCGACCTTGGCCTTGTCCAGCAGCCGCCCCTTGAGCAGATGCTCGCTCTTGAGCAGGCGTACCGGCGCGGCATCGGCACCGCCGACGGCCACGCGGATGACGGTCGGCAGCCCCTCTTCGATCGCCACGTAGGCCGCGGCGCAGACGATGGGCTTGTCCTTGGGAGAGCGTCCCACGCGCTCGAAGGCGGCGGCGCTGTGGACAGGCGGTCGGGCGATCGTAACCGCAGTCAGCAGGGCGCGGTTCTTGATCAGCCGGTCGCGGTAGGCGACGAAGCTGTCGAAGGGCGCTTTGTGGGGCACGGGGTCGGCGTAGGTGATGGTGGCGTCGAGGACGAGGAGGGCCGTCGTGATGGGATCGGCGGCGTCGGCGACGATGAGCGTGCCGCCTAACGTCCCCTGCTCGCGCAAGGTGCGCGATTGCGTGTAGCCCGCCGCCGTCGCCAGGATGCCGTTGGCCAACCGCGCCACGTTGGCATCGTCGATCATCGTCTGCAGCGTTGCCATCGCCCCGATCGTAACCTTGTCGATGTCGGCCTCGATCCCCCCAATCCCCACCTTCTGCAGATCGACGACTGTCTCCACCGCGTCGCCTCCAAAGGCCACGAGCCACGCTCCGCCGCCGAGATAGGCCGCCTTGGGGTTGGATTGGACGAGCGCGACGGCCTCCTCCACACTTTCGGGCTTCAGGTACTGCTTGACATGACGTAACATAGTGCCTCCGTTCGTGGACATTGATTTCGGTGGGAGCCTTCGGCTCCCCGTGTGCCGCTATTGTAGCCCTTTTGAGGCGAAAGGACAAGCGCGCCACTGCCCGCTCCTCCGGCACGGCTTGACACCGCCCCGCTTTGTGATACAAGAGGGCGGCTGCCCCCATCGTCTAGTCTGGCCGAGGACACAGGCCTTTCAAGCCTGCGACAAGGGTTCGAATCCCTTTGGGGGCACTC
Organism: Anaerolineae bacterium; assembly: GCA_026991395.1. Taxonomy (GTDB): domain Bacteria; phylum Chloroflexota; class Anaerolineae; order B4-G1; family SLSP01; genus JALXBP01. The sequence goes on along the minus strand of JALXBP010000115.1, from coordinate 7,082 downwards.
GAGGGTCGTTAGCTCAGCCCGGTAGAGCAGGGGCCTTTTAAGCCCAGGGCCGCAGGTTCGAATCCTGCACGACCCACACAAGCTCAAGAAGAAGGCCCACGGTCGAAACCGTGGGCCTTGTGCGTTCCCTGCGCTCATCCTGCCGGCCAGTGCATCCCGACATAGAGCAGGAAGACGAGCAGCGACGTGAAGAGCAACAACCGCCAGAGGTAGCATTCCGGCCTGAGGACGGGTTCTTCGTGATCGTGGCTTCTTTGCATAATCTCCTTTGCCCCCATTAGCGAAAAAGTGCCAGCATGTCGAGATCATCGAGTGGAAAGACCTGCAGCAAGGTCGGCAAGAGCGCCTTGAGCAGGCGCTGCTTCTCCTCCGCCGTGAGATCGGCCAGGAGAGTGCGGAGATGCCGTGTGAGAAGCTGTTCGAGCAGGTGCATACGCTCTTCCTTGCTCCAGCGGGCGGTCAGTTCCGGCAGGTAGGTGTCGAGGAGTTGCACGAGCTCTTCTGCCGTCAGCGAGGCGAGTGCCTGTCGGACGAGCTTGTCCTGCCAGGATTTCAGCATCTCTTCTCCTCTTCGTAGCGTGTGCCCATTATAGCATAGTTTTGCCGAAGGAAAGGCACGAGGAGGGCGGCCAGCAGGAGATCGAACCACTGGTCGAGGCGCAGTCCGCACGGCGACGGCTGGGGATCGCCCTGGAGCGAAGCGAGGGCCGCCGACCAGAGGAGGGCGGCGATCAGCGCGGCCACCCCTCGGCGCGGATGATGGGCGATAACGGCAAGCACGAGCATACCGGCGGCTTTGAGGCGCTGGACGGCGTAGCGCGGCATCACCGTGTGGTAGATGTCGGGGGCGTCGATGACGAAGGGGCGCTGCCAGGGAGGGATGCGGACGGCGACCGCGCCCCAGGCGCACCCTGCTGCCTCGCAGGCCCACCAGCCCGCCGCGGCGACGAGCAGGGCGAGGGGAGCGAGCAGCGCCAGCGCCTCACGGGGCGGGCGTCGATGGCGGCGGCTCCACAGGAGGGCGGCGAGCAGCCCCCCGGCCCAGAGTCCCTCACCGCCGAGGCCGGGCGCATGGCGGAAGGCGAGGATCGCCGAGGGGTAGAGGCGGAAGTAGTCCGCGTTGCGCAGCAGGTAGGCCACTCGTCCGCCGATGAAGGCCCCTGCGGCGCTCCACCAGAGCAGATGCAGTGCCTCCTCGTCCGTCCATCCGCGGCGTGGTGCGTACCGGTGGAGCCAGAGCATCCCTGCGAGCAGGGCAGCGACGATCGTGCGTGTGAAGCCGGACATCATAGGGGAAGTATAGCATGCCCGCACGGAAAAGCTTCCTTTCCCGCCACGCCGTGGCGGCGAGGAACAACGAGATGTGTCGTAAACGAAAAGCTCCCCTGCGTGAGGGGAGCTTTTCCGTCGGTCCGACGAGAGACTACTTGATCTCGACCTTGGCACCGGCCTCTTCCAGCTTGGCCTTGGCCTCTTCGGCGGCCTCCTTGGAGACGGCCTCCATCACGGGCGTGGGGGCGCTTTCCACCAGGTCCTTGGCCTCCTTCAGACCGAGGCTGGTCAACTGACGCACGGCCTTGATGACGTTGATCTTCTTCGGGCCGTAGTCCACGAGGATGACGTCGAACTCCGTCTTCTCCTCTTCTTCCTCGGCGGGGGCGGCGGGCATCGCGCCGACCATCGCCACGGGGGCGGCGGCACTCACACCCAGCTTCTCCTCCAGCATCTTGACCAACTCGGAAGCCTCCATCAGCGTCAGGGCGCTGATCTCCTCGACCAGTTTCTGCAAATCTGCCATGGTTTTCTCCACCTCTCTTGATGTTCTTCGTTTGATGAGCGAGGACGGCTAAGCAGCCGCCTCGGCGGGCTTGTTGCCCTCTTCCAACTTGTCCACGTAAGCCTGCAGGACGTTGAGCACCTGACGGATGCCGCTGGCGATGACGCCGACCGTCTGCGTGGCGGGGGCGTTGATCGTCGCCAGCACCTGGGCCAGCAGTTGCTCGCGCGACGGTAGTTCGGCCAGACGGATCACGGCCTTCTCGTCGTAGAAGGTGCCGTCAACGACGGCCCCCCGCAGCTTGAAGCGTCCCTCCTCCATCTCCTTGGCGAACTCGCGGAACGCCTTGGCGACGGGGGGAGCGTCCTTGTGGGGGAAAGCGACGATCATCGGACCGGTGAGGAAGCCTTCGGGCACCTCGATCGCCTTCTCCTTCAGCACACGCTGCAGGAGCGTGTTCTTCACGACGAAGGCCAGGCCGTCAACCTCGCGCACGCGCTGACGCAGCGCCTGCATCTGCGGGACGCTCAGCCCGGTGTAGTGGGCGAAGATCATCCCCTGGCTCTGCTCCACCTGTTCGGTGTAGAGAGCGATCAATTCCTCTTTACGAGCACGTGAAATAGCCAACCTTGTCTCACCTCCTTCCTGATGCGGCCTGCTGTCGCGAGCCGCAGGATAACCGACAAAAAGCGGGTCTTGCACCTGTCGTTGCAAGACCCGGCTCTCCACCGTAAGGAGAGGGAGGTAGCCTCCGTGATCGGTCTTGCCTCGGCAGGAGATTAAGCGCCTGGGCGCACCTGCTGTCTTCGGCAGACAGCGTTGCTTTCCCTATCTTATGCAGGACCCTCCATCGCCAACGCTTCGGCGGGATCGACCTTGATCCCCGGCCCCATCGATGGGGCGACGGTAACGCGCTTGACATACGTTCCCTTGGCACCGGCAGGCTTGGCGCGCCGGATGGCCTCCATCACCGCGCCCATATTCTCCAGCAGGTGCTCCGTGGGGAAGCTGACCTTGCCCAGTGGCACGTGGACATTGCCCGTGCGGTCGAGGCGGTATTCCACGCGGCCCGCCTTGGCCTCCTTGATCGCGCGAGGCAGGTCCGCGGGCTGGACGACGGTGCCGGTCTTGGGGTTGGGCATCAGGCCGCGGCGGCCCAGGATGCGCCCCAAGCGTCCGACTTTGGGCATCATCTGCGGGACGGCGATGGAGACGTCGAAATCGGTCCACCCGTTCTGAATCTTCTTGATGCCTTCCTGGTCGCTGATGACGTAGTCGGCTCCGGCCTCCTTGGCTACCTGTTCCAGCTCGGGAGTGACGAAGGCGACGACGCGCACCGGCTTGCCCAAGCCGTGGGGCAGCTTGACGACGCCGCGGATCTGCTGATCGGAGCGGCGGGGGTCAAGCCCCATATTGAGGTGCATCTCGACGGTGGCGTCGAAGTTGGCGTAGCTGACCTCCTTGGCCAACTCCAAAGCCTCCTTGGGGCTGTAGAGCTTGTTGCGATCCACTTTCTGGACGACTTCCAAATACTTCTTTCCTCTTCGCGGCATAACGAATCATCTCCTTGTGGTATGACGGGTTTCCCCTTCCACGATGTGCGTGGACTTAGTCCACGATCTCGATGCCCATACTGCGGGCCGTACCGGCGACCATCCGCTCGGCGGCGGCGATGTCGTTGGCGTTGAGGTCCTTCATCTTCGTCTCGGCGATCTCCCGCAACTGCTGGCGGGTGATGCTCCCGACCTTGATGCGGTTCGGCTCGGACGATCCCTTCGGGACGCCCGCCGCTTTGCGCAGCAGGTCTGCCGTGGGCGGCGTCTTCAGCACGAAGGTGAAGGAGGAATCGTGGTAGATGGTGATCTCCGCCGGAATGATGTTCCCCGCCAGGTGGGAGGTCTTGGCGTTGTACTCCTTGCAGAACGCCATCAGGTTGATGCCGTGCTGCGCCAGCGCCGGACCGATGGGGGGGGCGGGATTGGCCTTGCCCGCCGGTATCTGCAACTTCACGATGGCCTTGATCTTCTTCTTTTTCTTCGCCATAGTCTGACTCCCTTAATCCGGGTTTTCACCCAGGCGCTTAACGATGATTAAGCCTTCTCGACCTGCAAGAAGTCCAGCTCGACCGGTGTCTCGCGGCCAAAGAAGGAGACGAGGACGCGGACCTTCGCCCGCTCCTCGTCGATGCTCTCGACGACGCCGATGAAATCGGCGAAGGGGCCTTCGATGATGCGTACCTTCTGCCCCGGCCTGAAGGTGGCGCGTATCTGCGGTGCGGCGGCTTCCATCTTGTGCAGGATGGACTGGACGTGCTCCTTGCGCAGGGGCACGGGACGGTTGCCCATCCCGACGAAGCCGGTTACGCCGGGGGTATTGCGCACGACGTACCAGGAATCGTCGGTCAGCCGCATCTGCACCATCACGTAGCCGGGATAGAGGCAGCGCTCCACGGTGCGCCGCTTGCCGTCCTTGATCTCGATCTCCTCGACCGTGGGCACGACGACCTGGTAGATGTAGTCCTGCATACCCATCGACTCGATGCGTTGTTCGAGGTTGTGCTTGACCTTGTGCTCGTAGCCGGAATAGCAGTGGATGACATACCAGGCGCGTTCCTGCTCGTCCTGCGCCTTGTCGTCGGCGAAAGGATCGGGAAGGAACTCGCCCTCGGCGATCTCCTCCGTGGCCGGAGCGGCGGGCTGTTCTGCCTCCGCCACATTCTCGACCGTGGGGGTCTTCTCTTCCGGCTGCTCGTCCCGGCTCTGCTCTTCCATACCGACCTCAGAATTCCTGACTGCGCCCGATCCAGATGCCACTGCCCGCCAGCACGGCGACGGTCAGTGCTCCCATCACCACGGCCAGGCTGCTCTGGGTCGTCGAGATGCGCAGCAACCAGGCAAAATAGGTATCGACCGCCCAGAGGAAGAGTGCCATCGAAACCGTCACGGCCAGGACGACCATCGTCAGCCGCCAAGCCTCCTCACGGGTGGGCCAATAGACCTTCCGCAACTCCGCGCGGGTATCGCGGATGTAGCGGACGATGGCATTTTCCTTCTTTCCGGACTTCTTCTCTTTCTGGCCCGCCATAATGCCTCCACCTTCAGCTTACATTTCAAGACACCGTCATCGACGACGGTGTCTTGAGTCCAGGCAGGCGAGGCAGGAATCGAACCCGCAACCTACGGTTTTGGAGACCGTTGCTCTGCCAAATTGAGCTACTCGCCTGCGATGTACGCTACTTGACCTCACGATGCAGCGTGTGGCGGCGGCAGCGGGGGCAGTACTTGCGCAGTTCCAACCGGCTCGGATCGTTGCGCCGGTTTTTCTGCGTCGTGTAGTTCTGCTCCTTGCACTCCGTACACGCCAGCTTGATCGTCAACCGAACTGCCTTGCTCTTCTTCGCCATCTATCAGCCTCGAATTGTTGTTTGGAAGAGGGCCGTTCCCTCTGAGCCCACGATCGGACTTGAACCGATGACCCCTTTCTTACCAAGAAAGTGCTCTACCGACTGAGCTACGTGGGCTTGACAAGAAAAAGGTGGGCAGAGGCGGATTCGAACCACCGAAGGCATACGCCAGCTGATTTACAGTCAGCCCCCTTTGGCCACTTGGGTATCTGCCCACAAAGCCGACGGTGGGAATCGAACCCACAACCCTCCGCTTACAAGGCGGATGCTCCGCCGATTGAGCTACGTCGGCGCGAAGCCGAGTATAGCATAGAGAAGCATCGGGTCAAGGTTCGACGCCACCTCCGTAGCGCGGCGAAGTATACACAACTGCGGCCTTTTGTCAACCGTCCGCGCGGCGCTTTTCGAGGCGTGAGCGCAGCAGCGGTTCGTACTTGAGCACGACGTAGCCGTCGAGCGCATCGCCTCCCTCGCGGACGCGGGCGATGGCCTCGTCCAGCGGGAGCGGATGCACCTCGATGGCCTCCGTCGCCTCGGCGTGATTGGTCGCATCCAGGCGCACCCCCGTTGCCAGATAGACGTGGATCGGTTGGCGCAGCAGGCCACTGAGCGCGGTGATCTCGCCGAGGTACTCCATCCGCGCCGCGACGCCCCCCGCCTCCTCCCACAACTCGCGGCGGGCCAGATCGGCCAGGTCGTCGCCGTCGAAGTCCAGACTGCCGCCCGCCGGAATCTCCCAGAGCCACCGCTGCGCGATGTAGCGGTACTGCCGCAGGAGCACCAGTTCCCCCGTCTCCGTCAGCGCGAGGACGAAGACGGAGGTCGGTTTGACGAGGTAGGTGAAGGTCGCCTCACCGCCGTCGGGCAGCCGCAGCCGATCCTCCTGGATGAGGAAGCGGGGATGGCGCAGCACCGCCCGCCGTCCGAGGAGCTGCCAGTCGGGGCGCTTCACAACTCCACCTCCAGATGCTCGAAGGGCGGCAAGCCGTAGATGGTGCTGCGCTGCATCCCGTCGCTGTAGGCGGGCGCGAAAGGCTCCCCGTCGGCAGTGAGATCGCGCGGCACGCGGCGCAGGCCGTGGATCGCCAGCTCGATGCGCTCGTAGGGCGGCTCGTACTCGCCCTCCCGCGCCCAGTGTACCGTCAACCGTCCGCCCTCCCGCCGCACGGTGAAACGGCTCAGCCGCGCCGGGCCGTAGCCGTCGCCCGCATCCTCGTAGAGCCAGGAGACCCGCTCCCCATCCGCCGTGGGCAGGTAGAGATGGAGGCGCAGGAACTCGTCGGGTGGCTCCGCCCTCGGCTCGCCCAGCGGCAGGATGGCCCCGGCGCGGACGTAGAGCGGCATCACCTCTAAGGGCGCGGCGGCTTCGATCTCGCCGCGCACGACGCGGCGCGTCCAGAAATCGTACCAGTCGCCCGGCGGCAGGCGGACGGGGCGCGAGGTCGCCCCCGCCTCCATCACCGGCGCGACGAGCAGCGCATCGCCGCAGAGGAAGGCGCTCTCATCCTCCCAGAGTGCCGCCTCGTCGGGGGCCAGCCAGGCGAGGGGGCGCACCATCGGCCAGCCGTAGCGGCTCATCTGCCAGGCGGCGGTGTAGAGGTAGGGCAGCAACTCGTAGCGAAGCTGGATGAAGCGCCGCGCGATCGTCAGGTAGGGATCGCCGTAGCTCCACGGTTCCTGATCGGGTGTGCTGGTGATGGTGTGGGCGCGGAAGAAGGGGAGGAAGGCGGCCAGTTGGACCCAGCGGGTGAAGAGTTCGCCGTCGGGTGTGCCGACGAAGCCGCCGACGTCGGGGCCGGTGAAGCCGAGGCCGGAAAGCCCCAGTCCGATCACCTGCGGCACGACCAGGCGCAGCGAATCCCAAGTGCTCTCGTTATCCCCCGTCCAGGAGGTGGCGTAGCG
>JALXBP010000114.1 GCA_026991395.1 Anaerolineae bacterium | reverse complement strand
GCTGACGGGCGCTCTGCAGTCGATCGACGAGAAGATTGGCGGCATGCTTTCCGCCTTTCTGGCGCGGGAGGATTTCCGCGGCAAGAAGAACGAGACCGCCGTCCTCTACCCCCCGCCGGGGGCCATCGGGGCGGAGCGACTCGTGCTCGTGGGCCTGGGCGAGCGCGAAACCTGTTCGGCGGAGCGCGTGCGGCAGGCGGCGGGCGCGGCGGCCAAGGCGGCGCGTGCGCTGGGAGCGACGACGCTGCTCGCGCCGCCGATGGGGGCGGAGCGGCTTGCGGAGGAGGTGGCCGCTCAGGCGACCGTCGAGGGGGTGCTGCTCGGCCTCTACCGCTTTTGGGAGTTGAAGACGGCCTCGAAGCCGACCCCCGACGTGGTTTCGCTGACGCTCGTCGCCGAGGGGAAGGACGGTGCCGTCGGCGCGGGGATTGGGCGCGTACTGGCCGAGTCGGCCAACCTGGCCCGCGATCTGGTCAACCGGCCGGCCAACGTCGCCACGCCGACGCACCTGGCCGAGGTGGCCCGCGCCATCGCGGAGGAGACGGGCATCACGGTGCGCGTTCTCGATGAGGCGGAGATGGCCGAACTGGGGATGGGGGCGTTGCTCAGCGTGGCGCACGGCAGCGACGAGCCTGCCCGCTTCATCGTGATGGACTACCGGCCCGAAGGCGATGAGCGGTCCACGGTGGTGCTGGTGGGGAAGGGGATCACCTTCGACAGCGGCGGCATCTCGCTCAAGCCGAGCAAGGGGATGGAGGCGATGAAGGGCGATATGGGCGGGGCGGCGGCGATGATGGGCGCGATCCGCGCCTTGGCCCTGCTGAAGGTGCCGCTCCGCGTGGTGGCGCTCGTCCCGGCGACGGAGAATATGCCCAGCGGGCGAGCGACGAAGCCGGGCGACGTCGTCGAAGCGATGAACGGGAAGACGATCGAGGTGATCAACACCGACGCGGAGGGCCGGTTGATCCTCGCCGACGCGCTGGCCTACGCCGAGCGCTTCCATCCCGACGCCATCTTCGACGCGGCGACGCTGACCGGCGCGTGCGTCGTGGCGCTGGGCCATCACGCCGCCGGTGTGATGGGGGACGAGGGCCTCATCGAGCGTCTGCGCGAGGCCGGGGAGCGGAGCGGCGAGCGCGTCTGGCCGCTGCCGCTCTTCGAAGCCTACGGCGAGCAGCTCAAGAGCGACGTGGCCGACGTGAAGAACATCGGCGGGCGGCCTGCGGGGGCGATTACGGCGGGCTATTTCCTCAGTTACTTCGTCCCCGAGGGCGTCCCTTGGGTCCACATCGACATTGCCGGGGTCTTTATGGCCGAACGCGAGCGCCCTTATCAGCCGAAGGGCGGCACCGGTTTCGGTGTCCGTCTGCTCGCCGAGATGCTGCGGCATTGGGGGGAGGCGGGCTGATGCGGGTGGTCGTGCAGCGTGTGGCCTATGCCCTCGTCGAGGTGGAGGAGGTTACGATCAGCGCGATAAGTCGGGGGCTGCTCGTCCTCATCGGCGTGGCCGAGGGGGATACGGAGGCGGAGGCCCGCTGGCTGGCGCACAAGGTCGCGAATCTGCGCATTTTCCCCGATGCGGCGGGGAAGATGAACCTCTCGCTGCTGGCCATCGACGGCTCGGCGCTCGTCGTTTCGCAGTTTACGCTCTACGGCGATGTCCGCCGCGGCTTTCGGCCCTCCTTCGCGCACGCCGCGCCCCCGCCGCTTGCCGAAAGGCTGGTCGATCGCTTCGTTCAGTTCCTGCGCGAGGAAGGGGTACGGGAGGTGGAAACCGGCCAGTTCGGTGCCCATATGCGCGTCGAGCTGGTCAACGACGGGCCGGTAACCATCGTGCTGGAACGTGCGCCGCGCGGTGAGGGAGGATGAGCGAGGAAACGGCGCTGTGGGCGTGGTTCCTCTTCCGCTCCGGCCTCGGTCTTGCGCAGGCGAAGGCCGTCCTCGCGCGTTTGGAGCGCGGGGAGCGTCTGACGACCCTGCTCCCCGTGCTGCGGCGCGATCCGCGGCGGTGGGGATTGACGCCTGCGCAGGCGGCGCGGCTGCACCCGCCCTCGCAGCCGACGCCGGTCTCGGCGCTGCGCTGGGACGAGGCCGCGTACCCCGCCTCCCTGCGGCGGCTGCCGCTCGAACGGCGGCCCGCGCTCCTCTTCTACCGCGGCGATCCGCAGGTGCTGCGCGGCCCTCTGTGCCTTTTCGACGAGGCTCCCCCCGCGGATGAGGGCCTGCTCGATGAGGCGCTTGCGCTGCTCCTCGATGAGTGGCCGACGGCGGCGGTGTGGGGAAGCCGGGCGGCGGAGCGCCTCGTGGCGGCCCTGCGGGAGATGAGCGGGACGGCCATCCTCTTCGTGCGTCAGGGGCTGGCGACCTTCGAGCCGCCTGCGGAGGTGGGCGGACTGGTCGAGGAGGGGCGGCTGCTCCTCCTCTCCTTCCTCCCCGATACGCGCCCGCCCTCTCCCCGATGGGCGGCCCTGCTGGCGGAGACGGAGGCCGCCGCTGCTGCCTACCTGATCCACTGCGGGACGGAGCCGCCTGCGCTTGCGCCGTCGGGGGCGACGCGCCTCTGGCTGACGGCTGCGCCGCCCGCCGCGCCGCCGCCCTCCGTCACCGTCGTGACCGCGCCTGCCTTGCTTCCCCTGGCGCTGGCCGACCGTCCGTCGCGGCCTGCCCCAGCCTCCCGTCCCGCCGTGCCGGAGCCGGAGGAGGAGAGGCTGTCCCCGCAGGAGGCTTTGGCGCGGCTCGGTGCCGCCGGGAAGGTGCCGGACAAGCTGCGGCGTCGTCTGTTGGGGAGGGCGGATGATCCTTAGGCTGCCCATCGGGGCGTTGCAGGCCAACGCCTATCTGCTCTTCGACCGCGAGGGTGGGGAGGCGGCCATCGTCGATCCCGGCGGAGACCCTGTGCCGCTCTTCCGCGAGATCGAACGGCGCAGGTTGACGGTGCGCTACGTGCTCAACACGCACGCCCACTTCGACCACATCGCGGCCAACGCCATCGTCAAGCAGCGCTACCCCCAGGCGCTGCTGATGCTCCATCGCGCCGACTTCCCGCTCCTGGCGGAGGGCGGCGGCGCGGCCTGGTTCGACCTGATGTACGTCCCCTCGCCGCCTGCGGATCACGCTCTGGAGGATGGGGAGCGGCTGAGGGTAGGGGCGTTGGTGGTGGAGGCGCTGCACACGCCCGGCCATACGCCCGGCAGTCTCTGCTTCTACCTGCCCGAGGAGGGGATGCTGCTCAGCGGGGACACGCTCTTCCGCGGCGCGGTCGGGCGCACCGACCTGCCCGGCGGCGACGAGGTGCAGTTGCGGGCGAGCCTGCGCCGCCTGTCGCATCTCCCGCCGGAGACGGTCGTTTACCCCGGCCACGGTGGCACGACGACGATCGCCCGCGAGATTCGTCGCGGGTGGCTCGCTCGGTTGCCGTGAGGGGGGCCTGCTACTTCCCCGGCCCTCCGGCGATCATCCGCAGCACGCCGAGGAGCGAGACGGCGATCTTCAGCGCCGATTTGGGGTCGGGCGGAGCGATGCGTTCTTTGCCCTGCTCGCCGGTGATGCGGGGGGCGTTGTTTGCGTAGAGCCAGGCGGCCAGCAGTCCGATGGCCGCGCCGACGATCGCACCGGCGGCCATGATGACCGACGGCGAAACTCCCGTTTGCTGCTTCTTTTCCATGCTTCGTTACCTCGCTTTGCTCCGAGCGGGGAAGATGGTGTGCGCCAGTGCGCGGCGCATGACGTCGATCTGTCGCCAGCGGCTTCGCGCCGTGATGAAAGGTGCGGCGATGCGTCCAGAAAGCCGCTCGACTTTCCTCGCTATGGCTTCGATGTGCTCCGTCAGCCGCCGCAGGGCCTGCCCAAGCCATCGGTGCAGGCGGTGGGTGCCGTAAGCGGCTGCAGCGAGCAGGAGGAGAGGGACGATCCCCATCACCAAAGCCTCCAGGCTGAGGAAGACCAGTGCGATGTCCCGTGCTGTGTTCATTGCGACTCGGCCTCCGTTTTCAGATAGCGCTCCATCCACTCGAGAATGTGGCGGAGCCGTGCGACGCGGCGGTCGGTGCGGCCCGTGCGCGAAAGGCCGTGAGGTTCATCCGGAAAGAGGATCATATCGGTGGGGATGCCCCGGACTCGCAGGGCGATGAAGGCTTGCTCCCCTTGCTCGATGGGGCAGCGCAGGTCGTTTTCGCTGTGGATGATGCGGGTCGGCGTGGTCGCCTTGCCCAGATGACTGAGCGGCGAGTGCTCCCAGTAGGTCTCGATAGCCTCCCAGGGCGGTTTGTCGCCCCAGACCTGCTGGAAGACCCAGTTCATATCGCTGCTGCCCCACATGCTGATGAAGTTGCTCACGACGCGCTGGGCGACGGCGGCCTCGAAGCGGTCGGTGTGGCCGATGATCCAGAGGGTCATATAGCCGCCGTAGCTGCCGCCGGTTACGCCCATCCGTGCCGGGTCGATGTAGGGGCGTTGCTCGACGTAGTCGGCCCAGGCCATCAGGTCGGTGTAGTCCGCGTTGCCCCAGTCCTCCCAGATCGCCTTGGCGTGCGCTTCCCCGTATCCACGCCCTCCGCGCGGGTTGCAGAAGTACACGACGTAGCCTTGGGCGGCCAGGTAGAAGAACTCGTGCATAAAGAATTCGCCGTACTGTGTGAGCGGGCCGCCGTGGATCTCCATAATCGAGGGATAGCGGCGGCCTGGATCGAAGTTCGGCGGTTTGATGATCCATCCCTGCAGGTCGTTGCTTGCCCAGCCCTTGAACCAGACCTCCTCGATCTCTCCCAGCTCGATGCGGCTGAGCAGGGCGCTGTTCGTGCGCGTGCGCTTGCGGCTCCTGCCGGTGCGCATATCGCGCAGGTAGAGTTGCCCCGGATCGCGCATCGTGGCGAAGAAGTAGGCCATCCGCTGCTGACGGCTGTCGAAGACGAACTTCCCAACGACGCCCCTCTCGTCGATGATTGGCTCCAGTGCGCCGTCGTCCACGCCGACTCGGTAGAGCATGCTCCGCCCGTGGTGGGAGATTTGGACGTAGATGCTGCGTCCGTCGAGGCTCCAGGTGGGCGGTGTTGTGGTCATAGCGCCCTTGAGGTCGTTGATGACGTCGGCGCCGACTTCCATGTCGCTTTCGCCGGTCAGGTCGCGGGCCGGAGCGCTGCCGTCGATCGGCACGAGCCACAGGCGAGGATTCCTCCACCATTGTCCCGCCTCCTTGCCTCCGATGTAGGCGATCCACCGCCCGTCGGGCGAGAAGGTGGGGGAGGACTTGGGGTGAGGTGCGATGCCGGGAATCTGTTCGAGCTCGCTGCCGTCGACGGTGATGAGGTAGAGTTCCTCGTGATCGGGGTGGAGGTCCGGATCGTCCGTGCGGTTGGAGAGGAAGACGATCCGCCGGCCATCCGGTGACCATTGGGCATCATATTCGTCATAGGGGCCTTCGGTGAGCGGCGTTCCTTTGCCGTTGCGGACGTCAACGAGCCAGAGATGGCGGCGCTGTTGCGGGAGGAAGCCGGAGCCGTCGTGCTTGTAGAAAGGACGGGTGATGTGCCGATAGACGATGCCCCGTTTGCGGGCTTCCTCGTCGCTGATGCGCTGCCACTCCTCGTCGGTGTAGGGGGTGAACTCGACGAGCAGCCGCTTCCCGTCCGGTGACCACCTGAAGGTGTGGATGATGCCCTTGAGCGATGTCAGTTGGCGGGCCTCTCCGCCCGCGGCGGGGATGAGGAAGATCTGCGGGTTGCGCTCGTCATGCCGATTGGAAAGGAAGGCGATCGTCGTCCCATCGGGGGACCAGCGAGGATGGCCATCGCTCTGTTCGCCGACGGTGAAGCGATGCGGCTCAATGCGCCCGCTGCTGTTGACCAGCCAGAGATTGGTGTAGCGTTTCTCCTCCTGGCGATCGATCCACTGGAGGGCGTAGACAATCCGCTCCCCGTCGGGGGAGAGGTCGAAGTCGGTAATCTGCTTGAACTTGTAGAGGTCCTCTGCCGTGACGAACCGTTTGGGCATCGCGCACCTCCTGAGCGTGCTACACGGGACTTTAGCATAATCTTGCAGTCGGTCAAGGTTCCGTTGAGGCTGGGGTATTTCGCGTAGTCATAGCGAGAGGCGAAGACCGGGGATGTTCGAATGAATGCTATGAAGGCATCAACTTGACTACGCGAAATATCCGCGGGTCGCAGGGTTGCCTTTCCCTTGCCCGATTGGGTTTTGCCGTATAATGGAGCACGATCTCTTTGCCTCGAAGGGAGGTGTCAAGTGCGCTCACGGCGTCTCGGCTTGCTCATCAGCCTGGTTATCACCGCTTTCATGCTCTGGGGGTGGGGACGGGCATCCCGCCCGATGCAGGCGACATCGCCTTACGGCGTCCCGTTGTGGTCCCCGCCGCTTTCTGCCACGGCATCGGGCAACCTCTTGCGCAACGGTTCGATGGACTCGGAGCCTTTCTACTGGCGACCGACCAATCACTACATCGCCGGTGGATGGTACGAATGGTGGGTTGGCGATCCCCTGCCGGAGTTCATCGACGGCGGCATCATCTACCACAACGTCTGCTATCCGCCGCCACCGCCGGGCAAAATCTGCGTGGACGATATGCACAACAGCTCCCAAGGCTACATTCGCTGGGGCGCTCCCTACATCGCGGGCATCTACCAGCCCGTCGCAGGCGTAACCCCTTGCCTGCCTTATCGCCTGACGGCCTACAACCGCAACGATAGCGCCCGTTACCGCCCCCGCGTGGGCATCGAGCCGACCGGCTGGGTGATCACCCGTATGCTCACCGGGGGGACGTACAACTGCCCGCCCGACGGCTTCTCGCAGTGCCCGGACCCGCGCCTGGAATCGGAGGACGAGTTCCCCTCGACGATGGTGTGGTCGGACTACGGCGACCATGCGGCTTACACCTGGGCACCCATCGCCGTCACGGCGGAGCCGGTCTCGACGACGATCAGCGTCTGGCTCTACGCCGCCCCGCTCGATGCAGGCCCGCTTTCGACCTACTGGGATGCGGCTTCCCTGACCCGAAGCACTTATCCGGGGGACGTCCTGCCCGAACCGGACGACTGGGCGCCTTCCACGCTGATCACATCCGTGCACGTCATCACCGCTCTCGACTACCTCTTCATCGACTGGACGACGACGGAGCCGACGCTGGGGCAGCTCTGGTACACCATCCAGCCCGCTTCGAGCGTCACGTCCACGCCGACGCTGACGCAGTCGCTCTATCTGCCCTTCGTCACCAAGGGCGAGTCGAGCTACAGCCATTCGCCGCTGGACTACACCTACAAGACCGACTTCTCGGTTACCTTGCACGACCTGCACGAGGGTGATACCGTGCGTTTCGTCATCCTCGGACGGCGACTGGCGGGCGATCACTGCCAGACCGACGTTTCGGCCTTCTACGAGGTCGTGATCCATATCCCGCCGTTGCACGATCTCTACCTGCCGGTGGCGATGAGGGGGGCGCAGTAATCCGGCTATGCAGCGTCAACTTGCCCGACTGCGGCAACGGCCGTTGCTGCCGCTTCTCCTCCTCTTCCTCGCCCTGGCGCTGATGCACAACTGGGCCACGCCTATCTTCGAGGGGCCGGACGAGGCCCAGCACTACGCCTATGTGCGCTGGATTGCGCGCGAGCATCACCTCCCGCCGCTGAGCGATGCCCCCAGCGACATAGCGCAGGAGGTCGCTCAACCACCGCTCTACTACCTCACGGCGGCGCTGCTCACCGCGCCGCTCGATGACGGCGATCTCTTGCATCATCTCCGGCACAATCCGGGCTTCGGCTACCAGGGGACGCTGACCGGCCACGAGGACAAGAATATGCTCATTCACCTCGACGAGTTCCGCGGATGGGACAGGGGGGTCTTCGTCCTCCACGCGACCCGGCTCGTCTCCACCCTCTTCGGGCTGCTGACCGTCGTGGCAGCGTGGGGGTGGGGGTGGGAGCTTTTCGGCACGCGGCATGGTGCGCTGACGGTCGCGGCGATGGTCGCCCTGCAGCCGCAGTTCGTCTTCATCAGCAGCGTGGTGAGCAACGACAGCGCTGCTGCGGCGACGGCGACCGCATCGTTGTGGGCGCTGACGGCCCTGTGGCGACGCGGGCCATCGCTCCGGCGGCTCCTGACGAGCGGGCTGCTGGTGGGCGCGGCGGCGGAGACGAAGATGAGCCTCCTGCCCCTCGTCGGCGCAGCCTACGCGGTGATCGGCCTGGCGGCCCTTCGCGCGGAGCCTCGCCGCCGACGCCGGGCGATAGTTCGGGCCTGGCTGAGCTTCTCGCTGCCGATGGCCGTGCTCGCGCTTCCCTGGTATTTGCGCAACTTCATTGTGTACGACGATCCTCTCGCCCTGACGCCCCATCTGCAGACCCTCTGGCGCTACGATCACCCCATAGCGTGGCGGCAAGTGCTCGGCTATCTGCCGATGGTCTGGCGCTCCTTCTGGGGAGCCTATGGCTGGGGGCACATCTGCTGGCCGGATGCGGTCTACTGGCTCCTTTTCCTGCTGACGGTGCCTCCCTTTCTCCTCGGCCTTCGCTCGCTGCGCCGTGATCCGCTCCCCTTTGGCCTGGCTCTCGGCTGGCTGATCATCATCGCCTGCCTGTTGCTGCGCTGGATGCGGGTCGTTGAAGCGCCGCACGGTCGCTTGCTCTTCCCTGCCATAGGCGCGTGGGCGGCGTTGATGACGGCCGGTCTCTCGTCCTTGCCCGGAGCGTGGCGGCGCTCTCTCCTCGGCGTGATGGCCGTCTTGGCCGCCCTGGCCCCGGGAAGCCGAATCCTGGCCACCTTCGCGCCGCCGCGTCAGCTCGACGCAGCCGAGGCCGGGGGAACGGTGCTGCTCTACGGCGACGAAGCACGTCTGCAGGCCGTCCGCCTGCCGGAGCGCCGCCTGCACCCCGGTGATGATTTCACGGTAACGCTCTGCTGGGCGGCCCTGCGCCCGATGACGACCGATTACACCCTCTTCGTCCACCTGCTCGGACCGAATGATGCCATCCTGGCGGCGCGGCACACCTGGCCGGGAAACGGGCGCTATCCGACCTCGCGCTGGACACAGCGCCCCTTCTGCGACGGCTATCGGCTGCACATTCCGGACGAGGTCGAAGCGCCGATGCGTTATCCCGTGGAGGTCGGCCTTTTCGAGGAGGAAAGGGGGCTGCGGCCCGTTGCGCGCACGGAGGAAGGGCGCGTCGTCGCCCCGCCGGTCGTCGGCGGGATCATCGTCGTGCCCGAGGGGCCGCCGCCTCCGCCGCGCTTCCCGCTCGACGGCATTCGCCTCGGTGAGCGGATCGCGCTGCGCGGCTACGACCGTCCCCTGACGGCAACCGCCGGGTCGCCTCTGACCGTGACGCTCCACTGGGAGGCCCTCGGCGCGCCGGGAGAGAGCGACGTCGCCTTCGTCCATCTCTGGCGAGAGGGCGATCCGCAGCCGCTGGCCCAGGACGACGCGCCCCCTCGCGGCGGCTGGTTCCCGACGACGCTGTGGCAGGCCGGCGACCGCATCCCCGACACCCACATCCTCCACCTGCCGGACGATCTCCCCGCCGGACGTTATCCGCTGTGGGCCGGTCTCTACCGCGCCGAGGACGGGAGCCGCCTGCCCGCCTTCCGCGACGGCACGCGGCTCCCCTACGACCTCGTCCCCCTGGGGACGGTCGAAATCACGACCAAGGAGTGAGATGATGCTCCCTTCGCCCGATGAGATGACCGCACGGCTCCTCGTCCTGCTCTTCGGCTTCACCTGGCACGAGCTGGCGCACAACGCCATGGCCGCCTTCTTGGGCGACCCCACACCGGCCCGCGACGGTCGCCTGACGCTCAACCCTATCCGCTACCTCGATCCTGTCGGCAGCCTGATGCTCCTGCTGACCGGTTTCGGGTGGAGCCGAAGCGGGCCGCTCGATCCCTTGGCGATGCGCAAGGCCGGCTCGCCGAGGAAAGCGATGGCCCTCGTCGCCTTGGCAGGGCCGCTGGCGAACTTTCTCCTGGGGACGCTGGCTGCGGCGCTGCTCCGTTTCATCCCGATGAGCGAGCGCCTTATGCTCATCGTCGGCTTTGTCTCGTACTTGGAAATACAACTGGCCTTCTTCAACCTCATCCCCATCCCGCCACTCGACGGGGCAACCATCCTCGAAGGAATCGTCGCCCCTCCTGTGGCCGACTTCATCGAAGGACTGCGCCCCTACGGGTCATTGATCTTCATCGCGGCCTTCTTCGTTCTGCCCTACCTGGGCTTCGACCTGTTCTTCGCGCTCATCGATGAGGCGACGAGGGCTTTTTGGCTTTTCCTGATTCTGCTCTTCTCTCTCTTCTGAGCGATGCGCGTGCGCTATCGGCTGCATCAGTTCTTCGCGCTCCTCTCGGCGCATCGAGCGGCGGCGGCGCTGGTGGACGAGGCCGCCGGGCATCTTGCCCCGCCGCTGCTCGCCCTCTTCCGCGCGATGCCGCCGGGTGAGCAGCGGCACGCCGTCGAGGTTTGTCGTCGGTTAGAGGCGATGGGGTATGACGATCCCGATCTGCTGACGGCGGCCTTGCTCCACGATGTCGGTAAGGGCACATTGGGATGGCCTTCCGCCGTCGAGCGGGCGGTCGTCGTCATCGTCGAGCACTTCGCGCCCGACCTGGCGCTGCGCCTGGCAGAAAGCGATCTCCCGCCGTTGCGGGCCTTCCGCACGCGGCGCGACCATCCGCAGTGGGGGGCGGCCCTCGTCGAGCAGGCGGGCGGCTCCGAGCGGAGCGTCGCCCTCATCCGCGCCCATCACGACCCCCGCGCCGCGGCGCTGGACCCGCTGCTGGCCGCGCTCCGCCGGGCGGACGAGGCGGCATAGCAGGGTGGGGGGCTTCTGCCGCGTTCGATCCCCGCGGCGCAGGCCCGCGCCGTTCCCTCTCCTGCCTCCTGCGCCGAGCCTCGGCGTGCCGAGGTGCCGTCGATCCTTCTGCGCACACCTCGCGGCGAGCCTCACGCACGCCCTCCGGCCCGCTTCGACCGCCCTGGGCCGTCCGTATCCGCCGTTTCGAACTTCCGACTATATACCTTATGTCCACTAACTTAACATAACGCATAAAAAGCCCGTAGAAACCAGGAAAAACAGACGACGGAACAACGGAAGGAAAACAGACGACGAACGACGGGAAAGGAGCGAGGCTCGCGGTCAAGGCGCAATCGGAACACGGAATACGCAACACGCATTACGTACTTCGTATTCCGTATTCCGTATTCCGTACTCCGTATCGCGTCCCTCGCGACGATCTACGTTATGTCAACTTCCGTATCGGATAGAGCTGCCCCGCCGTGAAGCCGCGCTCGCGGTAGTAGCGCCGTGTCCCCACGGCGGCAATGACCGCCAGTTCGCGGAACCCCGCCTCGCGGGCGATAGCCACCGCCTCCTCGATGAGCCGCGTCCCTAAGCCGCGGTGCTGTGCGCCTTCGCCGTGCTTTCCCAGCGCCTGCGCCGGGCCGTAGACGTGCACCTCGCGGATCATCGCCGCCTGGCGAATCTCCGCGATGGGAAGCTCGTCGCGCGGGGCCAGGGGCAGCGAAAGGCGCAGGAAGCCGGCCAGCTTGCCCGTCGGCGTGAGCGCCTGCAGGAAGAACTCCGTCGTCGCCGTCGTATCGTAGCGGACGACCTCGATCTGCGCCTCGCCGAGTTCGAGCGCGTCCCACGCGCCGCGCACCTCGCGGCAGCGGATGCAGCGACATTGCACTCCGCGGCTACGCATTTCTTTTTGCACGATCTGGCGCAGGTTGCTCTTCTTCACCCCGGCGACGATGTACTGCGCCGGGATGTCGCGCATCAGCCGGTTGATGCGGCAATAGGGCGGCACCATTCGCTTGCAGGCGATGAGCAACTCGATCAGCGTCCGCTCGTCGTAAGGTTCGTACCGCCCCACCCTCCACAGATCGTAGAGTTCCGTCCCCTCCAACAGCGCCGTCGGGTAGATCTTCAGTTCGTCCGGACGCAGGCCGGGATCGTCCCACAGGCGGCGGAAGTCCTCCACGTCGGACTCCGGCGTTGCCCCGTAGAGATTGGGCATCCAGTGGAGGACGATCTTGAAGCCGCCCAAGCGCAGAAGGCGCACGGCCCGCCGCACATCCTCGACGGTGTGCCCGCGTTTGTTGAGCGCCAGCAGCCGGTCGTCGAAGCTCTGTGCGCCGATCTGCACCTTCGTCACGCCCTCCTGACGCAGGGAGAGCACCTCCTGCGGGGTGATGTAGTCGGGACGGGTCTCGATGACCAGCCCGACGTTGCGGTGGGGAGCCGTCTCGTTGCGGCGCAGGGCCGCTTCCAGCGTGGGCGACGGTGCGCCGTTGAGCACCCCGAAGGCGCGGCGGAGGAAATCGCGCCGATAGCGGCGCGGGTAGTACGACCAGGTGCCGCCCAAGATGAGCAGTTCGACCTTGTCCACGGGATGCCCCAAGGCCGCCAGCGAGCGGAGCCGCGCCTCGGTCTGGCGGGCGGGGTCGTAGTCGTTCTGCAGCGCCCGCAGGACGCCCGGCTCGCCGTCGAGGTAGCTCTTGGGCGCTTGCGGCTGATTGGGGCAGAAGATGCACTCGCCGGGGCAGGGATAGGGCCGCGTGAGGATGGCGACCGGCGCAACGCCGGAGAGCGTGCGCACCGGACGCCCGCGCAGCCGTCGTTCCAGTGCGGCGTCCGGTGCGAAGACCCCCGCCTCGACGAGGCGGCGATAGGCGTCGAGCAGTTGCGATTTGGCGTAGGTGCCGCGCGGGGCCGGATAGCGGCGCAGCACCGGCGTGATGTCGCGCTCCTCCTCCGGCAGCGATTGCAGTGCCCGCAGCAGGGCGACGATCTGCGCCCGCCGCGCCGCATCGCTCAAGTCGATCGGCTGAGGGACCCCGCCCTTGGCCATCTCACCTCCTCTCGCACAACACGCAACACGAAACACGCCACACGCAATACGCATCACGCATACGTGTTCCGTGTTTCGTATTCCGTCCTCACCCCCACCCCGTAGAGCGTCAGATCGCGCGTGTGGCCGTCCTCCAGATAGAGTTGCTCGACCGTCAGGCCCGCGTCCTCCAGCAGCGCCACCGTCTCCGCCTCATCCACCAGATGGACGTAGCGCAGCGCCTCCACCTCCCGCCGCCAATCGAGCAAGTAGTCGCCGGGTTCGACATCCGCCGCCGAAAGGCCGATCCGCGCCCAGGGCACCAGGCGGCGGCGCAGACGCGGGATGCGCAGGAACTGCCAGTTGGCCAGCACCAGCCGCCCGCCGGGTGCGAGCAGTGACGCCGCCCGCCGCACCACCGCCGCGCGGTTGGCTGCACCCGGCAGATGGTGGAGCACCGCCCGCAGGAAGAGCCAGTCGAAGCCGCCCGCCTCCACGGGGGGCGGCCATGGCGTGCGCAGGAGGTCGCCTTCCACGAAGATGGCCCGCCGCCCCGCCGAGGCCGCCGCCTCCCGCGCCAGCGCCAGCAGCGCCGGGGAGAAGTCCATCCCCACGTAGGTGCAGCCCGGTGGCAGGAGCCGCACCAGCCGCCCCTGCCCGCAGCCCAGGTCCCCCACCC
>JALXBP010000113.1 GCA_026991395.1 Anaerolineae bacterium | reverse complement strand
CGCGCGTCGCCTTCATCACCTGACCGACGAACCAGCCGATGACCGCCTTCTTCCCGGCACGATATTGCGCCACCTGCCTGGGGTTGGCGGCGACAACCTCGGCGACGATGCGGGCCAGCGCCTCGCTATCCGAAATCTGCGCCAGCCCCAGCCGCTCGACGGCGGCCTCCGGATCCTCGCCGGTGAGGAAGATCGCCTCCAGCACCTGCTTGGCGGCGGTAACATTGACCGTCCCCGCCTGCCGCAAGCGGATGAGGGCCACCAGTTGCGACGGCCCGACCTCGACCGCCTCCATCCCCGCGTTGTGCGCCTTCATCAGGCGGAAGAACTCGCCCGTCATCCAGTTGGCGATCTCCTGCGCGGGGATGCCGTGGGCGGAAGCCGCCTTCGCCGCCGCTTCGAAGTAGTCGGCGACGGCGCGATCCTCGACGAGCAGCGCCGCATCGTAGGGGCGGATGCCGTATTC
The DNA here is from genome assembly GCA_026991395.1 of Anaerolineae bacterium. Lineage (GTDB taxonomy): Bacteria > Chloroflexota > Anaerolineae > B4-G1 > SLSP01 > JALXBP01. The sequence goes on along the minus strand of JALXBP010000113.1, from coordinate 13,049 downwards.
GGCGACGAACCGCTCCCGTTTCTCGCGCGGCAGTTCGGGCACCGAAGCCCGCACCTTCTCCATCCACGCCGCCTCGATGACCAGCGGCGGGATGTCCGGCTCCGGGAAGTAGCGGTAGTCGTGGGCGTACTCCTTGCTCCGCTGGACGTAGGTGCGCCCCTCGACCTCGTTCCAGCCCAGCGTCTGCTGGACGATCTCGCCGCCCGCCTCCAGCACGCCGATCTGACGTTGCACCTCGTACTCGATCGCCCGCGTCAGGGCACGGAAGGAGTTGAGGTTCTTGATCTCGGTGCGCGTCCCCATCTCGGCACTGCCCCTGGGGCGGACGCTGACGTTGGCCTCGAAGCGCATCTCGCCCTTTTCCATATCGCCCCGGTTGACGCCGAGATAGACGAGCACCTCGCGCAGCGCGACGCCGTAAGCGTGCGCCTCCTCCGCCGAGCGAATGTCCGGCTCGCTGACGATCTCCAGCAGCGGCACGCCGGAGCGGTTGAAATCCACCAGCGCCCCCAGCCCCCCCTCCAGATGGTAGAGCTTGCCGGTATCCTCCTCCAGGTGGACGCGCGTGATGCCGATGCGCTTCGTCCCCTGCGGCGTGTCGATCTCCAGGTAGCCGCCGGTCGCCAGCGGCAGGTCGTACTGGCTGATCTGGTAGCCCTTGGGCAGGTCGGGGTAGAAGTAGGACTTGCGCGAGAAGACGCTCGTCTCGTGGACGGTACAGTGGAGCGCGAAGGCGGTCATCATCCCGTACTCCACCACCCGCCGGTTGACGACGGGCAGCGTCCCCGGCATCCCCAGGCAGACGGGGCAGACGTAGGTATTCGGCTCCAGATCGCCCGTATCCTCCACCACAGGGCAGGCGCAGTACATCTTCGACTTCGTGTGCACCTGCGCGTGGACTTCCAACCCGATGACGGCTTCGTATTCCATCGAACCTCCTCCCATCGAGAGGGTCTCAGACCTCCCGCGTGCGCTGGACGAAGCGGGCCATCCGCTCCAGCGCCTCCTCGATCTTCTCGTAGGCGGTGGCGTAGGACATCCGCACGAAGCCCTTGCCCGCCTCGCCGAAGGCCCGCCCCGGCACGACGGCGACCCGCTCCTCGTGCAACAGGCGCTCGGCGAAGGTCTCGTCGTCCATCCCCGTCTTTTCCACGCAGGGGAAGGCGTAGAAGGCCCCGCGCGGCTCGTGGCAGGCCAGCCCGATCGCGTTCAGGCCGCCGACGATGAGCTTGCGGCGGCGGTCGTACTCCTCCCGCATCGCCTCCACGTAGGGTTCGCCGACCTCCAGCGCCTTCAGCGCCGCCCACTGCGAGACGGTCGGGGCGCACATAATCAGGTACTGGTGCACCTTGCGCATCTCGGCGACCAGTTCCGCCGGTCCGACGATGTAGCCGATGCGCCACCCGGTCATCGCGTAGGCTTTGGAAAAGCCCTGCAGGACGACGGTGCGCTGGTACATCCCCGGCAGACTGGCGAAGCAGGTATGCTCCACGCCGTAGGTGAGGCGGTCGTAGATTTCGTCGGAGATCACGACGAGGTTGTGCTTCTTGGCGACGGCGGCGATCTCGTTCAGCCGCTCGCGCGAGAGCACCGTGCCGGTGGGGTTGTTCGGCGAGGAGACGAAGAGCACCTTCGTGCGCGGCGTGATCGCCGCCTCCAGTGCCTCCGGCGTAACCTGGAAACCCTCTTCGGCATAGGTCGGCACGGGGACGGGCACCGCGCCGACCAGCCGAGCGGTCGGCGCGTAGGAGACGAAGCACGGCTCCGGGAAGACGATCTCGTCCCCCTCGTCGAGGAGGGCCGCCATCGCCAGGTAGAGCGCCTCCGAGACGCCGACGGTCACCAGCACCTCGCTGGCCGGATTGTAGGTCTGCCGATAGAGCCGATAGACGTGGTCGGCGATGGCGTGGCGCAGTTCCGGCAGGCCGGAGTTGGAGGTGTAGTGGGTCGCACCCCGCCGCAGCGCCTCCATCCCCGCCTCGACGATCGGCGCGGGCGTGTCGAAGTCCGGCTCGCCGATCCCCAAGCTGACCACGTTCTCCATCGTCGCCGCGATGTCGAAGAAGCGACGGATGCCCGACGGCGGAATCGCCCGCACGCGGGCCGAGGTGAAAGCACGTGTGCTCATTCTGCCTCCCAGACGGATGGGTCCAGCACCGACGACGAATCGCCGATGTTGAAGCTGCGGAAAGCCCCGCGCAGCGTAACCCAGCGTCCGACGAGGGCGTGGTCGAGGAGCATCCCCTCCACCTGCGAGCCTTCGTCGATCACCGCGTCGCGCACGACGCTCTCGCGCACCTTCGCCCCCGCGTGGATGGAGACGTAGGGACCGATGACGCTTCGCTCCACCTCCGCACGCGGGTCGATGTACACCGGGGGGATGATCGCCACGCCGGGGCGGACGGCCTCCATGCTGTTGTCGTAGCCGTGTTCCAGGATGTAGCGATGGGTGAGGAAGGTCGTCTCCGGCTTGCCCGTATCCTCCCAGACCTCCACGGGGCGCGTCTGGAAGACCGCCCCCTCCTCGATCATCAACGTGATGGCATCGGCCAGGTAGTACTCCCCCTTCGTCTGGATGCGGCGCTCCATCAGTTCACCGCAGGCGCGGGCGAGCCGGGCGCTGTCGCGGAAGTAGTAGAGGCCCATCAGGACGTTGCGATTGTCCATCGAATCGGGTTTCTCGATGAGGCGCAGCGCGCGCCCCTCGGCATCCGTCTCCACCACCCCGAAGCGGCGCGGATCGTCCACCTCCTTCGTGTAGATGACGCCGTCGAGGCCGGGGGCATCCAGTCCGCCGAAATCGGCCCCGTCGAAGAGCGTATCCACGAAGAGGAGGAAGGCCGGCCCTTCCAGGTAGTCCCGTGCCAGCCAGATCGCGTGCGCCTGGCCCAGCGTCTCCTGCTGCTCGACGAAGTGGGCGGGCAGGTCGTAGTTCTCGCGAATGTACTGCTCCACCTGGTCGCCCAGCCAGCCGGTGATGAAGACGTACTCCTCGATCGGCAACTCGCGGAATCGCTCCAGGACGTGGGCCAGCATCGGCTTGCCCGCCAGCGGCAGGAGCGGCTTGGGCCGCGTCCAGGTGTGCGGACGCATGCGCGTCCCCAGTCCGGCCATCGGGATGATCAGTTTCATAACCCTCTCCTCAGCGTAGGATGTTGTTCGTTACAGCGTCGGTCGTCGTTCGTGCCACGTCGTCGCCTGCTCGTAGGCGTAGGCGACGCGGAACATCGTCGCTTCCCGGAGAACGGGCGCGGCGATCTGCAAGCCGATGGGCAGCCCCGCCTCGTCGAAGCCGCAGGGCAGGCTCAGCGCGGGGATACCGGCCAGCGCCTGCGAGAGGGTGAAGATGTCCGCCAGGTACATTTGCAGCGGATCGTCGGTGCGCTCGCCGAGGCGGAAGGCGGTAACCGGTGAGGTCGGCCCGACGATGACATCCACCTGCTCGAAGGCGCGGTCGAAATCGCGGCGGATGAGCGTGCGCACCTGCTGCGCCTTGCGGTAGTAGGCATCGTAGTATCCGGCGCTGAGCGCGTAGGTGCCGAGCATAATCCGCCGCTTCACCTCCGGGCCGAAGCCCTCGCCCCGCGTGCGGAAGTAGAGTTCCTCCAGCGTCCGTGCCTCGGCGCGGTAGCCGTAGCGGATGCCGTCGAAGCGGGCCAGGTTGGCGCTCGCCTCCGCCGGAGCGATGAGGTAGTAGACCGGCAGCCCCGTCTCGCTGTGCGGCAGGCTGACCTCGACGATCTCCGCGCCCAGGTCGGCCAGCGTCTCGATGGCCGAGCGCACCGCCTGCTCGACCGCCGCCTCGACGCCCTCGACGAAGTACTCCTTCGGCACGCCGACGCGCAGCCCGTGCAGATCGCCCTCCCCCAACGCCGCCACGTAGTCGGGAACCGGTTCCCGCCACGTCGTCGCGTCGCGCGGATCGTGCCCCGCCATCACCTCCATCAGCAGCGCGGCGTCGCGCACATCGCGCGTCAGCGGGCCGGGCTGATCCAGCGAGGAAGCGAAGGCGATGAGGCCGTAGCGCGAGCAGCGCCCGTAGGTCGGGCGGACGCCGACCAGGCCGCAGAGCGAGGCCGGTTGGCGCACCGAACCGCCCGTGTCGGTGCCGAGGGCAGCCAGCGCCTCCCCGGCGGCGACCGCCGCCGCGCTCCCGCCGCTCGACCCGCCGGGCACGCGCTCCAGGTCCCAGGGGTTGTGCGTGGGGAAGAAGGCGGAGTTCTCCGTGCTCGACCCCATCGCGAACTCGTCCATATTCGTCTTGCCGAGGATGACCGCACCCGCCGCCTTCAGCCGCTCGACGACGGTCGCGTCGAAGGGCGGGACGTAGCCCTCGAGGATGCGCGAGGCGCAGGTCGTCTCCACCCCGCGCGTGGAGAGGTTGTCCTTGATGGCGATCGGCAGGCCGAGGAGCGGCCTCTCCTCCCCGGCGGCGCGGAGGGCGTCGGCCTGACGGGCCGCCTCGAGCGCACGCTCCGCCGTCACGGTGAGGTAGGCGCGTGTCTTCGGCTCGACCGCCTCGATGCGGGCCAGGATCGCTTCCGTCAGTTCCACCGAGGTTAGCTCGCCCCGCCGCATCGCCGCCAGGGCCTGGTGCATCGTCAGTTCGTGGAGTTCCATCGCCACCTCCTACGCCTTCTCCGGGGGCAGGACCGGCGGGACGAAGAAGCAGTTGGCCTCCGCATCGGGGGCGTTGGCCAGCGCCTCGTCGCGGGGGAGCGGCTCCGTCGGCACATCCTCCCGCAGGACGGAGACAAGCGGCAAAACGGTCGCCGTGGGGGGAACGTCCGAGGTATCTATCGCCTGCAGGCGGGCGGCGTAGTCCAAAATGGCGGAAAGCTGTTCCTGGTAGAGGGCAATCTCCTCGTCGCTGAGGGCCAGGTGCGCGAGGGCGGCAATGTGCCGCACTTCATCCTTCGTCAAGGCCATCTTCACCTCCGTGGTCGTTGCCTGACATCAGAACGCCGAGATTATAGCGCACAAAAAGGCGAACGCAATCACGGGACGGCACGGCGGGGCACGTTGCATCCGCACACGCCCCTTCCCTTGCCCAAAAACTATATCCGTTCTATACTGCAACGGGTGATCCTACGAAACAGGTGAACGATGAGCAAAGAAATTCCACTGCGTGTCCACAATCTGACCTTTCGCTACCGCATCCGCGAGGTTCCGGCCATCCGCGAGATGACCTTCGAACTGCAGCGCGGCGAGTTGCTGCTCGTCGCCGGGGCGAGCGGCTGCGGCAAGACGACGCTGATGCGCTGCATCAACGGGCTCATTCCGCGCAGTTACCGCGGCGAGATGACGGGGACGATCCATCTCTTCGGCGAGGACGCCACGCAGATGGAGATGGCCCGCCTTTCCCAGACGGTGGGGACGTTGCTGCAGGACCCGGAGAAGCAGATCGTCGGCAGCTTCGTGCTCAACGAGGTGGCCTTCGGGCTGGAGAATCTGGGACTGCCGCGCGACGAGATTCTCCGCCGTGTGGACGAGACGTTAGACTACCTGGGCATCCTCCACCTGCGCGACCGCGAGACCTTCGGCCTTTCCGGCGGCGAGAAGCAGAAGGTCGCCCTGGCGGGCGTCCTGGCGATGCGCCCGCAAATCCTCCTCCTCGACGAGCCGCTGGCCAGCCTCGATCCGGCCTCGGCGCAGGAGGCGCTGCAACTCTTCCGCCGCCTGGCCGACGAAGGCGTCTCCATCATGCTCGTCGAGCACCGCGTGGAGGATGTGCTGCAGATTCACCCCGACCACGTGCTCTACATGGAGGAGGGCGAACAGGTTTACTACGGCGACGCGGAGGGCCTGATGCGCGTCGTCGATTACCACAAGGTCAAGCTGCCGGCCCCCATCGTCGTGGAGCGGGCCAAGTCGGAGCCGCCCCCCGCCATCGAACCGGCGATCGGCGCGGAGGACGGGGAGAAGCTCATCGAATTCCGTCACGTCCACTTCCGCTACGACTCCGCCCTGCCGGATGTGCTCCACGACATCAACCTGACCATCCACCGCGGCGACGTGCTGGCCATCTTGGGGCACAACGGCGCGGGCAAGACGACGCTGGTCAAGCACGCGCTGGGCCTGCTCAAGCCGACGGAGGGGGAGGTGCTCCTGGAGGGACGCAGCACGCGGAGCATGACGGTCGCCCAGGCGGCGCACACGGTCGGCTACGTCTTCCAAAGCCCCACGCAGATGCTCTTCGCGCCGACCGTCGAGGAGGAACTGGCCTTCGGGCCGCGCAACCTCCACTTCGACGAGGCGACCATCCGCCGCAACGTGGACGAGGCGCTGCGTGTTGTCCATATGGAAGCGTATCGCGACTCTCCGCCGCTGGCGCTTTCTTTCGGTCAGCAGAAACGCATCAGCATCGCCGCCATTTTGGCGATGAAATCGCGCATCCTGATGATGGACGAGCCGACGGCGGGACAGGATTACTGGAACTATGTCGCCTTTATGGACGCCATCATCCAGACGCCCGGCTTCGACGCCATCATCTTCATCACCCACGATGTCGATCTGGCCGTCGTTTACGCCAACCGCGTCGTGCTGGTTGACAAGGGGCGCGTCGCCGCGGACGGGAAGCCGCCGGAGGTGCTGGGCGACGAGGCCCTCTTGCGGCGCTGCCGCGTCGTCCCGACCTCCCTGCTGGCGCTGAATATGCGGTATCTGCCCCGCACGGGGCGCTTTATGCGGGCCGAAGCCCTGGCCCATCTCATCTGACGAGGAGGTGCCTATGGCGTGAGACGACAGAACCTCTTTCACGATGGTCGTTCGATTGCTCTTGTTTATTCCTTACCCGATTCCAAGGAGGTGTACTGATGGAAGAGAAACATATGTGGCAGTTCGGGACACGCGAGGTCGTCTATGCGGCCATCGGCGCAGCCCTCTACGGCGTCTTCTCCTGGGTTACCAACTTCCTCGCCTTGCCCGCGGCAGGGAATATCTCCCTGCGCCCGGCCGTCTCCATCCCGATGTTCTTCGGCGTGGCCTTCGGCCCCTGGGTCGGCTTCCTCTCCGGCTTCGTCGGCAACATCCTGGGCGACTTCCTTTCCGGCTGGGGGTTCTGGTGGTACTGGGACCTGGGCAACGGCCTGATGGGGATGATCCCCGGCTTGATCTGGCTGGGCATCACCTCCTACAAAGCCAAGGACGCCATCATCAAGGCGGAGGTGATGGTCGTCATCGGAGCGGCGATCGGCATGCTCGTGCCCTCGCTGCTGGAGATCTTCTTCTCCGGCATCGACCTGAAGACGGCCATCGGCGGCTACTGGTTCCCCGCCTTCCTCTCCGACGCCATCAACGGCCTCATCCTCGTGCCCATCCTGATGGTCGCTTACGATTCCGTCGCCGCCCGTTCGGGACGATAAGGTTCACCGCGCCTCCTCGCCGTGCATGGTGAGGAGGCGCGGTATGGGAGGCTGATGCTATGCTGGTAACCTGGAAATACCGCCCGCGGCAGAGCGTTATCGAGACGTTCGATCCCCGTGCCCGCTGGATTTTTTCGATGCTGATCCTGTTCGCCATCATCAAGTTCTGGGATATTCGCTTCCTCCTCTTCTTCTTCGCCTTGGTGATGACGCAGTACGCGCTCACCAAGCTGACGTGGGCGGAGACCAAAAGGGCGTGGTTCTTCATCCTCTTCCTCATCCTCTTCATCGTTGCGCTGAATACGCTGCTGACCGGACGAGGCGGCACGGCGGAGGTGCTCCACGGCGGCCACGTCCTCTGGCGCTTGGAATGGCACGTGCTCGGCCTCTCCATCCACCCCACGATCACCGTGGAGCGGGTCTGGTTCGCGATGAGCCAGGTCGTGCGTATGCTCTCCATCTCCATCCTCTTCTTCGTCATCCCCTACACGATGGACCCCCGCCTCTACGGCGTAACCTTCCGCGGCCTCGGCCTGCCGGACCGCTTCGCCTTCTCGATGGACCTCGCCTTCCGCTTCGTGCCGACGCTGGCCCGCGATTTCAGCACGACACTCGATGCGCAGAAGGCACGCGGCTATGAGGTCGAGCGGATGGAGGGCGGCATCATCGCCCAGATTCGCAAGATGGCTCCGCTGGTCGTGCCAGTGACGATGAACGCCATCCTCAGCGGCGAGGACATCGTCAATGCGATGGATCTGCGCTGCTTCGGCATCCGACCGCGCACCTGGGTGCACCAACTGCATTACCAGCGACGCGATCACCTGCTCATCGCCTTCGGCCTGGTGATCTTCATTGCGGCCATCATCGTCCGCAATGTCCTGCACGTCGGCGACTTCTGGCTGCCAACGTGGGCTTTGCAATGGGCCGCATAACAAAATCCAAGGAGTAGCGCTATGGACTGGAGTTCCCTGTTCTGGTGGTTCCTCATTCTGTCGTCCTTCACGCCGATGCTCAAACAGCAGTTACTGGAAGCCCAGCGCCGCGCCGTCCTCGTGCGGCTGGAAAAGAAGCGCAAGTCACGTGTCATCACCCTCATCCACCGGCAGGAGACCCTCTCCTTTCTCGGCATCCCCTTCTCGCGCTACATCAATATCGAAGATTCGGAGCAGATTCTGCGCGCCATCCGGCTGACCCCCAAGGATATGCCCATCGACCTCGTGCTGCACACGCCGGGAGGGCTGGTGCTGGCCGCCGAGCAGATCGCGCGGGCGTTGACGCGCCATCAGGCGAAGGTAACCGTCTTCGTCCCTCACTACGCGATGTCGGGCGGGACGCTGATTGCGCTCGCCGCCGACGAGATCGTGATGGACCCGAACGCCGTGCTGGGGCCGGTCGATCCGCAGCTCGGCGATACGGCGGCGGCCTCTCTGCTCAAGGTGGTGGAGGAAAAGGAGGTCAACAAGATCGACGACCGGACGCTGATCCTCGCCGATGTGGCCCGCAAGGCCCTCAAACAGGTGTGGGAGACGGTCGTCGAACTGACGACGGCCAAGGGGCACAGTCAAGAGGAGGCCGAACAGCTTGCCACCAAGCTGAGCACCGGCATCTGGACACACGACTATCCCATCACCGTTGAGGAGGCGCGCGAACTGGGGCTGAACGTCTCCACCGAGATGCCGATGGAGGTTTACGCGATGATGAACCTCTACGCGCAGACGGGGATGGGACGCCCGTCGGTCAACTACATCCCCACCCCCTATTCCTCCCCGAAAAACGGCGGGAAGGGTGAAGTGCGATGATCCCCATCGGCGACAGCATTCCGGGCGAAAGGTTCCCCCTGGTAACCTACCTGATCATCGCGCTGAACGGCGTCGTCTTCCTCCTCGAACTGTCGCTCGGCGCGGCGGTGGAGCCGTTCCTCCGCCACTGGGGACTGGTGCCGAGCTACTTCGTGCATCACATCACCTCGCCCCACGCCTGGCTGACCATCCTCACGGCGATGTACCTCCACGGCGGCTGGGGGCACATCGTGGGGAATATGCTTTATCTGTGGATCTTCGGGAACAACGTCGAGGATCGCATGGGGCACTGCGGCTATTTCATCTTTTACACGCTGAGCGGTATCGCCGCAGCGCTGATGCAGGTCGCCATCATGCCCAATTCGACCGTGCCCACCATCGGGGCCAGCGGAGCCATCGCCGGTGTCCTCGGAGCCTATCTCCTCCTCTACCCCCACGCGGAGATCTACTTCCTGGCCTTCGTCTTCATCTTCGTCACGACCATCTCCCTGCCTGCTGCCGTCGTGCTCCTCGGCTGGTTCCTGATGCAACTGGCCTACGGGATGAACAGTTGGGGGCTTTCGATGGGCGGCGGCGTGGCGTGGTGGGCGCACATCGGCGGCTTCGTCACCGGAATGTTGCTCACACCGCTCTTCGTCAAGCGGCGGCGGACGCCCTTCCACGATCTCTACGGCCCGCACTGGATCAGCCGGTGGTAGGATGAAGACGGACATCTGCCGCAATCTGGAGGTGGTGCGGGCACGCATCGCGGAGGCGGCGGAGCGTGCCGGACGCGATCCGGCGGCGGTGCGCCTGGTCGCCGTGAGCAAGACGCATCCGGCGGCGCGGGTCGTCGAGGCGTGGCACTGCGGCCAGCGGGAGTTCGGGGAGAATCATCCGGAGGAGGGCGCGGCGAAGATTCCGCAGGTGGCGGCAATGCTCGACGGTGAAGCTCCCCGCTGGCATATGATCGGGCGCATCCAGCGGCGCAAGGCCAGGCTGGTCGTCGCCCACTTCGACCTCGTCCACGCCGTCGATCGCCTCGTCCTGGCGCAACGGCTCAGCCGTCTGGCCGCGGAGGCCGGACGCACGTTGCCCGTGCTCCTGGAGTGCAACGTCTCCGGCGAAACGACCAAGGCCGGCTTTCCGCTTCGCGACTGGGAAGAGGAGGAGGCGACGCGCCGAGCGTTCTTCGCCGCCGTCGAGGCAATCATCGCCCTGCCCGGCCTGCGCGTCGAGGGGCTGATGACGATGGCCCCCATCGCCGACGATGCGGAGGAGGTGCGCTGGGTCTTCGCCTCGCTGCGGCGACTACGCGAAGCGCTGCGCGAACGCTTCCCCGCGCTCGACTGGCCGCACCTTTCGATGGGTATGAGCGACGACTTCCCCGTCGCCGTCGAGGAGGGGGCCACGCTCGTGCGCATCGGACGGGCCATCTTCGGACCACGGGAACTGTGAGGAGGAAGGACTATGCAGATCGCAATGCATCTCATCAGCACGCTCTTCGCGCTGCTGGAACTGGCGCTCTTCCTGCGCTTCCTGCTGCCGCTCTTCGGTGTAGCGCCGAATCATCGCTTCTACCGTTTTCTCGTCCTCGTGACCGACCCCATCGTCGCGCCACTGCGGCAATGGCTCGGCAATCCGCCGATGCTCATGTTGCGCGGGCTGCGCGTCGATGCCGCCGTCATCGTCGCCTTCTTCGGTCTGATGCTGCTCAACGCCCTCATCCAGGGGCTGCTCGGTCTCGCTTCCGCTATGCTGATGCTGGCCGCACAGCCGGGGCTGGGATTCGGCATCCTCATCTGGCGGCTCATCGACTTCGCCTTCCAGCTCTACTTCATCATCCTGCTGGCGCGGGTGCTGATGGACCTCGTCAGGATGCCGCCGACATCCCCTGTGGTGCGTTTCCTTTGGGATGCGACCGAGCCTCTGCTGCAGCCCATCCGGCAACAACTGCGCCCCTTCGTCGGCCCCTTCGACCTCTCGCCGCTCATCCTCTACCTGCTCCTCTACTTCCTCCTCATCCTGATGCACGCCCTGCTCTTCCCCCTGCTGGGGTAACGCAAAGACGGCCCGGAAGTCTCCCTTCGGGCCGTCTTTGAGCGGGTGAGGGGATTCGAACCCCTGACATTCAGCTTGGGAAGCTGACGTTCTACCACTGAACTACACCCGCAGCCAACGCGCTTTATACCACGGACGATGAAAAAAGCAAGCCCGTGCCTATCCGACAGCGCCGCACCGCCGACTTGCTCCCCGCAGATTTCCTCTATAATCGGAGCATTCATAGCCTCGTCCGAAGGCGAAAGGAGGTCTTATCGTGAAGGAGAAATGGGACGCCGCCTATCGCAAGATCGTCAACGCCTGGTGTATGTACGACTGGGGAAGCTCCGCCTTCTCCACGACCATCGAATCCGCCGTCCTGCCCGTCTATTTCGGGATGATTTCCGAAGGTTACCTCGCGCCGAATGTGGCGACGGCCTACTGGGGCTGGGGCAACTCGCTGGCGCTCTTGCTGACGGCGCTGTTGGCCCCTATCCTCGGCAGCATCGCCGACTACACGGCAAGCAAGAAGAAGTACCTCGCCATCTTCGCCACGATCGGGATCGCGGCAACGGCGCTGATGTTCTTCCTCAACACGGGCGACTGGCTGATGGCCATCGTCCTCTTCTTCTTCGGCTCGGTGGGGCTTGGCTCCTCCTACGTCTTCTATGACGCGCTCCTGCCGCACGTCGCCAAGCCGGAGGACATCGACTACGTCTCCGCGAAAGGCTACGCGCTGGGTTACCTCGGCGGCGGGCTGCTGCTGGCGCTCAACATCCTCTTCATTATGAAGCTGACGGCCAACAATCTCGGTTATCGGCTCTCCTTCCTCTCGGTGGCGATCTGGTGGGCCATCTTCACCATCCCGCTGATGCGGCACGTCCCCGAACCTCCGGCGAGCACGGAGGGGATCGCCGAGGGGACGCACCCCGTGCGGGCCGGTTTCCAGCGCGTCGCCCAGACCTTCCGCCACATCCGCCGCTACAGCGAACTGTTCAAATTCCTCGTCGCCTTCTGGCTCTACAACGACGGCATCGGGACGATCATCAAGATGGCGGTCAAGTACGGCGACGAGCTGGGCATCAGCGCCCTCGATCTCATCGGGGCACTGCTGGCGACGCAGTTCGTCGGCATTCCCTTCTCGCTGGCCTTCGGCAAGTTCAGCAAGAAGGTGGGCACCAAGCGCTCGATTATGATCGGCCTGGCCTGGTACGCACTCATCACCGTCGGCGGCTACTTTATGAGCAAGGGGTGGCACTTCTGGGTGCTGGCCATCGCCGTGGGGATGGTGCAGGGCGGCACGCAGGCGCTCAGCCGCAGCCTCTTCGGCGCGATGGCCCCCAAGTACCGCAGCGCCGAGTTCTTCGGTTTCTACGACATCTCCAGCAAGTTCGCGGGCATCGTCGGCCCGGCGCTCTTCGCCATCCTCTCGCTGGCCTTCGGGCAGAGCCGCTTCGGCATCCTGGCGATCGGCCTCTTCTTCCTCGGCGGCATCTACCTGCTCACCCTCGTCGATGAAGAGAAGGGGATGCGCGTCGCGGAGGAGGAGAATCGCCGGATGGAGGCCAAGTTAGCAGCAGGCGCATAACGTTCGACGGAGAAGCCCCGACAGACCCTCCGCCTGTCGGGGCCTTTTCCCTGCTACCCACGACACGAGGTACGATCACCCGGGACAATGAAGCACGGCTCACGACGCATACTTTCGTTGCTGCTTGCCTTCTTTCTGGCCCTCGTCACGCTCTACCTGAGTGCAGAGGCGATGAGCGAGGGGCTCTCACCGGTAACACCGGCGATCGTCCCGCCGACGCCGACGGCCACCCCCCTCCCCACCCCGACACCGACGCCGACACCGACGCCGTGCCCCGGC
>JALXBP010000112.1 GCA_026991395.1 Anaerolineae bacterium | reverse complement strand
CCCCTGGGTCTACCCCGCCGGGCCGTCCAAGCTGGGCATCCACACCATCGAGCCGGACGGCACCTTCCCCTTCGTGCGCGATCTGGTCGGCCAGGGCGGACGGGTCGCCATCGTCAAGGGGGTGGGGAACTTCGGCGTCCTGCGCGAGGTGAAGAACCTCTCCCCCTCGACGATCACCGTGGGGCGCTGGCCGGGCGTCGAAAGCGTCTCCGTCGGCGGCGACCCGCGTGCTGCCGCCGATGCGGTGATGCAGGCCCATCTCCCCCATTGGCAGGGCGAGGCGGACGTGGTGGACTACTGGGAGATCCTCAACGAGGTCAACCCCGGCACGACGGCGGGGCACGTCTGGCTGGCCCAGTTCTACCGGCGGGCGATGGAGATCGCCGAGGCCCACGGCTTCCGCTTGGCGCTCTTTTCCTACGGCACGGGCGTTCCCGAATGGGGCGACTGGGCGGCGATCGTCGAAACCGGCCTCTTCGCCCGCGCACGCGACGGCGGCCACGTCCTCGCGCTGCACGAGTACAACTGGCCGCACGTCGAGACGGGGTGGGGGATTACCCTTCCCGGCCAGCCCCGCCCCGATCCGGAGCGCGGCGTTTTCATGGGGCGCTACCGCCACCTCTACCGCGACTTTCTCATCCCGCGCGGCGAGGTGATCCCGCTCATCATCAGCGAATGCGGCCTCGATCCGATGCTCGGCGGCGTCCAGCCGGGCAACGACTGGTGGCGGTGGAACTACATCCAGGAGATGGCCTGGTACGACGTCCGCCTGGTGGAGGACGACTACGTCCTCGGCGCGGCGCTCTTCACCCTGGGCGGGGGCGAACGGTGGCGCATCTACGACTACACCGACAAGCTGCCGACCTTAGCCGACTACATCCTGCGCACGCAGGGCCTGCGGTAGGCGGCGCATCACCGCCTGCCAGGCCCGTTCGACCTGAGCCTCCGTCTCCGCCAGCGTCCCCCCTGTGTCGATCACCACGTCGGCACGGCGGAGCTTGGCCTCCTGCGGTCCCTGCGCCTCGATGCGCGCACGGGCCGCCGCCTCGTCGAGGCCGCGCAGCGCCACCAGCCGCCGAAGCTGCTCCTCCGGCGGGCAGGTCGTTACCCAGATCGCATCGTAGGGGCGGGGCGCGGGCGTCTCCAGCAGCTTGATCGCCTCCACGACGACGACCGGCGCTCGGCTCGCCTCGATGCGGCGCTCGATGGCGGCCATCACCGGCGGATGGACGATCGCCTCCAGGCGGCGCAGCGCCTCCGCATCGCGGAAGACGATCGCGCCCAGCGCCTTGCGGTCGATCCGTCCGTCGGGGGCGAGGATGTCGCGCCCGAAGGTGCGCACGATCTCGGCCCAGGCCGGGCCGCCCGGCTCCATCACCGCGTGCGCCACGCGGTCGGCGTCGATCACCTCCGCCCCGCGCTCGGCCAGCATCCGCGCCACCGTCGATTTGCCGGTTGCGATGTTGCCCGTCAGCCCGATGAGGTACTTACGCTTCGACATGCTCCCCCAGCTCCAGCCACTGCGCCCACAGGCGCTCCAGTCGGGCCTGGAGCGTCTCGTAAGCTCGCCCCAACTCGGCGACCTTCGCCGCATCCTGCCGCCGACCGGCCTGCTCGATGGCCGCGCTCAGGGTGCGGAGTTCCGCTTCCATCTCCCCGATCTGCCGCTCCAGCGCGGCGACGGCCTCGCGGCGGCGGCGCAGTTCCCGCTTGCGGGCCTGCTCGGCGCGGCGCATCGCCTCCCAACGGCGTCGGCGCTCGCGGGAAGCCTCCGCCTTTCCCTGCGGATGGTCGCGCCGTTCCTGCCGCCAACGCTCGTAGGCGGCGTACCCCTCCGTGAAGTCGAGCAGGACGCCTTCGTGAATCAGCCAGAGCCGCGTCGCCAGCCGCCGCACGAGGTAACGATCGTGGCTGACGAGGAGGATCGTCCCGCCGAACTGCTCCAGCGCCCGCTGCAGCACCTCCTGCGAGGGGAGATCGAGGTGGTTGGTCGGCTCGTCGAGGACGAGGAAGTTCGCCCGTCGGAGCGCGAGGAGGGCCAGCGCGACGCGGGCGCGCTCGCCGCCGGAAAGGACGCCGATCTTCTTGAAGACGTGCTCGCCGCGGAAGCCGTACCGCGCCAGGAAGGCGCGGCTTTCGCCCAGCGAGTCCATGCCCGCATCCAGCAGCGTATCGAGGACGGTACGCTGCTGGTCGAGGCCGGACTGCACCTGGGCGAAGTAGCCGATCTCGACCGCCGCCCCCAGCCTCACGCGACCGCCCAGCGGCGCTACCTGGCCGAGGATCGTCCGGATGAGCGTCGTCTTGCCGCTCCCGTTCGGCCCGATGAGCGCGACGCGCTCGCCGCGGTGGATTTCCGCCTTCTCGACGGTGAGGAGGGGGGCGTCGGCGCGGTAGCCGACGCGCAGTTCCTGCAGGCGGAGCACCAGATCACCGCTGCGCAGGCCGTCATCCAGGCGGAGGTGGAGCGAGGGAGCCGCGGCGGGGCGGCGGTCGGCTGCGGCCTCCGCCCGCAGTCGCTGCAGGCGCTTCAAGCGCCCCTTTGCCTGGCCGGTTCGCTGCGTGCCCATGTAGCGGCGCACGTAGGCTTCCAGTCTGGCCATCTCCGCTTCACGGGCCTGGCGTCGATCCGCCGCCTGCTCGCTGCGGGCCTCCGCCTGTCGGCGATAGGCGCTGTAGTTGCCGCGATAGCTGCTCAGGCGGCCACCCTCCAGCGCCCAGATGCGCGTCGTCAGCGCATCGAGGAAGGCGCGATCGTGGGCGACGATGATCAAGGCCCCCTTCCAGCCGCGCAGCCGCGCCTCCAGCCACTCGATACCGGCCAGGTCGAGGTGATTGGTCGGCTCGTCGAGGAGCAGCAGGTCCGGCTCCTCCAGCAGGAGGCGGGCGAGCAGCGCGCGGGTCCGCTCGCCGCCGCTCAGCCGGTCGAGCGGGCGGTTGTAGAGCGAGGCCGTCAGGCCGAGTCCGGCCAGCGTGCGGCGGATACGGGCCTCGTAGGTGAAGCCGCCCGCCGCCTCGAAGCGCTCCAGCAGCCGCCCGTACCGCTCCACCGCCGTCGGATCGTCGGTCATCGCCCTTTCCAGGCGGCGGAGTTGTTCGGCCTGCGCCAGGAGGGGCGCGAAGACGGCCTCCATCGCCTCCCAGAGCGTCTCCGCCCCGCCGAAGTCGGTTTGCTGGGGCAGGTAGCCGATACGCACGCCGCGGGCATAGCGGACGGAGCCGCCGTCCGGCTCCAGGTGTCCGGCGAGGATGGCGAGCAGCGTGCTCTTGCCGCTGCCGTTCGCGCCCACGAGCCCGATGCGCTCGCCGCGGTGCACGGCCAGCGAGACCGCATCGAGGACGCGCTCGGCTCCGTAATGCTTGGTGATCGCGTCAGCCGTCAGGAGTGCCATACGCGCCCATTATACCCGACAAAAAAGAGGCCGGTACGCGACCGGCCTCCCGCAGCGGCGACGGTTATTCGGCAGGCGTGGCGGCTTCCACCTCGTCGCCCAGCACCGGCTCGACGACCTGCACGCCCTGGGCTGCGCCGCAGTAGGGGCAGATGTTCCAGTCCAGATGGAGGATGCGCTCGCAGGCTATGCAGCGCTTCTTCAACTGCGTGTGGCAGTAGGGGCAGTAGAGGTAGTCGGCGCGGACCTTGGTGCCGCAGGCGGGACAGACCTCCGGCTCCTCCACCGCCTGGAGCAACGCTTCCTGCTCCAAGGCCCGCTCGTAAGCCTCGGCCAGCGTCTCGCGAGGGCGGATGAGGAAGTAGAGGATGAGGCCGGGCAGGGTGAGCACGGCGACCATCAGCGTGGCGACGATCTGCACTACGATGTCGCGCGTGCGGGCGCGGATGTCGTTGAAGGTCCACAGTACCATCCCCAGCCAGAGGCTGGTGAGGAAGACGGCGGTTACCACGACGAGGATTTTGATCAGCGAACCCAACTGTGTGAGGAGTTCGGATGTCATTTTCAGCTCCTTGCCATCGTTTGACGGGGGGATTATACCACCGCCCTTGGGGGCGGCAACCGCCATCGGCTTGCCCATCCCCCAAAAGTGCCCCATAATGAAGGAGAATTCCCCGCCGCCGAGGCGCATGGCGGCGAGAGGTTTTCGGAGGTGTGCTATGTGCAACCGTTCACGCTTGCACCGTTGCCGGTTGCTCCTGGCAACCGCGCTCTTGCTGGTCGCGTCGTTCGCCTGCGTCCTTCCGACCACAGCCCCGCAGAAGACGGCGACGCTTCCCCCGCCCACCGCCACGC
>JALXBP010000111.1 GCA_026991395.1 Anaerolineae bacterium | reverse complement strand
TGCACGTTGACCGTGCCGGTCGTCGTCGCCCACAGGGTGAAGGTTACGCTATCGGTGTGGCCGGGGGAGAGCGCGAAGGAGTGGATGATCGGCGCGGGATGGGCGGGGCTGAGGACGGTCGTCGGCTCGAGGATGAGGCGATACTGGATCAGGCCGAGCGCGGAGCATCCCTCATTGTGCAGCGTGACGGTCACGACCGCAGCCTCGCCGACGGTCATCGTTTCCGGGTCGGCGGTGTTCGTCATCGAGGCGGTGTCGTCGCTGCAGGCGGGCGAGTAGTCGCGCAGCACCACCGGCAGGTAGAGCCAATGGCTCGGCTGCCAGACGAACGGCTCGACGACGACGCTGATCGCACTCGCGGCCTGGAGGGTGAAACTGAGGACGCCTTGGGCATTGCTCCGCATCGCCGTGGGAGCGTGGAGGGGGGACGGCGAGCCTGCGCTCCACGCGGTTACGGTATAGCGTTGGTCGGGCCGCAGGTCGAAGATGAGGTTGAGCGTGGCGGTGGTCGGCGCATAGGCGTAGCGGACGGTGCCGGTGAGCGTGTGGCCGTCCTCATCCGCCGAGAAGAGGACGACGCGGTTCAGCATAGGATCGGCGATGTGGACGCCGGATACTCCGGTGCCGGTGATGAGGGTCGCCACCGGCATGGCGAGGGTGGTGCTGACGGCGGGGTGGAGGACGGTGAGGAAGTTGTGGCTCAGGTCGCCGTCGGCAGGCTCCAGTTCCAGCCGCCACTCGCCGTAGGGGAAATCCTCGTAGTCGTTGACGGGACGCGGCTGGGGTTCGTCGGCCTCCCAGTGGTAATCGTAGTTGCCGTCGAAGACCCAGAAAGACCGGCGTCCCCGTCCACCGACGCGGCGCAGGTTGTGTTCCGGCGGCAGGAGCACCGCGAGGAAGAGTTTCCCGTCGCCGGAGGTGATCGTCGCCGCGTCCGCGCCGGGGTAGAGCGTCTCGCCGGGGGCGATCTCGTGCCCCGTCCCGGCGACGGTGGGGGTGGAGAGGGTGTGGAAGAGCAGTTTGGTGTTGGAGTAGCCGAAGGTCGGGGAGACGACGGTAACGCGGTCGAAGAGGACGAGGTAGTCGCCGCCGTGTCGGTAGGGGCGCAGGTAGACGAACTCCCGCTGGAAACGGCCCACTTTGGCGACGTTGCCGTCCCGGTCGGTGTCTTGAGCCTGATTGTAAGCGGGGTTGTTGTAGGCGGCGGTCGCGTCCCCTAAGGCGTAGGTGTAGAGCGGCGCGTCGTCGAAGCGGAGGATGTCGCCGGTCTCGTAGTGGACGGCGTGCTCGTTGTAGTAGGTGATGGTCATCGGGGCGCGGCTGGCGGGGTACATCGTCCGCTGGCCGCCGTCGTTGGACGAGGCGTCGGCCCGCACGTCCGAGAAATCCTCCGCCGGATTGTAGACCACCAGCGTGTTGTGGGCGATGGTGCGGATGTAGTAGTTGATGTCGTGGTACGAAAGGCCCTCGCCGCTGTAGACGCCGCTATCTACCGCCAGGTCGCCGTACTTGAAGAGGGTGAAACTGTTTTGGTCGTAGTGCTGGTGGTAAGAGAAGTGGTCGCCGCACTGGAAGGTGAGGTAGGTCGCGCCGGTGTCGGTGTCGGCCGCGCCGGAGGGCCAGCCAGAGCGCATGAAGACCGTACCGAGGGCCGGGGCGTAGTGGGTGCGCAGCGTAGGGGTGATGGCCACTTGGTCGGGGTCGAACCAGAGGAAATCCTCGTGGTAGAGGAAGTCGTCGGAGTTGTCGGTCGGCGGGGCGGCAAGGTGGGCTTGCAGTTGCTGCGCGCGCGGGTCGTCGGGGAAGCGGGAGATGAGGATGAGGGCCATGATGCGCTCGTAGTTCGCCAGCGGGCCCCGGTTGCGCTCCGCGTCGCCGGTGGAGAGGTAGGGGTGGTAGACGTAACCCCACAACTCGGCCTGTCCCGGCAACCGATGGAGGAGGATGTAGCCCAGCCGCTCGCGGTACCAGGCGGTGGATTGGAAGAGGTCTTCGCCGGTGGCGGTGCGCCAGGCCTCCAACGCCTTGACGCGCGGCCAGTTGGCGATCCAGTCGTAGACGGTGCCCTCCGGCCAGCCGCCGCCGTCGGCGATGCGGTTCAGCAGGGGCAGGTCAACGTCCTGGTAGCGGCGGGTGCGGAACTCGTCCATCCACTCCTGGGCGCGGGGATTGTCCCCGTAGGTCGCCAGGCCGACGAGGGCGAAGGAGTAGCCGTAGCGCGGCCAGTAGTTGCCCCAGCCGGGGATGTCGTCGCCGGGGTCGGCGAGGTGCGCGTCTCCCCAGTCGTTGAAGTAGGCGATGAAGGTGTCCCGCTGGGATGCGCTCAAGCGGTCATAGCACCAGTCGTAGATCAAGGCCAGGTCGCCCGCTTTGGTGGCGTAGTCGTCATCGTCCAGCGCGTCCAGCGCGGCGGAGATGGCCTGGTCGCAGTAGGCGGCCTGCCCGGTGATCTGGTAGACGAGGGCCTGAGCGGCCGGCGTGCCGTCGGATTTGTCCGCCTCCGCCAGGAGTTGTGTCCAGCGGGTGTTGGTGGGGACGGCCCGCGCCCGCAGGTCGGCCAGTTTCTCCGCCGTCAGGTAGATGCGGGGATGTTCCGGGCGGACGGCGTGCGGCCCCGCCGGTGCGGGGGCGGGTGCCGTGGTCGGCCTCTCCTCGGTCGCAGCGCAGGTCGCCGCCAGGAGCAGGATCGCGATGGCCAGGGGGAGCAGGAATTTCTTCAGTTTCATCGTTCGTCCTCCTCGCGTGGGGGAAAGGAACGGAAGAGACCGGCGGGTCTCGACGTTGTGTCGGCGCGGGGGAGGGCGCTGCGTGGTGATGCGCTCGAGGCCGCGCGTCGCACAGGAAGCCCGACATTCATTGTAGGGAGAAAGGGGCGACGTGCAAATTCAGGTTAGTCGGCATTGCGAGGCGCACGGGGCGCAGAGCACGGAATGCCGGTGCTGTTCGGGCATGGAGGGACTTGACAAGGCTCGCGTTGTGTGGTAAAGTACTTTACGAAGTAAAGTATATGCGGCAGGAGGTGGCGTATGGAACGAGAGAAGGCATTGGACGATCTGCGCGTCATTCGTCAGGTGATGGAGCGCACCCGCCGGGCCTCTTCGACCGTCGGCGGATGGTTCATGCTCCTCTGGGGCGTGGTCTGGCTGGTCGGCTTCCTGGGCAATCAGTTCCTCTCCGAGACGGCCAGCAACTGGACTTGGGCGGTGCTGGATGCCTTGGGCGCACTGGTCAGCTTCTGGCTGGTGTGGCGCGAGCGGCGGCACGGGCGAGTGCGCTCGAACATCGGCAAGGTGGTAACCCTCTGGTGGCTCGCCCTCTTCGCCTTCGATGTCCTGCTGATCGGCCTGCTGCGCATCCGGGACGGGCGCGACGTGGCCATGCTGATCATCCTCACCATCGCCCTGGGCTACGTCCAGTTCGGCCTCTTCACCCACTGGAGCATCAGCGTCATCGGCGCTACGCTGGCCCTGCTGACGGTGCTCGCCGCGCTGTTTTTGAGCGACTATTTCTACGCCGTGGTGGCCGTCCTGGGCGGCGCGCTGCTCATCGGCAGCGGACTGCGTGCCATTCGGCAGAGCCGCGAAGGGTGAGGGTGAGCGATGGCGGCGTTGAATCCCGTCATTCACCAGCCGACCCGGCTGCGCATTATGGCCGCCCTGGTCAGCCTGCCGGAGGGCGATCGGGCCGACTTCACCCTCCTGCGCGACCTGCTCGAGCTGACCGACGGCAATCTCAGTGTGCATCTGCGGCGGCTGGAGGAGGCCGGATACGTGGCGACGGAGAAGACCTTCGTCGGACGGCGGCCCAAGACGTGGATATGGGCCACCGAGTCGGGACGGGAGGCTTTCGCCGCGCACGTGGACGCGCTGGAGAAGATCATCAGGCAGACGAAGGAGGCGTAACGATGGAGACGGCGATCGTCGTCGAGGGACTGCGCAAAGTCTACGGGGAGGTGGTGGCCGTGGACGGCATCTCGTTCGAGGTGCGGCGCGGGGAGATCTTCGGGATGGTCGGCCCAAACGGGGCCGGCAAGACGACCACCATCGAGTGCATCGAGGGGCTGCGGCGGCCAGACGAAGGGACGGTGACGACGCTCGGCTTGGACCCGCAGCGGGACGGCTACGAGTTGCGGGAGCGCATCGGCGTGCAGTTGCAGGAATCCGCCCTGCCGAACCGCATCAAGGTCTGGGAGGCGGTGGACATGTTCGCCTCCTTCTACCGCCGCTCGGTGGATTGGAAGCCGCTGCTCGAACGGCTTGGTCTGGCGGAGAAGCGGAATACCGACTTCGCCAAACTGTCCGGCGGGCAGAAGCAGCGGCTCTTCATCGCCCTCGCCCTGATCAACGACCCGGAACTGGTTTTCCTGGACGAGTTGACGACCGGCCTCGACCCCCAGGCCCGCCGGGCGATGTGGCAGTTGGTCTTCGACATCCGCGAGCAGGGCAAGACCGTCTTCCTGACGACCCACTTCATGGAGGAGGCGGAGCGGCTGTGCGACCGGGTGGCGATCGTGGACGACGGGCGCATCGTCGCGCTGGACTCGCCGGAGAAGCTGGTGCGCTCGCTGGGGGCCGAAAAGCGGGTGGTCTTCAGCGTGGAGCGGGCCTTCGACGAGGCGGCCTTGCGGGCGGTGCCGGGCGTCACCAAGGTGGAGCGGAACGGCGAGCGGGTCACGGTGTACGGCACGGGCGATCGGCTGGTCGGCGGGGTGGTGAACGCGCTGGAGACGGGCGGCGTGCCCTTCCGCGACCTGCGCACCGAGCAGCCGACGCTGGAGGATGTCTTCCTGGCCCTGACGGGCAAACAGATCAGGGGGTGAGCGATGCGTGGACTGCGAAAACTGACGTGGGTGGAAGCCAAGCTGTTCCTGCGGGAACCGGCGGCGGCCTTCTTCACGCTCCTCTTCCCGCTGGTGATGCTCTTCATCTTCGGGAGCATCTACGGCAACGAACCGACGGACTACTTCGACGGACACGGGGCGGTGGATGTCTCGGTACCGGCCTACATCGCGATGATCATCGCCACGGTGGGGCTGCTCTCCATCACCATCAACATCGCCGTCTATCGGGAAAACGGCGTCCTGCGCCGCTACCGGGCGACGCCCCTGCGTCCTCAGGCCATCCTGGCCGCCTCGGTGCTTGTCAACCTGGTGATGACCTTCTTGGGCGGGCTGCTGCTGATCCTCGCCGCCAGAGCGGTCTACGGCCTGCACTTCGAGGGCAACGCCGTCGGCGTTTTGCTCGCCTTCCTGCTCTCTGCGCTGAGCTTCTTCGCCCTCGGCTTCGTCATCGCCAGCGTCTCGCCGACGGCCCGCGTGGCCCAGGTGCTGGGGATGGTGCTCTTCTACCCGATGCTCTTCCTTTCCGGGGCGACGATCCCCTGGCAGGAGCTTCCGGAGTGGCTGCGGCGCTTCAGCGAGTTCCTGCCGCTGACGCACGTCGTCACCCTGCTGCAGGGACTGTGGTTCGGCGAGCCGTTCGGCGACCATCTGAAAGAAGTGGCCGTGCTGCTGGGCGTGCTGGTGGTCGGCGTGCTCATCACCGTCGAGACCTTCCGCTGGGAATGAGGGCGCGGATTTGACAGTCCGGCACCTTCGCCCTATACTGCGTGCGCACACTGAACCACATCACGTAAGGAGGTCTGACGATGAGTAAGATTGGCGATTTCATCCAGGGCGCGGACTGGAAGCGCGAGAAGCATGCGCCGGTCATCGAAGTGCCTGAGACGATCAAGGCGGGGGAACCGTTCACCGTCAGCGTCAGCGTCGGCAAGGAGATTCCGCATCCCAATACGCTGGATCACCACATCGCCTGGATTGACCTCTTCTTCCAGCCGAAGGGGAACAAGTTCGTCTACCACGTCGCCCGCATCGAATTCAAGGCTCACGGGGAACTGGAGACCTACACCATTCCCGCCGCCTCCGTCACGATGCGAGTTGCCCAGTCCGGTACCTTGCGTGCCCTTTCGCTCTGCAACATCCACGGGCTGTGGGAGAGCAGCGTGGAGATCGAGATCGCTTGAGCCACCGTTCCCGCCAAGGCCCGCCACTCGGCGGGCCTTTTTACATACTTTTTACAGCTTTTGGGGGCGGCGATAACAAGGACGGGGAAGATAAGGGTGTAGCACAATCAAGGAGGTGAACAATGAAACGCTTACGTTTGTGGCTGATGCTGTTGGCCGCGCTATGCCTGGTCCCGGCCCTGCCGGTGGCGGCGGCACCGCCCCCGCCCCAGGGCGGCGGAACGCCGATGCTCATGAACCCTGCGCCGCAGGGCGGGCGATTGGCCCATCCGCAGGGGATGAATCCGCCCGGCGGCGGTATGCGTCCTTCCGTCGGCAGGCAACTGGCCCCTCAGCAGGGTGCACACCCCCATCGTCCCCTGATCGGCGACGTTACTGCCGTGGAGCCGGACGGGCTGACCCTGGCGCTCCCCAACGGCGAGGAACGGCAGATCGCGGTGGATGAGGCGACGCGCTACTTCGTGCCGGAGGTCGCCGAGCCGACGCTGGAGGACATTCACGTCGGCGACCGGGTGCGCGTGGGGCTGCGTCCGCCCGCGGAACCGGAGGCGGTGCCCGTCGCCCGCAGCGTCGCCGTCATTCCGGAGGATGCGGCGGGGTTGCGCGGCACCCTGAGCGCCGTCGGAGAGACGAGCGTAACGGTCGAGACGCGGCTCGATCAGTCGATCACCGTCCAGGTGGACGAGACGACCCGCGTCCTCATCCCCGGAGAGGAGGGGGCGACGCCGGAGGCCCTGCAGGAGGGCGATCGCGTCGAGATCGGCGGGCGCTGGCTCGACACGAGCACCTTCCAGGCGTGGATCATCCGCGTCGATCGTCGCCCGATCCGCCGCATGGCACGGGGACGGATTCTCACGCTTGGGACGTCCCAGTTTACCCTCGGTACGATGGACGGGGTCGTGACCGTACAGGTGGACGAGGCGACGCGCTATCGGCAGGGAGGCGAGGAGGTCGGCTTCGATGCCCTGGCGGAGGGACAGTTCGTAACCGTCGCGGGCGAGAAGCAGGACGACGGCACCTGGCTGGCGCTGCGCGTGGTCATCGGCTTTGCACGCCCGCGCTGAGGCACATCCATCGAGGTGAGGGGAGGCCCTGCGGCCTCCCCTCTTTCGCGTCAGCGGATGAGCCGCCGGTAGGTTGCTTCGAGACGCTCGGCATGCTCCTCCAGCGTCAGCGGGGGGCGGACGTTGGCCCGGAGGCGGCGGAGCAACGCCGGCTCCGTGAGCAGACGCCATGCCGCTGCGCGCCATGCCTGCACATCGCCCGGCGGAAGCAGGAGGCCGTCCACGCCATCGCGCACGCGATCGACCAGCGGGCCCAGGCGGGAGGCGAGCACCGGACATCCGGCAGCGAAGGCTTCGGAGACGATGATGGAGAAGGTCTCGTACCACAGGGTGGGAACGACCACCACATCGACCTGCGCGAGCGTTGCCCAGACCTGTTCGCGCGTCAGGCGGCCCAGGAAGCGGATGTTCGGCGAGGCGGCGGCCTTCAGGCGGGCGACATAGGCCGGATCGGCGCTCTCGTCCCCCGCGATCCACAGCTCACAGCCCGAAAGGCCGCCGAGGGCTTCTACGAGTACGTGGACGCCCTTTTGCCAGGAAAGCCCGCCGATGTAGGCGAAGCGCAGCGGCTCCCCGCCCCCGCGCTCGCGGCGGGGGATGGCGGGGTAGGTCAAACCAGGGGGGAGCGTGAGCAGCCGCTCTTCCGGAATGCGGTGGGCGGCGTACCACCGGCGGACGAACTCGGTGGGGGCGATCAGTTGCTCCGCCTCCATCAGGATGCGGCGCAGGCGGCGGTTGCGATCGGCCAGCAGAACGGCCAGCGGCGGGAGGGCGGGCCACAGCGCTTCGTGCTCGGCGCGAGCGAGGGCGCAGCGGGCGCAGTTGAGGTAGAGCCGCGGCCCATCGCAGATCAGATGGCGGTCGTTGGTCAGCAGTTGGGCGTTGGCGCAGACCCACCAGAAATCCCATAGTGTAATGACGTAGGGAATGCCGCGCTGCCGGACGAAGTGGATCAGCGCAGCGGGTAGCCCCATCAGGTGCTCGACGTGGATGAGGTCGGGGGCGAAGGCGTCCAGCACGTGCTCGAAATGGCGGTGCACGAGTGGAGCACGCCAGGTTGCCAGAAAGCGACCGACGGGCGTGAGGGGGCCGTCCCAGACGGCCCAGATGCGCACATCGGCTTCGTCAGTACGGGCGGCCAGACCGCTCCCCGGCGCACTGCGGCGGTAAAAGACGGCGACTTGATGGCCTCGTCGGCTCAGCGATTGCGTTACCCAGCGGGTGTAGAGTTCCACCCCCCCGACTTTTTCCGGGAGGTACTGGTGGGCGATATGGAGGATGCGCATCGGTCTCCCTCTCCGCTCTTTTGACTATTGGCTATCCTATGTTAGAACGTGGCCCAGTCAACTATGAGGACTCAGCCCCCGCCAGATGATCTGGCCATCGTTATCCTGAACTGGAACGCCGCGGATGATACGATTCGCTGCGTGCGTGAGATCGTGCGATGGCAGCACCTGCATCCCACGCTGTGGATTGTGGACAACGCCTCGACCGATGACAGTGTCGAGCGCATCCGGAAGCACTTTCCCGATCTGCACCTCATCTGCAACGAGGCCAATCTGGGCTTTGCAGGCGGCAACAATCGCGGGATCAGGGCGGCCTTGGCGGAAGGTGATCATCCCGTGATGCTCCTCAACAACGATGCCTCCGTCGCCGAGTCCGATGTGCTGCGCTTGCTGGCCACGTTGCGGGAGGATGCGCGGATCGGTTTCGTCGGGCCGCTGCTCCTCGACGGACGAGGCGAGCGGCTCCTGGCCGCCGGGGGGCGTAATCCGGTATTGCATCACCTTTCGCACCTGGAGGCTCCTCCCTGCGAGGAGGCGGTCTGCACCGTCGAATACGTGCCGGGAACGGTCTTGCTGGCGCGGGCGGAGGTCTTCCGCACCGTCGGCCTGCTGGACGAGCGCTACTTTTTCTCGATGGAGGTTGCCGATCTCTGTATGCGGGCGTCCCGTGTGGGCTATCGCAGCGTCATCGATCGGCGTGCGCGCGCCTATCACACGCTGGAGGCGCGTCCATCTGCGTTGCGTCAAACCCTCTACGTGTACTACATCATCCGCAACCGCTATCTCTTCGTCCGCAACTTCTACCCGCGAGGGCGTTTTCTCCTCGTCCCGGCCTGGACGGCTTACGGCATGGCGCTGTGGTTGAAGCTGCGGATGCGCGGACAGCGCGCCGCGGCCAGGGCGGTCTGGATGGGGCTTGTCGATGGGCTGCGAGGGCGTTTCGGCGGGCAGAACCGCCGTCTGCTGGACGCGGTGCGGTCGGTGTAGACGATGATGGACGGCTACGTCCTCTACCACCTGCCCTTCCTGCCGCCGCGTTACGCTGCTTGGGAGGCGATCTCGCAGGAAGTTGCGGCGCTGCGTCGCCTGATCGCGGGGGAGGTCGTCTACGTCAATCCAAACGCCGCCCTGCCGCTCCACATACCGCGGTTGCTCTTCGGTTTCCACAGGCTGCCGATGCTCTGGCGGCGCGAGCGGGCGGGGGTGATGCACCACTTCTACAATCCCGATCCTTTTCCCTTCCCTTACCTGCGCTTGCTCCGTCGTCCGGTCATCTACTCGCTGACCGGCGGCGTGGACCGCTTGCGGCGCGGCTACTTCTCGCATATGGCGGCAATCACGGTGGCCGACGAGGCAAGCTGGCGTCGGCTGCGTGAGATGGGGGTGGAGCGGCTCTTCCTCGTCAGGCCGGGGATCGAGACGGCACGGTTCACGCCGAGGCCGAAGCCGCTGGGGACGACCTTCCACCTGTTGGTCGGTTCGGCTCCCTGGAGCCGAGAGCAGTTCCGCAGCAAGGGGGTCCTCGCCCTGCTGGAGGCGGCCCGACGGGCGCCGCGGCTGCGGCTGACCTTCCTCTGGCGCGGCATTCTGGCGGAGGAGATGGCCCGCCGGGTGGAGGCGATGGGCGTGGCCTCACAGGTAAGCGTGCTGGATCGCCTGGTGGATGTCGATGCGCTGCTGGGAGAGATGCACGCGGCCATCGTCTTGGCCGCCACGCCGACGATCGTCAAAGCCTATCCGCATTCGCTGATGGAAGCGCTGGCCGCGGGCAAGCCGGTGCTCGTCAGCCGGGCGATTCCGATGGCGATGACGGTGGAGCGGCTCGGATGTGGCGTCGTCGTCGAGCAGCTTTCGGCGGAGGCCATCCTGGAGGCAGTGGAAAGGCTGCAGAGCGACTATGCTCGCTACAGCCGCGCGGCCCTGGAGTCCGCTCGCCCGGCCTTTTCGCAGGAGGCGATGCTCGCCTCGTTTCGGGCGGTCTATCGGAGCGTCCTTCGCTTGGCTTGAGATCAGGAGGTGCAGGATGATGCCGAATCGTACAGCCCGTCTACCTGCCGCTCGTCCTGCGCGGGCATTGATGGGTGCGGCGGGCGCTTGGCGGTAGGCGGTTATGGCGGAGACGACGGTTATCATCCCCAATTGGAACACGCGCCGATGGCTCGACGGCTGCTTGGGGGGATTGCGCGAACAACGGTACAAGGCGTTCCGCACCATCCTCGTGGACAACGGTTCGAGCGACGGGTCGGTGGCTTTCGTCCGTGAGCACTACCCGGATGTCGAGATCATCGCTTTTCCCCGCAACCGCGGCTTCGCTGCTGCCGTCAACGCCGGAATTGCCGAGGCAGATGGGCCTTACGTCGCCCTCCTCAACGTCGATACGCGGCCACGTTCGGAATGGCTTTGGCATCTCGTCCGGGCGATCGAACGCGACGATGGTGTTGCCTGTGTCGCTTCCCGGATGCTCAACCTGGAGGACCCCCGGCGTATCGATGCCGCCGGTGATACGCTGAGCTGGTACGGTTCGGCCCGCAAACGCGGACAGGGGGATGATGCCGCGGGCTTCGCGGAGCCGATGGAGGTCTTTTCGGCGTGCGCCGGAGCCGCGCTCTATCGGCGCTCGCTCTTCGAGGAGATCGGCGGCTTCGATGCGTGGTTCATCAGCTATCTGGAGGACATCGATGTGGGGCTGCGGGCCAGGCTGAGGGGCTATCGCTGTCTGTACGAACCGCGGGCGGAGGTGTTGCACCACGGCCACGGGGCGGGGATTGCCCGTTCGCGTTACGTTTACCTGATGATGCGTAATCGCCTGGCCCTCTTTACCAAGAATATCCCCCTTTCGCTCCTCTGGCGGCACCGCCGCACTTTGCTCTACGGGCAGTTGTACTTCTTCCTGGTGTACAAACGCCCGCTGGCCGCGCTGGCCGGTATCGTCGCCTGGGCGATCTCCCTGCCTTACCTGCTGCGGCAGCGACGGACCATCCTGGCCGCGCGGGTCGTGGATGATGCCGCGCTCGATGCGATGCTCATCGATGAGCTGGGAGAGCCGCCGCTGCGCTCAATCCTGAAAGCCAAGCTCCGTTCCCTCGTCCCGCGGTCGGGTTCGCCGACGAGGTCGGAGAAGGAGGAGAGATGATCGAACGTCTGCTGAGCACGCTTCCGAGTTCCTTGAGGCTGTTGCTGCGTCGGCTCTACTACCTGCCGAGCGATCTCCTCTATCACCTCACGGCGGGCGCAGACAGCCTCGTCCCGCCGAAATCGATGACGGGGATGGTCGGAGGCGGCGGTTTCGAGAAGGTCGGTCGCGAGTTTATGGGCTACTTCATCGAACTGGGGGGCTTGCGCCCGGACGACCGCGTCCTGGATGTCGGCTGCGGTGTGGGGCGCATGGCCATTCCTCTCACGGAGTACCTTTCGCCCAAGGGGGGCTACTGGGGATTCGACATCATCGCGCGGGAGATCCGCTGGTGCCGGACGCACATCACGCCGCAGTTTGGCCACTTTCACTTCCGGCACGTGGACATCTACAACAGGCATTACAATCCGCGGGGAACCGTTCGGCCTCGGGATTTCCGCTTCCCCTACGAGGATGACTTCTTCGACTTCGTCTTCCTGACCTCCGTCTTCACGCATATGCTGCCCGGAGATGTGGCGCACTATCTCGACGAGATCGCCCGTGTGCTGAAGGTCGGCGGGCGGTGTATGGCGACCTTCTTCGTCCTCAACGAGGAATCGAAGGCGCTCATCCGTGCCGGGCGCAGTACCTTGCCGTTCCGCTACGAGGTCGAAGGCTGTCTGACGCTCAGCACACGCGATCCGGAAGCCGCCGTGGCCTACGAGGAGGAGGCGGTCTTCGCCCTGCTTTCCGCGGCTGGATTGCGACTTTCTCCACCGATCCACTACGGTTCGTGGTGCGGGCGGGAGAACTTCCTGAGCTACCAGGACATTGTCGTGGCCGTCAAGGAGGCCCCTGTCCCGTCAGGCGCGGCGGTTGCGTAGCTCGGCGATGAGCGCTTCGATCCCGCCGGTGCGGTAGGCGAAGCGCACCTTCTCCCACAGTGTCCGCCGACTGCTCCGCGTGAGGATGAAGGGCGGTTTCCCCTTGTCGGCTGCGAGATGCGGGGCGTTGCAGAAATCCACCAGCGGCTGCACGACTCGATCCCAGTAGAAGCGGGGGGCGAGCGCCTCCGCCTTCCGCCGCACGGCCTCACGGGGTCTTCCCAGCGCCTGCACGATGGCCTGCGCCACGCCGCGGGCATCGCCCGGCGCTACCGGTATGGCCAGGTCGGCATCGGCCAATCGCTCGCCGAGAGGATCGCCCATCGTGGCTACGATGGGCAGCCCCGCCCAGAGGTAGTCCAGCAGGCGCGTCCGAAAGGCGAACCGCGTCTCCACATTGTCGAGGTGGAGGCTCACGCCCACATCGGCCTCCAGGAGGTAATTTTCCCGCTCGGCGTAAGGAACCCAGTCGCCGAAAACGACGTGCTCCTCCAGCCCAAGCTGGCGGCTCAGCGCGATAACGGCCTCGACGGTGGGGGAAGGGGCGCGATGGCCCGGACGTTGCACGCCGAGGAAGAGGAGCCTGACATCGGATCGCACCTTCAGGATATGCGGCATCGCCCGCACGAGCGTCGGAGCGTCGAACCAGGGCCACAGACCGCCCCCCCAGAGGATGACCTTGTCCGCCGCGCCGATGGCGGGATGGTGTCCCTTGAGGACGGGGTGCCGATGCTGCGGCGGTTCCGCGGGCAGGCCGAAGGGAAGCAGGTCGATGAGGCGTCGGAAGCTCGGATCGTCGTCGTAGGTGTAGGGATTGAGCCGCCCTGCCGCCGAGAGCATCCCCAGCCAATAGTCGCGCTGCCGCTCCTCCGCGCAGAGGAAGAAGTCCCCAGCCCGCAGCGAATGCCACATCGCTTCCAGGCGGCGGGCGTATGACCCCACTCGCCGGTGCATCGCCCATTGGGGATGGCGTGCCAGCTCCTCCAGGAGGGCGGGATCGTAGAGGTCGATCACCAGCGGCTTGCCCGCCCGTATGATGAAGGGGTAGAGCCTCGGCACGATGCCCAGGGTAACGATGATCTCGCTCCAGGCGACCAAGGCCCGTAACTGCGCTTCGTCCGTGCAGCGGCGGATCCACGGGCGGGCCGGAGGATGGCTCGCTTCGGCGACGAAGGGCGGAATGGCCAGGATGACCTCGCACCGCGTGCGCAACGCGCGGGCCATCTCCCAGTAGCGGATCGCCGGTCCGGCCATGTGCTCACCGAAGACATCGTTGGCAATGAGGAGCAGACGGGTCATCGTTCGTCCTTTCCCCTGGATTATACCATCGGTTTATCTGAGGACTTTTTCGGATTTCTCATCGCCGTGGTATAATTCCCCCCGCCCATCCTCGATGGGAGATTCCACCAAGGTGAAGAGACAACGATGCCCTTGTCCGTCTATCTGCTCAGTGGCTGCCGTGCCGGCACGACCTTCGAATATCGTGTTCTGCAGAAAGAGGAGCAACTGGCCGCCTCTGGCGCACGGTGCACCGTTCGGGACTTCGTCCCCGATTTCCGGCGCTTGCTCGATGAACTGATCGAACACGATCTCCTCTACCTTTACCGTGTGGCTTACGGCCCTGTCCTCGATGGCCTGATCGAGGCTGCACACAGCCGGGGGATCCCTGTCGTCTTCGATGTCGATGATCTCGTCTTCGAACCGGCCATCGTCGAGCGCATCGATCCTGTGCGCGCCATGGGGCACGATGAGGCGGTGCTCTACTACGCCGGTGTGTGGCGCTATCGCCGCGCCATCCTGGCGAGCGATGCCGTCACGACCTCCACGGCTTACCTGGCCGACCGCGTTCGTGCGCTGGGCAAGGCGGCCTTTGTCCATCGTAACGGCCTCAGCGGATGGATGATCGCCGAGGCCGAACGTCTGCTGGCCGAGCCTCGTGCCGAGGATGGGCGCGTCGTCATCGGGTACGGCAGCGGGACGGCAACCCATCGTCGCGACTTTGCCGAAGCCGCCGAGGCACTGGCGGCGGTGATGGCGGCGCATCCTGAAGTGGAACTGCAGATCGTTGGTGATCTCCACCGGGGAGCGCCTGCGCCCCTGCCGGAGGTGCTGCGTCCCTTTGCCGAACGCATCCGCTCTCTGCCTGCGGTGCCGTGGTCCCGCTGGTTGGCGGTGCAGCGCCGCTTCGACATCAACATTGCGCCGCTGGAGCTGGGCAATCCCTACTGCGAGGCCAAGAGCGAGATCAAGTACACGGAGGCAGCGGTGGTTGGCGTGCCGACGGTCGCCAGCCGGACGGCGGCCTTCGAGTTCGCCATTCGTGATGGCGAAACGGGCTTCCTGGCCGAGGATGTGGCCGCGTGGCGGGATAAGCTGGAGGCGCTCGTTGCCGACGCGGGGCTGCGCCGCCGGATGGGCGCGGCGGCACGGGCCGACGTGCTGGCGCGATACAGTCCGCAGGCCCTGGCCCCGACGCTCCTGCAGACGCTGGAGCGTATCCGCGATGGGAAGCGCCGCGAACGCGAGGCGGCCTCATCGGAGAAGGCTCCCCTGATCCTCAATTGGATCTTCCCCGAGCCGTTGCCGGGATCGGGCGGGCATCGCGACATCGTGCGGATGATCAATCTGCTGGCCGGCTTTGGCCATCGGATCCACGCCTACGTCGTGCCGCGTGTGCACCTGTTGGACAAGAGCGATCCGGAAATCCGGGCCTTCGTGGAGCGCCACTTCGGACGCTTGGAAGCCCACCTCTTCAAGTGGGGGCCGCCGACGATGGCGGAGGCGGACGTCGTGATGCTCACCCATTGGTCAACGGCCTATCTCGTCGATCGAACGCGAACTTCGGCCAGGATTTTCTACTTTGTGCAGGATTGGGAGCCGTTTTTCTTCCCGATGGGGACGGAATACCTGCGGGCGGAGCAGACCTACAAGATGGGCTTTCCCGCCATCACCTTGGGGCGATGGTTGACCAAGCGGCTGCGTGAGTGGTATGGAGCCGACGCCGACTACTTCGATCTGGCCGTTGATCACACCATCTACTACCCGCGGGCGGTGGAGAAGCCCGAACGTCCGCGCATCTGCTTCTACGCCCGCCCTTCGACGCCGCGGCGGCTCTTCCCCATCGGGACGGAGGCGCTGGCGATCATCCACGAGCGCCGTCCCGATGTGGAGATCGTCCTCTACGGCACGCCGGAAACGGAACTGCGCTCCTACGCGCTCCCCTTCCCTTACGTCAACGAGGGCATCCTCACCGAGGAGGAGCTTGCCGAGTTGTTTTCGAGTTGCGAGGTCGGCATCGTCCTTTCGCCGACCAATTGCTCGCTCGTTCCGCCGGAGATGATGGCCTGCAAGTGTGCCGTGGTCGATCTCGACCGCGAGACGGTGATGGGTGTGCTGGAGCACGAGGTCAACGCCCTCCTCGCCGAACCGACGCCGGAGGCTATCGCCGATGCCGTGCTGCGTCTGCTGGAGGATAAGCCGCTGCGCCGACGGCTGGTCGAGGAGGCTTATCGGCAGGTCAAGGAGCGGTCGTGGGTCAAATCGGCGCGGAAAGTCGAAGCTATTCTCGAAGCGAAGCTGCCTCCCCTGCGGCATGCCCGTTTGCCCCATCGCTTTGCGAAGCTCCCGCCGCTTCCCGCCTTCGATGAGCTGCCCCTCGATCAGCAGCGGCGTCTGGACGGCCTGCACGCCGAGCGCCGACGGCTCTGGCGGCGGGGAATGGCCCGGCTCAGGGGAGGATTGCGGCGCTTGGCGGGCGTGGAAAGCGGCTTGTTGCTGAACGATGCGCCGGTGCGGACGGTGGGGGAGGTGCGGGGTGGACGTCGGATTGGCCAGCGCTTCGTCGCACGGCAGAATGGCCTCTGTCGCATTGATCTGCTCGTCTATGCCTACGATCGGCGTAACACGCGCGATCTCCTCTTCCGCCTGTGGGAAGGCGGGCAGGAGGTGGCGGTGGTGCGCCTGAATGCCAGCCTGGTGCCCAATCGCGGTTACCTCTCCTTCGTCTTCGCGCCCCTTCCCGATTCTCGCGGCAAGAGGTACACGCTCACCATCGAGGCCCCGCATGCTGTGGCCGGAGATGCGGTAACGTTCTGGCACTTCCCCAAGGCCGTCGTCGCTGGTGCGGAGATGACGCGCAACGGCCGTCCCGTGAAGGGGCATTTGGTACTGGGGTTGTTCTACGCTGATCCTTCGTTCGGCTTGACGGGGGAACGCCCGCTGCCGATCTGGACGAAGCAGAAGAGCTTCTGGGACCGGATGGTGCAGGCTATCAGGCTGGTGCGGGATGAGGGCGTGCGAGGGCTGGTTCGCGAGAGCCTCGGCTACCTGCGGTGGGTGGGATTGCGGCTGCGGGCACGGGCGTTGTCGAAGTAGGCTACCTCTCCTGCCGTTCCGAATGGCTCCTTCGTCCCCTCAGCCTGCGCCACCGCCGCTGCAAGCCGTTCATCAACCGCATCACCCGGCCCGCTTGAATCTGCTGCAAGGTGCTTTCCACACGGTCGATCTGCCGCTTCATCGCCGCCATATGGGCTTCGTACTGGCGCAGGGTGTGGCGGAGTTCGGCGATCTGCTGTTCGCGCTCCTCCCGCTCCGCTTCCATCGAGGCGGCGTAGTGCTCGATGCTGGTGATGAAACGGCTTTCGAGGGCCGTCGGCTCGATGGCGGAACCGCCGAAGCGCGTCGTGATTGCCTCCAGCGTCGCGATGAGCGCTTTGGCCTGCTTGGCCGGTGTGTAGGATTCGTAAACAGTGCGCCGTGCCGCCTCTCCCATCGAGCGCCGTAGCGCTGCCCCTTCGATGAGTTGCTGCATCGCATTGAACCAGTCCTCCGGCGTGTCGGCGAGGAGACCGTTCACGCCGTTGTCGATGACGTGAGCGTAGGCCCCAACCGGCGTGGCGATGGTCGGAACGCCCACCAGCGCCGCTTCGAGGAACTTGATCTCGCTCTTGGCTTGGCAGAAGGGGTTGTCGGCCTCCAGGGGAACCAAGTTGATGTCCGTACCGGCGATGATGGAGGGAAGCGTCTTCCAACTGACGAAAGGGGTCTGCCGAATGCGCGGCCAGAAGGGACGCAGTGCCTCGTCGAGTTCAAGGTAGCCGCCGATGTGCAGCCAGACGTGCGGATAGGTGCGCAGGATACGGCTCAGCGGCTCGACGATGGTGCGGAAATCCCGCTCGTGCGATGCGGTGCCGCTGAAGTAAGCGAGGACGACGGTCTCATCGTTCTCCGGAACGGCTGCCTTGCGCTCGGCCAGGGCCGCCTCGGCAAGGTGGAACATCGCCGCGCTCGGCCCGTTGCGGTGTACGTAGGCCGTCTTGCCGAACCGTCGCCCCTGTTCGGCCAGGAAGGTCGTTGTGGTCAGCAGGCAGTCGGCACGCCGGAAGGTCTCCGCCATCCGCGCCAGGTTCGTGCGGAATCGGTAGGCCATCTGCGGGGAAAGGCCATCGATGAAGGTGATGTGCTCGACCGTCGCCGGGTCGAAGAGGAGATCGTCGGTTTCGAAGACGACGGGCTTGCCACGCAGGTGGGCGATCTCCACGAGGTGCTCGATGAGAGGGGTGAAGGGGACCCGATGGAGAATGAAGAGATCGTAGTCCATCACCTCCGTCAGCAGATGGGCATCGTTGGCCTCGCGCAAGGTGCTTTCGATACCCTGCAGAGCCAACTGCTCCTGCAGGTGGACGCAGCGATAGCGCCGCGTGGCACCGCCGATGCCGCTGACGAAGAGGACGCGAAACGATTCAGGGAGCATAGCGACCCGCCTCGGAGCCGACATCCGCAGACAGCGACCATCGACCGGTCAGCCTCATCAGCCCGTAACCCACGTTGGCCGATTCCAGGACGCGGAAGGCGTACATACGGTTGTGATAATCGAATATCTCCGTATCGGCCTCGTTGTGGACGGCCACGGAGACGAAGTACAGTCCCTTGAGCAAAGGGAGGGCGGGAACGGTGAAGCGCACCACGCCTTCCCCCTCGATGAAAGGAATCTCGAAGGCGTCGAAGTGTGTATTCGGCCCGGCGATATGCACCCCGTCGCGGCGATGGATGGCGATGCCGAAGACGGGATGCACGATCCGCTCCGCCGCGCGATAGTGCATCTCCACGGTGAGCGGCTCGCCGGTGTGGAATTGTTGGCGCGGTTCGCCGGCCCTGTCGAGGAGGTGTACCGCCGTGATCTGCGCCCGCCCGCTGCCCCAGCGGTGCGCTCCCTTGTGGGCAACGGTGGGGCGGCCCTCCTGGCGTCGCCACGTCTCGTCGAGGTATTGCATCACGACGCTATCCACCGGGCCGTCGGCGACCAGCCTCCCCTCGTCCAGCCAGAGCGCCCGTGAGCAGACCGCGCGTACCGCTTCGGCGGCGTGGGAGACGAAGAGGATCGTTACGCCGTTCTCGCGCAGTTCGTCGATCTTTTCCAGGCAGCGGCGCTGGAATTCGGCATCGCCGACCGACAGCACCTCGTCGATGAGGAGGATGTCCGGATCGGCGTGGATGGCGACCGAAAAGCCGAGGCGCACGTACATCCCGGAGGAGTAGTGCTTGACCGGCATATCGATGAACCGCCCCAGTCCGGCGAACTCGACGATGGCCGGGAATTTCCGCTCGATCTCGTGGCGATCCATCCCCATAACCGCGCCGTTGAGGTAGATATTCTCCCGTCCGCTCAGGTCGGGGTGGAAGCCTGCGCCAAGCTCCAGCAAGGTCCCGATGCGCCCGTGCGTCGTGATCGTCCCGCTCGTCGGTTCGAGGATGCGGGCAATCAGCTTGAGGATGGTACTCTTGCCTACGCCGTTGGGGCCGACGATCCCGACCGTCTCTCCTTTGGCGACTTCGAAGCTCAGGTCGCGCAGCGGCCAGAACGCCTCTTCCTCCTGGACGTGTGCTTTTCGGAAGGGGGCGGCGAGCATCTCCCTCAGCGTGCGGTTGTGATGGTGCAGCCGGAAGCGCTTGGAGACATGGTCGAAACGGATTACCATCTTCATAGGCGTGTCGAAGTATAGCGGTTTGTCTGGAGAAAACAACCAGCGCCGCTCTTGACGCGCTCTCTCTTCGGGGTATAAGGTGTGCGGCGGGGCATAGCGCAGTTTGGCAGCGCGCCTGGTTTGGGTCCAGGAGGTCGGCGGTTCAAATCCGCCTGCCCCGACAGTGCCCGCAGGAGAGGTCTTGCGGGCCTTTTCATCGACCATCTTCCGCCGGGGAGGCGCTATGAGCACCAAAGGCCGCATTTTCTTCTGGATTGGGCTGATCGTTGGAGGAACGGCGTTGAGCCTCTGGGGCGATGCGCACCTCTTCGCGGCATGGCGGCGGGGATGGCTGTGGCACCTCGTCACGGCGGCCTTGGGCCTCCTCCTCTTCGTGCTGGTGATGCGGGCTGCCCGCCACACGGGGCGCATCCTTGCCCGTTACGGACGCGAGGGCGAACTGCCGCGCCTGGAGACCAACCGCCTTGTCCGCGAGGAGATCTACGGCTGTATGCGGCACCCTATGCACCTGGCGCTCTTCTTCGTCCCCCTGGCTTTCGGCCTTGTCCTCGGTTCGCCGACCTTCATCTTCATCGTGGCTCCGCTGGAGGCGCTGCTGATGGTAGCGCTCGTTCTCCTGGTCGAGGAGCCGGAGGCCCGCCGCAAGTTCGGGGAAGCCTACCGCGCTTACGAGGCGGAAGTGCCCCGCTTCAATCTCTCGCTGCGCTGCTTGCGTATGCTCATCAGCGACGTGCCGCGCCTGGCTGAGGAGCGATGAGCTTCCTCGAGGTTCGGCAGATCGAGCAGCGCTATCGCGGCCAACCCCTTCTCCGCGGCCTCTCCTTCACCGTCGAACGGGGGGAGATCGTCTCGCTGCTCGGCCCTTCCGGCAGCGGCAAGACGACGACGCTGCGCGTCATCGCCGGTCTGGAGCCTGTCGAAAAGGGCGCCATCATCCTCGACGGCGAGGAGGTTACGCGCCTGCCGCCCCATCGCCGCCGGATCGGCCTGATGTTCCAGGACTACGCCCTCTTCCCCCATCGCACCGTGGCCGAGAACATCGCCTTCGGTCTGAGGATGCAGCGCCTGCCTCGGGAGAGCATCGCGGCGAGGGTGGCGGAGATGCTCGACCTCGTTGGCCTGCACGGCTTCGGCGACCGCGACGTCCAGGCCCTCTCCGGCGGCGAGCAGCAGCGCGTGGCGCTGGCCCGCACGCTGGCCCCCAACCCCCGCCTCCTTCTTCTCGATGAGCCGCTGGGCGCTCTCGACCGCACCCTGCGCGAGCGCCTCCTCGACGAACTGCCGCTCATCCTGCGGCGTGTCGGAACGACGACGATGACCGTAACCCACGATCAGGAGGAGGCTTTCGCCCTGGCCGACAGGCTGCTCCTGCTGCACGAGGGGCGCATCGTGCAGAGCGGGCCGCCGCAGGCGGTCTACGATCGCCCGCGCACGCGCTGGGTCGCCCGTTTCCTCGGCTTGCGCAACCTCTTCCCCGCCCGTTCGTTAGGCGGGCGGGAAGGGCGCGTCGAGGTGCCCTTCGGGTTGCTGCCCGCTCCTGCCGGGGCGCGGGGCGGGCGTGGCTGGCTGCTCATCCACGGCTGGGGCATCCACGTGGGGAAAGGGCCGTGGCGCGGGCGTATCGTGCGCCGGGTCTTCCACGGGACGACCTACCTGGTCGCGCTGGCGGTGGGCGGGGAGAGCCTGCTCCATCTGACGTTGCCCGCCGGTTCGAACGTGCCGTCGCTGCACGAGACGGTGGCCTTCGCCATCGATCCCGCCGCGCTGCGCTGGCTGGAGGGCTGATGGGCGCTGCCTTCACCTTGGGAGCCTTCGCCGTCATCACCGATGAGGCGGGGCGCGTGCTGCTCTGCCTGCGCCGCGATATGCCGTGGTGGAACCTGCCCGGCGGCGGGGTGGAACGGGGCGAATTGCCCAACGAGGCGGTCGTGCGCGAGGTGCGCGAGGAGTGCGGCCTGCAGGTCGTCGTCGAGAGGCTGCTCGGCTTCTACCTGAAGAGCTACAGCGATGATCTCGTCCTCACGTTCCGCTGCCGCGTCGTCGGAGGGAGGCTCCGTCCGACGGAGGAGGCGAGCCGCTGCGCCTATTTCCCGCCCGATGCGCTCCCGGCCAACACGCTCCCCAAGCACGTGGAGCGCATCCGCGATGCGCTCTCGGTGCACCCGAAGCCGCTCTACCGTCGGCAGGAGACGCCGCCTGTGCGCCGCGCCTCCTAATGCAACGAGAGGGGGATCACCGGCGCGCCGGGCCAGGGATCGGCGGGCGGGATGGGGTCGTCGAACCACAGGCGGTAGAGTTCCTCGTAGGTGCCGTCCGCGCGGAGCGAGGCCAGCGTCAGATCGAGCAGATCGAGGAAGTCGCTGTTCCCCTGCGGCACGACGTAGGCGACGGGGCGCGTGGTGAAGCGCTCGTCGCTGAGGTAGAAGCCGCCGACGTGGTAGAAGGGATCGAGGAGGAGCCAACGTTCGGCGAGGATGGCCGCGATCTCACCCCGCTGCAGTGCCTCTACCGCCGTCTCCACGTCGGGATAGGTCGCCACGTTGATGACCGTGCCAAGTCGCGCGTTCAGCGTGGGCAACGCCATCTCCCCCGCGCTGCCGGCAATGACCCCCGCCGTCCGTCCTTCCAGCGCCTCCGGCGTCGGGACGGGGTCCGCGGCGGGCGAGAGGAGGCTCACGCCGTCATCGAAGATCGTCAGGCTGTAGTCGTACTGCAGTTCGCCCTCGCGGGTATGGATCCATCCGCCCAAGAGGAGGTCGATCTCCCCCTGCTGCAGGCGGTTGAGCGCATCCTCCTCCGTAACCGGCACGAAGGTTACAGCCTGCCGTGAGCCGAACCACCGCTCCGCTACCCGCTCGATGAGGTGGACTTCGAAGCCCGTCTGCACGCCATCGCCGCGGTCGGCGCTGTAGGGCCAATGTTGAGGGAGGTAGCCGACCTCCAGCACGCCGCGCTGCCGGACGCCGTCGAGCAGCCCGCCCGGCGCGCGATCGCGGGGAGCCTGGCTCAAAGGCGGCGCGGCGATCTCGCCCGGCCACGGCGGCGGGGAAGGCGGGGCGCTGTTGGGCAGCCACCGCGCGTAGAGTTGGTCGCGGGTGCCGTCGCGGGCCATATCCTGGAAGGTGAGGGTGAGCAGATTGGCGAAGAAGGGATCGTTTTCCGGATAGAGCGGGGTAACGGGGAGGAAGGTGAACTGCCCGACGATGATCGAGGCGGGGACGGCGCGTCTGGCTCGCTCCAGACGGTGGCGGAGATCGACGTAGGCTTCGATCTGGCGATGTTCCAGCGCGGCGACCGTCTCCGAAAAGGTGTCGAAGCTCTCGACGGTCAGGGAGATGTCGGTGGCCGCCCGCAGGGCTTGCTCGCTCTCCGTCCAGCCGAGGACGCCGACCGTGTGTCCCGCCAGATCGCCTAAGGCGGTGATATTCGTCTCCGGGAAGGTAAGGATGGCCATCCCGTCCCAGAAGTAAACCGGCCCGAAATCCGCCTTGTCCTCCGCCTCCTGCGTGTGCACGATACCGGCGAGGACGAAATCGACATCGCCCTGCTCCAAGTGGTGGAAGGCGGTGTCGGAGCGGACCTGCCGAAACTCGACGGCGGAGGCGTCGCCGAGCCAGCGGCGGGCCAGTTCGTGGGCCAGATCGACCTCCAGCCCGGCGGGCCGCCCTGTGCTGTCGATGTAGGAGAGCGGTTCGAGGTCATAGCGGATGCCGACGATCATCGTGCCGCGTTCGCGGATGCGGGCGGCGGTGGAAAGGGCCGTCGGCCAGGGGGTGGGGGTGGGGTAGAGCCGAAGCGGGTCCTCCACCGGCTGCTCTGCTTGGGGAAGCACCTCCTGCAGCTTGGCGCAGCCACCCAGCGCCGCACTCAGCAGAAGAAGCACCAGCCACAACCACGCAATTCGCCGCATACACGAACCCCCTTCCGGATGGTGCCGCCACTCTACCACAAAGGGGGATGGAGACAACGAAGTTGTCCCCGGCGGCAGTTGATAGTTTTTGAGAGCTTCGCCGTGGTATGATGAAGGCCGCACGGAGGGAAGAGCATGAGCAAAACGTCCCGCATTGCCGGATTCTACAATCTCTCCCTGGAAGAACGCCGCCAAAAACTGGCGGCGCTTGCCGCGCTGGACGAGGCCGAGATCGAGGCGCTGGCCGCCGGGCTTCCGGCGGAGGTCGCCGACCATATGATCGAGAACGTCGTCGGCCTGCACAGCCTGCCCTTGGGGATCGCCACCAACTTCATCGTCAACGGGCGCGAGGTACTCGTCCCGATGGCGATCGAGGAGCCGTCGGTCGTCGCCGGGGCCTCGCTGGCGGCCAAGATCGCCCGCGCGGGCGGCGGCTTCTTCGCCAACAGCGATGAGCCGGTGATGATCGGACAGATTCAGGTCGTGGATGCGCCCGACCCGTGGCAGGCGCGGGTGGATATCCTCGCCGAGCGCGAGGCGCTGCTCGCCGCCGCCAACGAGGTCGATCCCGTCCTCCTGCGGCTGGGCGGCGGCGCTCGCGGGCTGGAGGTGCGCGTCCTCGACTCGCCGCGCGGCCCGATGGTCGTCATCCACCTGCTCTACGATGTGCGCGACGCGATGGGGGCCAACGCCGTCAACACCGCCTGCGAACGGCTTGCCCCGCGCATCGAGGCGCTGAGCGGCGGACGGGTCTTCCTGCGCATCCTCAGCAACCTCGCCGACCACCGCCTCACCCGCGCCCGCGTCGTCATCCCCGAGGAGGCGCTGGCCTTCGACGATTTCTCCGGCGAAGCCGTCGCCGAGGGGATCGAGGCGGCCTGGGCCTTCGCCGCTGCCGATCCCTACCGCGCCGCGACGCACAACAAGGGGATTATGAACGGCGTGGACGCCGTCGTCGTGGCGACGGGCAACGACTGGCGGGCCGTCGAGGCGGGGGCACACGCCTACGCCGCCCGCGACGGGCGCTACACCAGTCTGAGCACCTGGCGGCGCGACGGGCGCGGCCATCTCGTCGGCACGTTAGAGATGCCGATGGCGGTGGGCATCGTCGGCGGCGCGACGCGCGTCCATCCGACCGTGCGCACCGCGCTCAAGGTGCTCGGCGTGGAGACGGCGGCGGCGTTGGCGCAGATCATCGTCAGCGTGGGGCTGGCGCAGAACTTCGCCGCGCTGCGGGCACTGGCGACGGAGGGCATCCAGCGCGGCCATATGACGCTGCACGCGCGGCAGGTCGCCATCGCCGCCGGAGCCAGGGGCGAGTTGATCGACCTCGTCGCCGAGGCGATGGTCGAGCGCGGTATCGTGCGCATCGACGAAGCGCGGCGCATCCTGGAAGAACGAACGCGGTAGGAGGTGCTATGGGAGAGGTCAAAGTGATGCGGTCCCGTCGGGCCGTGGGCATCGTCGGCTACGGCTCCTACATTCCGATGTATCGCCTGTCCGACGCGGAGATCGCCCGCGTCTGGAAGGGCGGCGGGCGCGGCCCCGTCGAGGAGAAGGCGGTCGCCGGGCTGGACGAAGATACGGTTACCATCGCCATAGAGGCGGCGCGGAACGCCTTGGCCCGCGCCGGTATCCCCTCGCAGGCACTGCAGGCTGTCTGGGTGGGGAGCGAATCCCCGCCTTACGCCGTCAAACCGGCATCGACGCTCGTCGCGGAGGCCATCGGCGCGACGCCGTGGCATCTGGCGGCGGATTTCGAGTTCGCCTGCAAGGCCGGCACCGAGGCACTGCAGGCGGCGATGGGGCTGGTCGGCTCGGAGATGGGTGACTACGCGCTCGCCATCGGGGCCGACACGGCGCAGGGACGCCCCGGCGACCAACTGGAGTACACGGCGGCCAGCGGCGGTACCGCCTTCATCGTCGGCCCGGCGGAGGAGGCCCTGGCCCGTTGTCTCGGCTCGCTTTCCTACGTAACCGACACGCCCGACTTCTGGCGGCGGGCCTACCAGCACTACCCGCGCCACGGCGGGCGCTTCACCGGCGAACCGGCCTACTTCCACCACATCGAATCGGCGGCGCGGGCGCTGATGGAAGCGATGGGGATGACCGCCGCCGACTTCCGCTACGCCGTCTTCCACCAGCCCAACGTCAAGTTCCCCCGCCGCGTGGCGAAGCGGCTCGGCTTCACGCCGGAGCAGATCGCGCCCGGCCTGCTCAGCGGCCGCATCGGCAACACCTACGCGGGCGCGGCGATCACCGGCTTCTCGGCCACGTTAGACGTGGCCCGCCCCGGCGACCGCATCCTGCTGGTCAGCTTCGGCTCCGGCGCAGGCTCCGACGCCTTCGTCTGGGAGGTTACGGAGAAGATCGAGGCGCGGCGCGACCTCGCCCCCACGGTGGAGGCGTACATCCGCCGCCGCGTGGAGATCGACTACGCGCTCTACGTCCGCTATCGCGGCAAAATCCTGATGAAGTAGGAGGTGTCCCTTGCGAAAGGTCGCCATCATCGGCATTGGACAGACGAAGGTCGGCGAACACTGGTCGCTGGGCATCCGCGACCTGGCCCTTCAGGCATCCCTGGCGGCGCTGCGCGATGCCAACCTGGAGAAGGTGGACGCCCTCTACGTGGGCAATATGATGTCCGGCGAGATCACCGGGCAGGAGCACTTGGGCGCACTCGTCGCCGATGCGTTGGGGCTGCGCGGCGTGGAGGCGATGAAGATCGAGGCCGCCTGCGCCTCCGGCTCCGCCGCGCTGCGCGTGGGGACGCTGGCCGTTGCCAGCGGGATGGCCGACCTCGTCCTCGTCGTCGGCGTGGAGAAGATGCTCGACACCTCCGGGCGCGAGACGACCTCCGCCCTGGCGATGGCGGCGGAT
This sequence comes from Anaerolineae bacterium, assembly GCA_026991395.1. Taxonomy (GTDB): domain Bacteria; phylum Chloroflexota; class Anaerolineae; order B4-G1; family SLSP01; genus JALXBP01. The sequence goes on along the minus strand of JALXBP010000111.1, from coordinate 19,357 downwards.
GCGGAATACGAGGTGAGCCAGGGCGTCTCCTTCGTCGCCCTCAACGCCCTGCTGATGCGCCGCTACATGCACGAGTACGGCTGGAAGCGGGAGGATTTCGCCAACTTCGCCGTCGTCGCGCACGAGAACGCGATGAACAATCCCAACGCAATGTTCCACCTCCGCATCACGCCGGAGAAGTACGCCAAGGCCCCGATGATCGCCACCCCGGTCGGGCTGCTCGATGCCTCGCCCGTCAGCGACGGGGCGGCGGCGGTCGTCCTCGCGCCTGCGGACTACGCCCGCACGCTCAGCCCCGCGCCGGTGCTCATCCGCGCCTCGGCGGTGGCGACCGCGCCCGTCGCCGTCCACGACCGCAAGGACCCGCTGGCGCTGGAAGCGGCGCGGCTTTCGGCGCGCAAGGCCTACGAGGCGGCGGGGGTCGGGCCGGAGGCGATCGATTTCTTCGAACTGCACGATGCCTTCACGATTATGTCGGCGCTCAGTCTGGAGGCGGCGGGCTTCGCCGAGCGCGGGCGCGGCGTGGCGCTGGCCGTGGAGGGCGAGATCACCCGCACGGGGCGCATCCCCATCGCCACGATGGGCGGGCTGAAGGCACGGGGGCACCCCGTCGGCGCGACGGGGATGTATCAGGTCGTGGAAGCGGCGCTGCAACTGCGCGGCCTGGCGGGCGCGAACCAGATTCCCAACGCCCGCTTGGGGATGACGCAGAACATCGGCGGCAGCGGCGCGACCATCATCACCCACATTCTGGAACGAATGGTCTGAAAGCAAGAAGAGGAGGTTCTGCGATGATCGAGAAGGTAGCCGACAACTGGCGTCTGCGTGGACAGCGTTACCGGCTGGAGGGCGAGGTCTGCCCTCACTGCGGCGCGGTCATCTTCCCGCCGCGCGACATCTGCCCGGAGTGCGGCAAACCGGCCAAGGAGCCGAAGCCGCTCAGCGGACGGGGCGAGGTCTACAGCTTCAGCACCGTCTACAGCCCGCCGGAGGGCTTCGAAGCCTACGTCCCCTACACCGTGGCGCTCGTCAAGCTGGAGGAGGGGCCGATGGTTACCGCCCAACTGACCGACGTCGCCCCGGACGAGGTGGAGATCGGGATGAAGGTGGAGATGGTTACGCGCAAGCTCCGCGCCCGTGGCGAGGAGGGGACGATCATCTACGGCTACAAGTTCCGCCCGATGCTGTAGCGCGGCGCGTAACGCGGCGCGTTGCTCCACGCGGCTCTTTCCCCAAGCCCCCTGAGACCAGGGGGCTTTGACTATGGGGCGTTCTGCGGGGGCGGTCAGACTTTGACGTTGGGATCGAAGAGCTTGGCGTACTCCTGCAGAGCGTAGCGGTCGGTCATTCCGGCGATGTAGTCGCAGACGACGCGGTGGAAGGGGCGATCGCCGGCCTCGATCTGCGCCTGCACCTCCCGCGGAAGCTGGCGCGGTTCGGCGATGTAGGCTTCGAAGAGTGCTTCCAGGACGCGCTCGGCCTTCGTCTGCATGCGCACGACGCGCGGGTGGTAGTAGAGGTTTTCGTAGAGGAAGCGCTTCAGTTCGCGGGTCATCGCCGCCGTCTCCGCCGGAAGGGCGACGACATTCTCCGGCAGCGAGCGCACATCGTTCGGCGAGGCGCAACCGGCTTCGTCCAGCCGTCGGCTCGTCTCCTGGATGAGGTCGGTAATCAGGAGGCCGAGGAGCCGACGCACCAGCCGATGGCGGAGCATCTCGTCGAAGTTGCTCCCGTCCCAGCCGAGGCTCTCCTTCAGCCGCTGCCACCAGCGCACGCCCTCCAGGTCGCGCGGATGGAGGAGTCCGGAACGCAGGCCGTCGTCGAGATCGTGGGCGGTGTAGGCCAGTTCGTCGGCGGGATTGGCAAGCTGCGCTTCCAGCGAACCGCGCTTGTCCGGCTCGAAGCGCGAGGCGTCGGAGCGGTCGTATTCCGTCTCGTGCTTGACCATCCCCTCGCGCGTCTCCCACGTCAGGTTGAGTCCGGGGAAGTCGGGATAGCGGCGCTCCAGCTTTTCCACGATGCGCAGCGACTGGACGTTGTGATTGAAGCCGCCGTGGTCGGCCATCAGCCGGTTGAGCGTCGCCTCGCCCGCGTGCCCGAAGGGCGGATGGCCGAGGTCGTGGGCCAGGCAGATGGCCTCGACCAGGTCCTCGTTGGCCCCCAGGGCGCGGGCCATTGCCCGCCCGATCTGGGCGACTTCCAGCGTATGGGTCAGGCGTGTGCGGTAGTAGTCGCCCTCGTGGATGATGAAGACCTGGGTTTTGTACTCCAGGCGGCGGAAGGCGGTCGTGTGCAGGATGCGTTCCCGGTCCCGCTGGAAGGCGCTGCGGTAGGGATGCTCTGGCTCAGGGTACTCGCGCCCGCGCGAAAGGCGGCTACGCAGGGCGTAAGGGGCGAGGAGTTGGTCCTCCATGGCTTCGTAATCCTCACGGGTGTGGATCATCAGATTCCTCCTTAGGATGACGGATGACGTCGGCGTGTTGTGTATTCCGTGTTGCGTGTTCCGTATTGCGTGTTGCGTGTTTCGGACGCACAGGATATCAGCGGCTCATCAGGACGGCAACCCAACTGAGCAGCAGGCCGAGGGCGAGGATGACGGCAAGGATGGCGGCCAGTTGCCGCTCGCCGACAGCGGGATGGACGAGGTGGCGCGATGCCCAGAGGAAGATCGCTGCGGCCATGCCCAGTCCCAGGACGACGCCCACCGTGTCGATCAGGGCGGTGAACATCAGCCGCGGCAGATCGACGGCGATGACCAGGTGCCCGAAGAGGGCGATGGACCACCGGCTGCCGAGGAAGGCGTAGAAGGCCGCGATGAGCAGGGCGGCAGCCATCATCGCCAGGCCGAAGTTGCGCCGCAGCCCGCGCTCCAGCCACCAGGTGATGGCTCCCAGCACGAGCAGGCCGACGGCGAAGGTGAAGACGACAATAGAGAGCAGCTCGATCGCCATACTGTGCCTCCTTGTTCTATGATAGCGAAGAATGTCGATTGGGCAAAGGGGGCAAAGAAAAGGCGTCTCCGATGAATGGGATGCGAGCGGCCGTGCAGGAGGCTCACACCCAATCTCTATACTCCTCTCTGAAGGTCCGTTGGAGGCATTGACAGAGTTCGGGAATCTTCCTATACTGCACGCGCTACCATCAAGGAGGACATTTTATGGGACGCCGACGTTCGAAAGGAAAGCCCAAGAACGGCAGCACCTTGGGGTATGAAGCGCATCTCTGGGAGCTTGCCAACACGTTACGTGGCTCAATGGATGCCGCCGATTACAAGCACGTCGTCCTGGGGCTGATCTTCCTCAAGTACATCTCGGATGCTTTCGAGGAACGTTATGCGCAGTTGCAGCATGAGCCTTTCGCCGACCCCGAAGACCCCGACGAGTATCGAGGGCACGATATCTTCTGGGTACCTCCTGAGGCCCGCTGGGAACGCCTCCAGCAGAACGCTCGCCAGCCGGGGATCGGCGGCCTGGTGAATGAGGCGATGGAGGCGGTGGAGCGGGACAATCCCTCGCTGCGGGGCGTGCTGCCCAAGGATTACGCTCGCCCCTCGCTGGATCAGCATCGTTTGGGCCAGCTCATCGACCTGATCAGCAATATCCGTGTGGGCGGCGGGGAGGCCAAGGCCCAGGATGTGCTCGGACGGGTGTACGAGTACTTCCTGGGGCAGTTTGCCAGCGCCGAGGGCCGCAAGGGGGGCGAATTCTACACGCCGGCATCGGTGGTCAAGCTCCTGGTCGAGATGCTGGAACCTTTCCGAGGGCGCGTCTATGACCCCTGTGCCGGTTCGGGCGGTATGTTCGTCCAGTCCGTGCGCTTCGTCGAGGCCCATGCCACAGGCAACGGCAACGGAGGACGGGTGCGGGCACAGATCAGCATCTACGGCCAGGAACTCAACTACACCACGTGGCGGCTCTGCAAGATGAATCTGGCCATCCGGGGCATCGATGCCAAGGTCGAGCAAGGCGACACCTTCCTCAACGACCGCTTTCCCGATCTCAAGGTGGATTACATCCTGGCCAACCCGCCCTTCAACATGAAAAACTGGGGCCGCGAGCGGTTGCTCCACGACAAGCGCTGGAAGTTCGGCCTCCCTCCGGCGCGTAACGCCAACTTCGCCTGGGTCCAGCACATCATCTACCATCTGGCCCCGACGGGTTATGCGGGCTTCGTGCTGGCCAACGGCTCCCTTTCGTCGCAGCAGTCGGGCGAGGGGAAGATCCGTCAGGCGATCGTCGAGGCCGACCTGGTGGACTGCATCGTGGCCCTGCCCGACAAGCTCTTCTACACGACGCAGATCCCGGCGGCGCTCTGGTTCCTCGCCCGCGACAAGAGCGGCCGCCCGCCGCGCGGTCAGCGAGAGGCACTGCGCTCCCGGCGGGGTGAGGTGCTCTTTATCGATGCCCGTCGCATGGGGCGGATGATGGATCGCACCCATCGGGAGTTGACCGACGAGGAGATCGCGGAGATCGCCCGCATCTACCACGCCTGGCGCGGCGAATCCGGCGCGGGTGAGTACGAGGATATCCCCGGCTTTTGCAAGCGCGTTCCGCTGGAGGAGATCCGCAAACACGGCTACGTGCTCACTCCGGGCCGCTACGTCGGCGTGGCTGAGCGGGAGGAGGACGACGAGCCTTTCGAGGAGAAGATGGCCAGACTGACCGCCACGCTCTACGAGCAGTTCGAGGAAAGCCGCCGGCTGGAAGCGGAGATCAGGAAGAATCTCGAGGTGCTGGGTTATGGGGGGTGAGTGGCGAAAGGTCCAGTTGGGCAATGTAGTCCAGAATTTCGATTCACTCCGGATTCCTCTCTCCAGGCGAGAGCGAAAAAAGAGGCCGGGGCCTTATCCATATTATGGTGCCACAGGCATTATGGATTATGTGGACGATTACTTGTTCGACGGCCTTTATCTACTGATAGCTGAGGATGGCTCAGTGGAGCGGCCAGATGGTAAACCATTCTTGCAACTCGTTAATGGCCGGTTCTGGGTGAATAATCATGCTCATGTCCTAAGAGGCGAAACCGACGAGGATACCAGATTTATTTACTACGCTCTTTCTACCGTTGCTATTCGCCCTTATATGAGCGGCTCTGTACAGGCCAAGCTGAATCAGCACAACCTAAATAGAATTCATATCCATTATCCCGCTGATCGGAAGGAGCGACGCGCCATCGCCCGCATTCTGGGCACGCTCGATGACAAGATCGAACTCAACCGCCGCATGAACGAGACACTGGAGGCAATGGCGCAGGCGCTCTTCAAGTCCTGGTTCGTGGACTTCGACCCGGTGGTGGTCAACGCCCTCAAGGCGGGCAATCCCGTCCCGGAGAAGTTCGCCGAGCACGCCGCGCACTATCGCGAGAATCCCGGCGCTCTCGGCCTGTCCGAAGAGACCCTGCGTCTCTTCCCCGACCGCTTTGTGGATTCGGAACTCGGGCCGATTCCGGCGGGGTGGCGAGCGTCTAAAGTAGGGGACGAATTTGACATTACGATGGGGCAATCTCCGCCGGGCTCGACTTATAATGAAATCGGACATGGGTTACCTTTTTTCCAAGGACGGCGTGACTTTGGGTTTCGCTATCCTACCAATCGCGTTTATTGCACCGCGCCGAAGCGTGTTGTAAATGCTGGTGATACTCTTGTCAGCGTTCGTGCTCCCGTTGGTGATATCAATATGGCATATGAAACCTGCGCTATTGGCCGTGGTGTAGCAGCAGTTAGACATAAATCTGGTAGTCGCTCTTACACTTACTACGCGATGCGTGCGCTTGGTGAATTATTTAGACGTTACGAGGCAGGGGGGACAGTATTCGGAGCTATAAACAAGAAGCAGTTTCATGACTTACCAAATATAGCGCCTAAGCATAACTTGGTATCCTTGTTTGAAGATGAGATGTATCCTTTTGATGCTAAAATTCGGTCTTTTGAGGAACAATCTCGCACTCTCGCCGCCCTGCGCGATACCCTCCTCCCCAAGCTCATCTCCGGCGAAGTGCGCGTGCCGGATGCGGAAAAGATTCTGGAGGAGGCACTATGAGATATGATCCCCAAAAACATCATCGCCGCTCCATCCGCCTGAAAGGATACGATTACACCCGGACGGGGGCCTATTTCGTGACCCTCGTGACGCACAGGCGCGAATGTCTGTTTGGCGAGGTGGTGGAGGGGGAGATGCGGTTGAATCCGCCGGGCGAGATCGTGCGCGAGGAATGGTTCCGTTCCGCGGAGATCCGCGCCGAAATCGAATTGTTCCCCGAGGAATTCGTGGTCATGCCCAATCACATCCACGGCATTGTGTGGATTGTGGATGTGGCCGATCCGCCCGTGGGGACGGACGACCATGCCGTCGATCGGGACCGTAGTAGGGGCGACCGGCCGGTCGCCCCTACACCGGTCGCCCCTACACCGGTCGCCCCTACACCGGTCGCCCCTACACCGGTCGCCCCTACACCGGTCGCCCCTACATCGGTCGCCCCTACACCGGTCGCCCCTACATCGATCTCCCCCGGCCGGTCGCCCCTACCACCACCACCACGCGGCCCGGCGCCGCGTTCGTTGGGGGCATTCATCGCGGGTTTCAAATCCATCGCCACCAAACGCATCAACGCCCTGCGGGACACCCCCGGCATGCCCGTCTGGCAACGCAATTATTGGGAACACATCATCCGCAACGAACGCGCCCTGCACGCCATCCGGCGCTATATCGCGGCCAACCCTTCACGCTGGCAACTGGATCGCTACAATGCCCACGCCATCGCCCCAGACCCCTGGGCCGGTGATCTGCAACGTCTGTTGTAGTCCGCCCCGCCATCTACGGAGGAACCCGCTATGACTCGCTTGACCGAAGCTGAAGCCGAAACCGTGGCCCTGGCCTGGCTGGAATCCACCGGCTGGCAGACCGCCTACGGTCCTGAGGTCGCCCCCGGCGAGCCAATGGCCGAGCGGGACGACTACCGCCAGGTGGTGCTGCACTACCGGCTGATGGACGCGCTGGCCGCGCTCAACCCCGACCTGCCCTATCCGGCACTGGAGGAGGCCGCCCGTCGCCTCACCCGCCCCGAAGGGGCAACGCCGGAAGCCCGCAACCGCGCCTTCCACCGCATGCTGGTGGAGGGTATCCCCGTGGAGGTACGGCGTCCCGACGGCAGCATCCGGGGGGTACGAGTCCGGAGTGTGGATTTCGAGCATCCGGAAGCCAACGACTTCCTGGCCATCAATCAATTCACCGTGGTCGAAGACCGGCATCGGCGACGGCCCGACATCGTGCTCTTCGTCAACGGATTGCCGCTGGTACTCATCGAGATGAAGAACCCCGTGGACGAAAAGGCCACCCTCTGGAGCGCTTACCGGCAATTCCAGACCTACAAGGCCGAGCTTCCCACCCTCTTCGCCCTCAACGAACTGCTGATCATCTCCGATGGGCTGGAGGCCCGCATGGGCACGCTGACCGCCGGGCGGGAATGGTTCAAGCCGTGGCGCACCATTTCAGGTGAGGGGGTGGAAGACGACGGACGGCCCCAATTGGAGGTGCTGCTCAAAGGGGCCATGGCTCCGGCGCGGCTCCTGGAACTGCTGCGGGATTTCGTCCTCTTCGAAGACGATGGCGGTCATCTGAGCAAGAAGGTGGCCGGTTATCATCAATTCCACGCCGTGCGGGTGGCCGTTCAGGAGACGCTACGGGCAGCCCGCATGCTCGAACCGTCATCCGGCCTCCGCGAAACCTCCGGCCGTTACGAGGCGGGACGCAAGCCCGGCGGCGCACCGGGAGACGGGCGCATTGGCGTCGTATGGCATACCCAAGGTTCCGGCAAGAGCTTGACGATGCTCTTCTACGCCGCCCGTATGGCCCGCGAACCGGCGATGCAGAACCCCACCTTGGTGGTGCTCACCGACCGCAATGACCTGGACGATCAGCTCTTCGGCGTCTTCTCCCGTGGACACGACCTGCTGCGCCAGCAACCCATCCAGGCCGAGAGCCGCGAGCACCTGCAACGGTTACTGGCCGAGCGCCAGGCCGGGGGCGTGATCTTCACCACTATCCAGAAATTCTTCCCCGAAACTCTGGGGGGACGTTACCCCGTGCTCTCCCAACGGCGCAACATCGTGGTCATCGCCGACGAGGCCCACCGCAGCCAATACGGTTTCGTGAAGGGCTTCGCCCGCCACCTGCGGGATGCCCTGCCCCGCGCCTCCTTCATCGCCTTCACCGGCACCCCTTTGGAACTGGAAGATCGCAACACCCGTCAGGTCTTCGGCGATTACATCTCCATCTACGACATCCAGCGCGCCGTGGAGGATGGCGCGACGGTGCCCATCTACTACGAAAGCCGTCTGGCCAAACTGCGCCTCCCCGAAAGCATCAAGCCCCGGATTGACGCGGCCTTCGAAGAAGTTACCGAACGGGAGGAAGTCGAGCGCAAGGAGCGCCTGAAGAGCAAGTGGGCGCAACTGGAGGCCATCGTCGGTGCCCCGCCGAGGCTGCGCATGGTTGCCGAGGACATCGTGCAGCATTTCGAGAAGCGGCTGGAGGCTCTGGACGGCAAGGCGATGATCGTCACGATGAGCCGCCGCATCGCGGTGGAGATGTACGACGAGATCGTGCGTCTGCGTCCTCAATGGCACGGCGAGGACGACAACGAAGGTGTGATCAAGGTCGTGATGACCGGCTCGGCCTCCGATCCCGTCGCCTGGCAGCCTCACATCCGCAACAAGGCCCGCCGCGAGGCCATCGCCCGCCGCTTCCGCGATCCCGACGATCCGCTGAAGATCGTCATCGTGCGGGATATGTGGTTGACCGGCTTCGATTGCCCGCCGCTGCACACACTCTACCTCGACAAGCCGATGCGCGGCCATACGCTGATGCAGGCTATCGCGCGGGTCAACCGTGTCTTCCGCGACAAGCCCGGCGGCCTGGTCGTGGACTACATCGGCCTGGCCCACGATCTGAAGCGGGCTTTGGAGACCTACACGCGCAGCGGCGGCACCGGGCGCACCGCGATCGACCAGGAGGAAGCCGTAACCGTGATGCTGGAAAAATACGAGATATGTTGTGACTTCTTCCACGGCTTCGACCGCTCGGCCTGGTCCGGCGACGATCCCGAAACCCGCTTGCGTCTCCTGCCCCCGGCCCAGGATCACATCTTGGCCCAGCCTCGGGGCAAGGAGCGTTTCGTCCAGGCCGTGCGCGATCTTTCCAAAGCCTTCGCCCTGGCCGTCCCGCACGAAGAGGCCCTGCGCATCCAGGATGACGTGGCCTTCTTCCAGGCCGTCCGTTCGGCCCTGGTCAAACGCACCCCTGGGGAGGAAAGCGTCCGTACCGACGAGGAACTGGATCACGCCATCCGGGAGATCGTCGCCCGTGCCGTCGCCCCCGAAGGGGTCGTGGGTATCTTCGCCGCTGCCGGGCTGGACAAGCCCGATCTCTCCATCCTCTCCGAGGATTTCCTGGCCGAGGTGCGCGGCATGCCCCACAAGAACCTGGCCGTTGAACTGCTGCGCAAGCTGTTGGCAGGTGAAATCCGCACACGGCGGCAGAGGAACCTCGTCCAGGCCCGCCGTTTCTCGGAGTTGCTGGAACAGGCCGTCCTGCGCTACCAAAACCGCGCCGTGGAGGCGGCCCAGGTCATCGAGGAACTCATCGCCCTGGCCCGCGAGATGCGTGAGGCCGACCGTCGCGGTGAAGCCCTGGGCCTGAGCGAGGAGGAGCTGGCCTTCTACGACGCGCTGGCCGATAACGAAAGCGCCCGCCAAGTGCTGGGCGACGCAACGCTGCGTCAGATTGCCCAGGAACTGGTGCGCATCGTGCGCGAGAACGCCACCGTGGATTGGGAGCAGCGGGAGAACGTGCGTGCTCGCCTGCGGGCGTTGGTCAAGCGCCTCCTGCGCAAGTACGGTTATCCCCCCGACAAGCAAGAGCGTGCCACGCAGTTGGTGCTGGAGCAGGCCGCCGCCCTCTCCGCCCTCTTCATCCCCGCCGCCTGAGACGAAAACGCCCCCTCGTCCACGCGAGGGGGCGGCGTGCGTGCGGGGCTATCGCAGGGTTACGTCTTTGCCGTCCTTGATGACGAAACGCGGGGCCTCGTGGTTCCAGATCGCTTCCCAGACGCTCCCGGCGTTGAGGACGACGAGATCGGCCCGCTTGCCCTCCTCCAGGCCGTAGTCCTCGATGCCGAGGACACGGGCGGCCTGCGTGGTGATGAGGTCGTAGAGGATCTCCATCTCCTCGCGCTTGGTCATCCACATCAGGTGGGCGGCGAGGAAGGCGACTTCCAGCATGTTGTTGCGCCCGAAGGGGTAGTAGGCGTCGGCGATGTCGTCCTGCCCCAGGGCGACGGGGATGCCTGCCGCGTAGAGGTCGCGCACGCGGGCGTAGAGCGGCCCCGTCTGCGGATCGCTGACGATGCCGATGCCCGCCTGCTTCAGCAGCGCTTCCACCTTGCGGTAGTACGGCTCCGGGTAGAGCGCCATCGCGCGGGCGTGCTGCGCCGTAACACGCCCCTGCCATCCCTCGCGGATGGTCGTGACGGCCAGCATCTCCAGGGTGCGCAGCCCCGGATCACCGGCATCGTCGATGAGCATCGAGATATCCTTGTCGTACTTCTTCGCCAGCGCGAACATGCGGTCGATGTGTTCCTGCGCGTCGGCGTCGGTGTACTCGATCCAGGGGATGCCGCCGACGACATCGGCCCCCATCTTGAGTGCCTCTTCGACGTACTCCTCGGCTCCGGGGTCGCGCACGACGCCGTCCTGGGGGAAGGCGACGACCTGCACCTCCACCTTGCCGGCGTACTCCTCTCGCGCCCGCAGCAACGCCTTGACGCCCTCCAGGCGCGCCTTGGTGTCGGTGTCGGCGAAGGCGCGGATGTGGGTGTTGCCGAACTTGAGCGCCAGATCGAGCGCGCGGCGGACGTTCTCGATGATCCAGCGCTCATCGTATTTGGCCTTGACGCGCGCCGCCAATTCGATGGCCGTCATCGCGCCACCCATCCCTCCGGCGACGTAGGCGTTGAGCGCCTCGTCGTCCATCATCGCCAGGGTGTACACTTTGCACAGGTGGAGATGGCCGTTGACGAAGGAGGGGGTCACCAGCGAGCCGTCCGCGTCGATGATCTGCGCCGCTTCTCCGGCGACGGCGGGCGCGATCTTCGCGATACGACCGCTCTCGATGGCAATGTCCACCTCTCCCTGGTGCGTGCGCGTGCGGGCATGACGGATAAGCAGATCGTAAGCCATGGCAATGCTCCTTTCTGTGGATATGATGCGTGATGATTATACCATAGCCTATGCCGTCGGGCGACCGTCGCATCAGAAAATGGCGTTGACAGCCCCACGCCGCTTCAGTATAATTAGCATGCCTATGCTCTTCCGGCTCTCGCTTAAAATTCCCCGTTTGTCCGTGCACTGTCGGGTGCGCATCGGGCACGGAAGATATGAAAACGGCACGCAGGGGCGCGAAGCGCAGCCCCAAACTTTGCACGATAGGAGGTGATGTCGGCGTCGAGAAGGTTCGAGCGGTGTCTGTCGTTGTTCCGTGTGTCTTTGCGTTCATCTTTGAGCACGAGAAAGGAGAGAGCTATGATCTGGAAACGTGCAGCCGCAATCGTGATGGTGCTCGTCATTATCGGCCTGACTGCCTGTTCCGGCGGCGGTGAGGAGGCCAAGAGCGAAGTCCCCTTCATCTATGCCGTCTATGCCACGCCCATCGAGGAGCCGTGGGACGGCGTCATCCACGCCGCGCTGCAGAAGGCCGCCGATGAGGGCAAGATTCGCTACGAGTGGACCGACGACGTCGGCTACTCCGGCGATATGGAGCGCGTCCTGCGCGAGGTGGCCGAGCAGCAGAAGCCCGATGCCATCTTCGGCGATGCCTTCGGCAACGAGGAGGCGGTGCGGCGCGTGGCGGCGGACTATCCGGAGATCGCCTTCGTCTTCGGCTCCGGCCTCGGGCCGGTCGATCCCAACTTCTCCGTCTTCGACAACTGGATCCACGAACCGGCCTACCTCTGCGGCCTCATCGCGGGCGGCGTCACGAAGTCCAACGTCATCGGCGTGGTGGGCGGTTACCCCGTGCCGGAGGTCAACCGCATCGTCAACGCCTTCATCCAGGGCGTCAAAGAGGTCAACCCGGATGCGAAGGTGCTGGTAACCTTCATCAATAGCTGGTTCGACCCGGCGGCGGCCAAGGAGGCGGCGCTGGCGCAGATCGATTCCGGCGCGGATGTCCTCTTCGCCGAGCGCTTCGGCGTCATCGAGGCGGCGGTCGAGCGCGACGTGCTGGCCTTCGGCAACATGAGCGACCAGTACGAGCTTGGCCCCGACCACGTCCTCACCGGCCCGGTCTGGAATATGACCCCCACCGTCGAGTACATCATCAAGCAGATCCAGGCGGGGGCTTACACGGCGCAAGACCTCAAGGATTTCAGTATGATGGCGAAGGGCGGGGCCAGTCTCGCCCCCTTCCACGGGATGGAGTCGAAGATCCCAGCGGATATCCTCGAACTGGTTCAGCAGCGCGAGCAGGAGATCAAGAACGGCACCTTCCGCGTGGACGTTGACGAAGCTCCTCCCGTCAGCGACTGAACTGCGCGATGAGAGCAGGCGGGGCGATGCTCCGCCTGCTCTCTGCCTAAGGGCTGAGTCCCGCCGCTCCACCATCCCACGCAACTGGAGGTTTGCATGAAAATCATCGAGATGCGCGGCATCACCAAGCGCTTCGCTTCACTCGTCGCCAACGACCACGTGGATTTCGACCTGGAAAGGGGGGAGATCCACGCGCTGCTGGGGGAAAACGGTGCCGGCAAGACGACGCTGATGCGCATCCTCTACGGCCTCTACCGTCCTGACGAGGGGGAGATCCGCGTCGAGGGCCGACCGGTTACCATCCACGCGCCCAAGGACGCCATCGCCTTGGGGATCGGCATGGTCACGCAGCACTTCGCCCTCGTCCCCACGCTGACGGTGGCGGAAAACGTCGTCCTGGGCTTCAACGAGGGCTTCCGCCTCGACCGCCAACGCATTGCGGAGGAGGTCGCCGAGGCCGCCCGTCGCTTCGGCCTCGAGATCGACCCCGCGGTGCAGGTCGGCCACCTCTCGGTCGGGCAGCGCCAGCGGGTGGAGATCCTCAAGGCTCTCTACCGCCACGCCCGCGTCCTCATCCTGGATGAGCCGACCGCCGTCCTCACGCCCCAGGAGGTCGAAGCGCTCTTCGCCACGCTTCGGCGGCTTCAGCACGAGGGGCTTTCGGTCATCTTCATCACCCACAAGCTGGCCGAGGTGATGGCGATCACCGACCGCGTAACCGTCCTGCGCGACGGCAAGGCCATCGCGACCGTGCGCACGGCCTCGACGAACGAGGAGGCGCTGGCACGGATGATGGTCGGGCGCGAGAGCTTCGGCGTGCGCCGCGAGACGAGCGCCCGTCGCGGCGAGCCGCTCCTGCGGATGGAGGGGATCAGCGCGGTGGATGACCGCGGCCTGCCCGCGCTGAAGCGGGTCTCCCTGACGATTCACAGCGGCGAAATCCTCGGCATCGCCGGGGTGGGGGGCAACGGCCAGCACGAACTGGCGGAGGTGCTCAGCGGTCTGCGCCGCCCGACGGAGGGGCGTCTCCTGGTCGAAGGCCGCGACATGACCGGGGCCTCGCCCGCCGAACTCAACGCCGCCGGTGTTGGTCGCATCCCGGAGGATCGGCACGAGGGCATCGTGGGCGAGCTTTCCGTGGCGGACAATATGGCGTTGGAGACGCTGCCGCGCTTCGTCAAAAAGGGCCGCCTCGACCGCCAGGCCATCATCGCCCACGCCCGCCGTCTCATCGAGCAGTTCCAGATCAAGGCCAGGCCGACCGATCGCGCCAAGACGCTTTCCGGCGGCAATATGCAGAAGCTGCTGCTGGCGCGGGTCCTTTCGCGCAAACCCAAGGTGGTGATCGCGCCGCAGCCCACCCGTGGCCTGGATATCGGGGCGACCGACTACGTGCGCTCCCAGCTTCTCGCCCAGCGGGAACGGGGGGCGGGGGTCCTGCTCATCTCCGAGGATTTGGACGAAATCCTCGCCCTTTCCGACCGCATCGCGGTCATCTACGAAGGGGAGATCGTGGGCATCCTGCCGGCTCAGGAGGCCGACGTGGAGCGGCTCGGCCTGATGATGGCCGGTGCCGCGCGCGAGGAGGTGTTGCCGTGAGCCGCTGGATTACCGTGGAAAAGCGTGAAACGCCGCCCCTCGGCACCCGTCTCCTCATCCCTCTGCTGGCCTTGGGCGGCACCTTCCTGTTGACCTCAGGACTCATTCTCTGGGGCCACGCCAATCCTTTGCGGGCCTACTACTACTTCCTCATCGCGCCCCTTTCCAGCCGCTTCAGCCTCTTCGAGGTGCTCGTTTCCGCCACGCCGCTCATCCTCACCGGCGCATCCGTAACGTTCGCCTTCTCCGGCGGCTACTACAACATCGGCGCGGAGGGGCAACTCTACGCGGGCGCGATCGCGGCGGCGGGCGTCGGGCTGCTCGTCGGCGGTCTGCCCGTCCCGCTGGCCATCCTCGTGCTCCTGGTGAGCGGCTTCCTGGCGGGGATGGCCTGGGCGTGGCTCCCGGCCTGGTTGAAAGTGCGCTGGGCCGTGGATGAGGTCGTCACGACGCTGCTGCTCAACTCGGTGATGGCCTACATCGTCAGCGCACTGCTCAACGGCCCCTGGCGTGATCCGGAGTCGGGGTGGCCGCAATCGCCGGAGATCGCCGCCTCCGCCCATCTGCCCAAGCTGGCGGCCCGCTCGCGGCTGAATCTCGGCTTCCTCATCGCCGTCCTCACCTTGATCGTGCTCTGGTACGTGCTCAATCATACCGCCTTCGGCCTGAAGCTCCGAGCCGTGGGCCTGGGGAAGTCGGCGGCACGCTTCGCCGGTATCCCCGTCGAGCGCACGATGTTCGCCGCCGCGCTCATCAGCGGCGGCATTGCGGGGATCGCGGGCGTCTGCGAGGTGGCCGGTATCCAGTACCACCTCATCGATGCGCTTTCCGCCGGTTACGGCTACACCGGCATCATCATCGCCACCTTGGGCGGCCTGAATGCCTGGGGGGTGGGGGCTGCCGCGCTCTTCTTCGGCCTCATCGATACCGGTGCGCAGACGGTGAGCCGCGTCCTGGGCGTCCCCGTCTATCTGGGAGAGGTTACGCAGGCCACGATGCTGTTGGTGACGCTGGCCGTCCTGCTGCTTCAGCACTACCGCATCCGAATAGGGAGGCGCTGATATGGAGTTCATCGTCAGCTTGCTCACCGCGACGCTGCGCGTCGCCACCTCGATCCTCCTCGCGGCCATCGGAGAGACCTACGCCGAGCGGGCGGGGGTGCTCAATCTCGGCATCGAGGGCACGATGTTCTTCGGGGCCTTCGTCGGCTTCTACGTCGCCGACCTGACCGGTTCGCTGTGGATCGGCCTGGCCGTCGCCGTCCTCAGCGGCATCATCGCCGGGCTGCTGATGGCCCTCTTTTCCGTGACCCTGGGCGTCAATCAGCACGTCTCCGGCCTTGGGCTGACGCTGCTCCTGAGCGGGCTGGCGCTCTTCGCCTTTCGGCTGAAATACGGCGGACGTTCTACGCCGCCCTCCATCGAGCCGTTCCCGCTCCTCTCCCCCTTCCGAGGTATCCCCATCCTGGAAACGTTGGGCGAACAGTACCTGCTGACCTACATCACCTTCCTGGTCATCGTCCCGCTGGCGTGGTGGCTGCTCTACCATACCGACTTCGGGCTGAAGGTTCGCGCCGTGGGCGAGAATCCGGAGGCGGTGGATGCCGCCGGGGTGGATGTGTACCGCATCCGCTACCTGGCGCTGGTCATCGCCGGGGGGCTGATGGCGGCGGGCGGGGCCTTCCTCTCGCTGGCCCAACTGGGGGCCTTTACCCACGGCATCGTCTCCGGACGCGGCTGGGTGGCCATTGCGCTGGTCATCTTCGGGAACTGGGACCCCTTCAAGGTTACGCTCGGCTCGCTGATCTTCGGCGGCACCTTCGCGCTCCAGCTTCGCCTGCAGGCGATGGGGCTGCAACTCCCCATCCCTTACGAGACCTTCCTCGCCCTGCCATACCTCGTGACGATCGCGGCGCTGGTCATCGCCGGACGCAACGCGGCCTACCCCGCCGCGCTGCTCAAACCCTATCGGAGGGAATAGGGGCCACCATCACCCGCTCGGGGCGGGTGGGAAGAGAGGCTCTCGATGTTGCTGTCCGCAGTGATCCTCCTCGAAGCGTTGGAAGGCGGCATCATCCGCCGCGCCACCGGGCGGGATGTCCACGGCCTCTGGTTCGACCAATGGGGCCGCGTGGCCCCGGCCGTGGCCGACCGGCTGCACGACGGCTCGGCCCCGCGTCCCTTCACCCTCTCGCCGCTGATGGGGCTGCCCGCCCCTCGATCCGGAGCCAGGCCCGTCGAGCCGGGGAGGCGGGCCTGGCTCCGCGTCACGACGCTGGACGCCTCCCTTTCCGCCCGCCTGGAGGCGGAGTGGCTGCCCCGCTTGCCCGCCATCGTCTCGCTGGGAGGGCTGCGCTGGCGGGTCACAGGAACGGCGACGACGGCGGATGCCCATCCCTGGGCCGGGCGCGGCGATACGCAGCAGTTGGCCGAAAGGTATCTCCTCGACCGCTCCCCTCCGATGCGCTGGCGCGTTACCTTGGCGACCCCGACCGCCTTCCACGGGGCGGAGGGGCACATCCCCTTCCCGCTCCCCAACCTGTTGATCGGCTCTTGGCTGCGCCGCTGGCAGCTTTTCGGGCAGGTGCGCCTGCCGGAGGAGACGGCCATCTGGGCGCGTCGGCGGCTGGCCGTGAGCGCCTACACCCTCAAGACCGTGCCGGTGCGCGAAGGACGCCGCACGACCATCGGCTGTGTGGGCCGGATGACCCTGCGGGCCTTGCGGATGAAGCCGGGGGAGCGGGCGGTCTTCTCCCTCCTGAGCGCCTACGCCTTCTGGTGCGGCAGCGGCCACCGCACCACCCAGGGGATGGGAATGACGCGGGTGCATCCGCTGATTTCTCCGCCGCGTTTGCAGGGAAACAAAAGCCGTAGTACAATGTCGGTAGTATCTCAACGCGACGATCTTGGGGGGTAGAGGGCGGTTTGGCGATCGTCGCAGGTGAGAGGGAACTACCCCCCAGATGTAGGGGTTGAAAGGCCGTTCGGGGGCCGTTTGGAGGCCCAAAACGCGACGATCTCCCCCGCCACAGGGCGTTGCGAGATCGTCGCATCGGGAGGGTATCCCCTATCGGTAGTGGGTGAGAGACGCGCATGTGCAAGCTGTAGGGGTAGAAAGGAGGTCGAAGCTGATTCGAGGGCCATATCTTGCGGGAGAAAAGCAACAATCCCGGTAGGCGGGATGGAAACCGCGATCCCATTCCGGTCGTTCGGGGTGTCCCCGTCAGGAGAAAAGCAACAATCCCGGTAGGCGGGATGGAAACATGATGGCGGGCAGGTTGATCCGCTCCACTGCGCGCTTGGCCGCGGAGAAAAGCAACAATCCCGGCAGGCGGGATGGAAAGGGGGCTGTTCCGTATTGCGCGCTGCGTTTGCCTGGTTCACGGTGCGGAAGGGCGATGCTCTCGGTAAGTGGGTGGAAGGGGGCTGTTCCGTGTTGCGTATTCCGTGTTGCGTGTTCCGTGTTCGTGCCGCGTTTCTCGATCGGTTCACAGGGTTAGAAGAGCGATAATCCCAGTAGCGGGATAGAAACCCGTCGCCGACATCGGTAATCTCCTGCCAAGCTGCAGCAAGATCGGGTAGAACAGCAGCAGTCCCGGTAGGCGGGATGGAGCCTCAGAGAGGCGGTTCGTCGGGTTGCCCTTCGGATCGCGCCCCTGTGCCCCTGGCAGGGAATGACTTGCCGTAGGAGGATGATATGCACGTTACATTGCGCTTGACGACCCCGCTCTGGACCGCCGACGCCAGCAAACAGACGCGCCGGGCGGTCGGGACGGGCATCATTGGCAGCCTGCGCTGGTGGTACGAGGCCATCGTGCGGGGGCTGGGGGGCTGGGCCTGCGATCCCACCGACGCCGATGCCCGCTGTCCCCCACGGAACGCAAAGGTGACGCCGGAGAACGTCCCCACCGTGCTCTGCCCGGCCTGTCAGCTCTTTGGCGCTACCGGCTGGGCCAAAACTTTTACGCTGGCCGTCACCGACCATACTCAGCCGGACTATCCCCCCACCGGACGGGGCCAGGTCCGAACGACCGGCGGACGATTGAACCGTTGGAGGAAACCCTCCGCCTGGTATTTTGACCCCGGCCGCTCCGGCACTCTCGCCCTCACCATCCTCCCCCGCCGCCCTGGTGACACGGAAACGCTCCCCCTGCTCCTCGGCCTCCTGGAGTTCATCCGCCGCAACGCCGCTTTGGGGGCCAAGACCGGCCTCGGATACGGCCTCTTCGACTGGAAGACGCCTCCGTCCACCCTCCCCACCGTTGACGCTTGGGTCGAGATGCTGGCCGACCGAGCCTCCACAGGGCGGCGCGGCCCCAGCAGGCGCTGGCCCGACCTGCGGGAGATGTTCTTCGTCCAAGTGAGCCTGAAGAAAGCATGGAGCTCATCCGATTTTGTCAACTTCAAATACGACCTGCGGGCTGCGTTCCGGAGCAGCGGCATCCCGGCCCAGGTGCGCCATTTCCTCTTGGGCCAGGTCAGCAGGAGCGACAACCAGGCCACCAAAATCAAGATGGCCCTCCTGCCTGACAAACGCACGCTGCGACTCTGGGGCTGGGTGCCCAACAACTTGTCCCCCAAATTCTCCCGCAACCATGCGATGAGCATCTTGCATAAACAGATCACAGGGTTAGGCAGTGTCTCTCACTGGAGGGAGTTCAACTCAAAGCGAGACACGAAGGCTCGATACACCGACGGCCTGGATTACCTGCGCAGCCTGATGGAGGAATGAGATGAGTTACGAGTGGCATGCAAAATTTCGGTTGGGTATTCGGCCGTGGGCGGAAACAGAAGCGAGGATAAGGAGGGAATTGGAACGAAAAGAGAAGAAAGTAACCAGGAGAAAGATCGATAATCGGGGAAAGCAAGAGCTTATCCCCATCGTTCGACAATCTGGTAACTTCGCCCCCGTTCGTGATTTGTACTCCCGATTCAGCCTTTTGAGTCAGACCGTTGGAGAGCCTGATGGAGATGATGGGAAGCAAAATACGTGGAACACATTGGCCAAAACCGTCTATGTGGAAGCGCTCATCAACCGCCGTCAATATGACGCATACATTGAGGAGATGAATTCGTATTTGCATGACTTGGCTTTCGACACCCCCGCCCTGACCAAGGACGACTTGGCCCGGCTGCCGCCGTTCAGTTTCTTCCTCTATGTGCCCTTCACCCTCGCCTC
>JALXBP010000110.1 GCA_026991395.1 Anaerolineae bacterium | reverse complement strand
GGCACTTCGGGATGGGCGAAGCCCGCCGCCTCGGCCACCAGCGGCCAGAAGAGATCGACCATCCGCCGCGCCAGCCCGCCCACGGTGAGCACGGTTACCTCGCCCCCGGCAGGGATCTGCGGACTGCGCAACGCTTCGACGTAGGGCGTCCCCAACGTCCGCTGCGGCAGGAGGATGAGCAGCTCGCGTCCGGGCACACCCTCGGCCAGCAGACGGCGAAGCCGCGCCACGCCAGCCGTCGTCTTGCCCGCGCCCGCAGGCCCGCGGAGGAAGAGCCGTCCTTCCGCCGCAGCGACGGCCAGTTGCCCGGCGGTGTACTCGATCACGGCACGGCCCTCGCCATCCCCCCATCGACGAGCAAGGTTACGCCGGTGATGTAAGAGGCGGCGGGCGAAAGGAGGAAGGCGGCGGCACGCCCGAACTCCTCCGGCGTGGCCATCCGCCCCAAGGGGATAGCGGCGGCGATCTTCGCCGCCTCCGCCTCCTTCGTCGTCCCGTTGGCCTGGGCACGATGGGCCAGAAGCTGCTCGACGCGCTCGGTGCGCGTCCAGCCGGGGGCGATGGCGTTGACGCGGATGCCGTCGCGCCCCAGTTCCAGCGCGAGGCTCTTCACCATTCCCACCACGGCCAGACGGAGGCTGTTGGAGAGGATGAGGTTATCCAGCGGATAGCGCACGCTGACGGAGGTGTTGGCGAGGATACTCCCGCCGCCCGCCTGTCGCATCACGGGGACGACGGCATAGGCCAGCCGGACGGCGCTCTCGATGGTCAGCCGCATCGCCGCCTGCCAATCTTCGGGCCTGAAGTCCAGGAACTTCCCCGGCGGCGGCCCGCCCGCGTTGATGAAGAGGGCATCGATCGTGCCGAACTGCTCGACGGTCATCGCGGCCAGGCGCGGCGCGGCTTCCGCGTCGGCCACGTCGCAGACGACGGGCAGCACCTCGACGCCGTAGTCGGCGCGGAGCCGCTCCGCCGCCTCGACGAGCGGCCCCTCCTGTCGGGCGCAGAGCGCGACCTTCGCCCCCTCCGCCGCCACCGCCCGCGCGACGGCGTAGCCCAGTCCACGGCTGGCCGCCGTCACGACGACGACCTTCTCCCGCAACTGCAAGTCCATCGTTCCCTCCTTCCGCGAAGAAGTGCTCGCCCCCCATTATGGCGAAGGTCGGGTCGCCCGCAAGTCGCCTGCGCCCAAAGGCGAAGCCCCCTCCACGACGGGAGGGGGCTTGCGCACAGGGAAGGTCAGGCTTCCTTGGCCCAACTGTAATCGAGCGAGGCCAGTTGCTCGTAGAAGTTCCAGCGGCGGATCGCTTCCTTCTGCGCCTCCTTGAGCAGGCGGGCGGCGATCTCCGGATGGATCTGCCGCAGGGCGCGGAAGCGGACCTCGTTGTACATATACTCCTCGATGGGGAGCGAAGGCTCCTTGTAGTCGAGCTGGAGCGGGTTGAGGCCCTTCTCCAGGCGGCGCGGATCGTAGCGATAGACCGGCCAGGCTCCGGAAAGGACGGCCTTCTTCTGCTGCTCGAAGCCCTTCTCCATCGGGAAGCCGTGGGCGATACAGTGGCTGTAGGCGATGATGATGCTCGTGCCGGGGTAGGATTCGGCCTCGATGAAGGCCCGCAGCGTCTTGATGTCGCTGTAGCCCATCGCCACCTGCGCCACGTAGACATCGCCGTAGCCCATCGCCATCAGCCCCAGGTCCTTCTTCGGCAGCGGTTTGCCCGCGGCGGCGAACTTGGCCATCGCGCCCAGCGGCGTCGCCTTGGACATCTGGCCGCCGGTGTTGGAATAGACCTGCGTATCGAGGACGAGGATGTTCACGTCGCGGCGCTGCGCCAGGACGTGATCGAGGCCGCCGTAGCCGATGTCGTAGGCCCAGCCATCGCCGCCGACGATCCAGACGGAGCGGCGCACGAGGACGCTGCTCAGGCTGAGGAGCTGCACGGCGTCGGGGTCGTCCATCGCCTGCAGCCGCTCGCGCAGTTCGGCGACGCGCTCACGCTGCGCCAGGTAGCCCTCCTCGCTGTACTGGTCGGCGTCGAGGATAGCATCGACCAACTCCGCGCCGATCCTGTCGCGCAGCTTGAGCAGCAGCTCGCGGGCGAACTGCTCCTGCTTGTCCAACGTCAGACGGAAGCCGTAGCCGAACTCGGCGTTGTCCTCGAAGAGGCTGTTGTTCCACGCCGGGCCGCGCCCCTCGCCATTGTAGCTCCAAGGCGTTGTCGGCAGGTTGCCGCCGTAGATGGAGGAGCAGCCGGTCGCGTTGGCGACGACGGCGCGATCGCCGAAGAGCTGCGACATCAGCTTGAGGTAGGGCGTCTCACCGCATCCGGCGCAGGCTCCGGAGAACTCGAAGAGCGGGCGGAGAAGCTGCGATTCGGCCACCGACTTGACGTTGACCTTCGTGCGGTCGTAGTCGGGGATCTCCTTGAGGAAGTAGTCCCAGTTGAGCCGTTCCTGCTCGCGCAGCGGCGGCTGGGGGTGCATGTTGAGCGCCTTGCGCTCCGGGTTCGCCTTGTCGTGCGCGGGGCAGACCTCGACGCAGAGCATACAGCCGACGCAATCCTCCGGCGCGACCTGGATGGTGTACTTCATCCCCTTGAACTTACGCCCGCGTGCATCGGTGGACTTGAAGGTAGCCGGCGCGTTCTCCAGGTACTTCTCGTCATAGACCTTGATGCGGATGGCGGCGTGCGGGCAGGCCATCGCGCACTTGCCGCACTGGATACAGAGGTCGGGTTCCCAGACGGGGATCTCCAGCGCGATGTTGCGCTTCTCCCACTGCGTGGTGCCGCTGGGGAAGGTGCCGTCGGCGGGCATCGCGGAGACGGGCAGCTCGTCGCCCTTGCGGGCGATCATCTTCGCCGTAACCTTCTGCACGAACTCCGGCGCTTCCGGCGGGACGACGGGCGGCATCTCGATGGTGCTCGTCGCCTCGGCGGGCACCTCGATCTTGTGGAGGTGGGCCAGCGCCTGATCGACCGCCTCGTAGTTCATCCGCACGACCTCCTCGCCGCGCTTGGCGTAGGTCTTCTTGATCGCCTCCTTGATCCTGGCGATCGCCTCATCGCGCGGCAGGACGCCGGAGAGGGCGAAGAAGCAGGTCTGCATAATCGTGTTGATCCGCCCGCCCAAGCCGACCTCCTTGGCGATCTTGTAGGCGTCGATGACGTAGAAATCGAGCTTCTTGGCGATGATCTCCTCCTGCACCTTGCGCGGGAGCTTGTCCCACACCTCGTCCGCTTCGTAGGGAGCGTTGAGGAGGAAGGTCGCGCCGGGCAAGGCCGCCTCCAGCACGTCGAACTTTTCCAGGAAGGTGAACTGGTGGCAGGCGACGAAGTTGGCCTTGCTGATGAGACAGGTCTGGCGGATGGGGCGCGGCCCAAAGCGCAGGTGGGAGACGGTAACCGAGCCGGACTTCTTCGAGTCGTACTGGAAGTAGCCCTGCGCGTAGAGATCGGTCTCCTCGCCGATGATCTTGATCGTGTTCTTGTTCGCGCCGACCGTCCCGTCGGAGCCAAGGCCGAAGAAGATGGCGCGGATGACATCGTCCGGCTCGATGTTGAAGGAGGGATCGTATTCGAGGCTGGTGTGCGTAACGTCGTCGTTGATGCCGATGGTGAAGTGGTTCTTCGGCTCCGGCCTGGTCATCTCGTCGAAGATGGCCTTGACCATCGCCGGGGTGAATTCCTTGCTGGAAAGGCCGTAGCGCCCGCCGATGACCTTCACCGACTCGCGGCCCTGCTCCTTGAGCGCGGCGACGACATCCAGGTAGAGCGGCTCGCCCGCGCTGCCTGGCTCCTTCGTCCGGTCGAGCGCGGCGACGACCTTGACCGTCTCCGGCAGCGCGGCGACGAAGTCCCTGGCGCTGAAGGGACGGTAGAGCCGCACCTTGATCACGCCGACCTTCTCGCCCCGGGCGACGAGGTAATCGACCGTATCGTGCGCCACCTCCGCGCCCGACCCCATCAGCACGATGACGCGCTCGGCATCCGGCGCACCGACGTAGTCGAAGAGGTGGTACTGCCGCCCGGTCAGCTTGGCGAACTTGTCCATCGCCTTCTGGACGATGGCGGGCGTCTTCAGGTAGTAGGGATTGACCGTCTCGCGTCCCTGGAAATAGACATCGGGGTTCTGCGAGGTGCCACGGATGAAGGGGTTATCGGGATTGAGGCCACGGGCACGATGGGCGCGGACGAACTCGTCGTCGATCATCGCCCGCAGGTCTTCCTTCGTCAACTGCTCGATCTTGTTGATCTCGTGGCTGGTGCGGAAGCCGTCGAAGAAGTGGATGAAGGGGACGCGGGCCTCCAACGTCGCCGCCTGGGCGATGATGGCGAAGTCCATCACCTCCTGGACGGAGCAGCTCGCCATCAGCGCGAAGCCGGTCGCGCGGGCGGCCATCACGTCGCTGTGGTCGCCGAAGATGGAAAGCGCCTGCGCCGCCAGGCTGCGTGCCGCCACGTGGAAGACGGTCGGCGTCAGCTCACCGGCGATCTTGTAGAGGTTGGGGACCATCAGCAGAAGCCCCTGGGAGGCGGTGAAGGTCGTCGAGACCGCCCCCGTCTGCAGAGCACCGTGGATCGCGCCCGCCGCGCCGCCCTCGGCCTGCATCTCGGCCACTAAGGGAACCGTGCCCCAGATATTGGTCTGCCCCTCCGCCGACCAGGCGTCGGCCATCTCCCCGATGGGGCTGGCCGGGGTGATGGGGTAGATGGCAATGACTTCGTTGACTTTATGAGCAACATAGGCAGCCGCGGTATTGCCGTCCACGGTTACCATCTTGCGCTTGGACATAGCAACCTCCTTGGGATGTGAAGGGATCAACATAGCAACGCGGGGGACGCCCCCCGCACCATCGGGTATTATACCACATCGCAGGGGGGCTTCAATGAGGACCCCACCCTTTCCTTCCCCGCAAGCGGGGAGGGAAGAGAGGAAAGGGAAAGAGGGGAGGGGTTACCCTACCAGCGCCCGGAAGCGGGGATCGTCGTGCAGCGAGCGCAGGTCGGGGTCCTGCCGCGCCCATTGGCGGTCGCCCGGATGTTTCTGCAGGGCGATCTCCAGCAGGCGCAGCGCCTCCTCCTTCCTGCCGTGGAGGGCCGCGAAGCAGGCGCGGTTGTACTCGCTCTCCTGGGCCATCAGCGGGCGGGCGCGGGCCTCCTCCTCCCGCGCATCGGCCTCCCGCCCCAGATGGCGCAAGGCGTTGGCCAGAGAAGCGCGATAGGCTCCATCGTCAGGCTCCAGTTCCACCGCCTTTCGGAACGCCTCCTCCGCCTGCGCCCAATCCTCGCGCAGCGCGTAAACCAATCCCAGCCCGTTCCAGGGGTAGGCGTCCTGCGGGTCCAACGCGATCGCCTTGCGGTAGGCCTCGATCGCCTCCTCCTGGCGGCCTTGGGCACGGTACACATTGCCCAGGTTGTGCCAGGGGTAAGCATACTGCGGGTCCAACGCGATCGCCTTGCGGTAGGCTTCGATGGCCTCCTCGTAGCGGCCCAGGGCAGCGTACACGAGGCCCAGGTTGTTCCAGGGGTAGGCATACTGCGGGTCCAGGTCGATCGCCTTGCGGTAGGCCTCGATGGCCTCCTCCTGGCGGCCTTGGTCAGCGTACACAGCGCCCAGCCCGTTCCAGGGGTAGGCCAATTGCGGGTCCAGTTCGATCGCCTTGCGGTAGGCCTCGATGGCCTCCTCCTGGCGGCCTTGGGCACGGTACACATTGCCCAGGTTGTTCCAAGGAGCAGCATATTGCGGGTCCAACGCGATGGCCTTGCGGTAGGCCTCGATGGCCTCCTCCTGACGGCCTTGGGTACGGTACACCTCGCCCAGGTTGTTCCAGGGAGCGGCCAATTGCGGATCCAGCGCGATGGCCTTGCGGCAGGCCTCGATAGCCTCCTCCTGGCGGCCTTGATCAGCGTACACAGCGCCCAGG
Source organism: Anaerolineae bacterium (assembly GCA_026991395.1). GTDB lineage: Bacteria > Chloroflexota > Anaerolineae > B4-G1 > SLSP01 > JALXBP01. The sequence continues at coordinate 8,259 of JALXBP010000110.1, read as the reverse complement.
TTGTTCCAAGGAGCAGCATACTGCGGGTCCAGTTCGATCGCCTTGCGGTAGGCCTCGATCGCCTCCTCCTGGCGGCCTTGGGCACGGTACACATTGCCCAGCCCGTTCCAAGTGTGGGCGAACTGCGGGTCCAACGCGATCGCCTTGCGGTAGGCCTCGATGGCCTCCTCCTGACGGCCTTGGTCAGCGTACACGAGGCCCAGGTTGTTCCAAGGAGCGGCAAATTGCGGGTCCAACGCAATCGCCTTGCGGTAGGCCTCGATGGCCTCCTCCTGGCGGCCCAGGGCACGGTACACATTGCCCAGCCCGTTCCAAGGGTAGGCGTCCTGCGGGTCCAGGTCGACCGCCTTGCGGTAGGCCTCAATCGCCTCCTCCTTCTGCCCGGCGATAGCCAGGGCGACCCCCAGCCGGTACCAGGCTCCCTGCTTCTTCGGCAGCCAGGCGGTAACCTTGCGCAGAATGCGCACCGCGTCGGGGTGGTGGACGGCAAAGCGCCTCCCTCCCGGCCACATCAATTCACCCGCTATGTCATACAGCGACCCGGCCAGCCGCTCGCGCAGGACCTCGCCGCCGGGGGGCAGCCCCCGCTCGGCCTCCTCGCAGACGGCCAGCGCCTCCTCGTGGCGGCCTTGGCGTCGGAGCCAATCGCCGCGCCGCCAGGCTAAGATGGCCCGCCGTTCCGCCTCCCCCGGCCCGCCCAAGTCGCCCCGCGCCAGGGCGCGGTCCAACTCCGCCAGCAGCGCCTCCTCTTCCTCCGCGCCCTCCAGGGCCTCCAAACGGCGGCGTCCCCGTGCGCTCAAGGTCTCGCGCCACTTCCGCGCTTCCTCCAGCAGGGCGCGGCGCATCGGGCGGCTGTAGGCCAGGCTCTCCACGAAGCGGGGCAGCAGCCAGCGCCAGCCCTTCCGCTCGTCCTGCCAAAAGAGGATGTCGGTCAGGCGGAGGGCCGCGTTCCGCCAGTCCTCGTCGGTGTAGCGATCCTCAGTGAGGGGGTAGTCGGCCTCGATGCTCGCCAGGCGGGCACGCAGGGCCGCCTCGGCGCGGGCCAGCAGCCCGGGCACCGGTGAAGAGCGGCGCTGGAGCGGCGCCCGCAGGTGGCGGGCGAAGAAGTCCTGGGCCACGTCGTGCAGCCGCCCCTCCGAGACCATCACCGAGGCGTAATCCCGCTCCAGACGGCGCAGTTCCGCCTCCAGGTCGAAGGGGGCGTCGCCCTCCGGAGCGAGCAGGGCACACAACAGGTCCAGGTCGCCGCGGGCCAGGGCCAGGGCGTAGAGGGCGCGCCGGTCCCCAGGCTCGACGGCGTGGAGGAGGTAGCGCTCGACCATCCGGCGCGCGATCTCGCCGCCGGGGGCCGGTGCGTCCTCCTGCCCGACGATGGCCTCCAGCGCCACGCCCTTGGCCCACATCTCGGCGGCGGTAACCAGCGCCAGCGGCACGCCCCGCGTGGCCTGGGCGATGGCGCGGGCCGCCTCCTGCGAAAGGGGGCGGGCGGGGATGGTGGCGTCAAAGTAGGTGCGCACGTCGCGCAGGGCCAGTTGCCCCAGGTCGTAGGCCAGCAGGCGGCGGGGCCAGTCCTCGGCATAGCCGTGGAAGTAGCCCCTCCCGTAGGGGCGGCTGTCGCGCAGGTTATCCCGTCCGCCGAGGAGCCACAGCAGGCGGGGACCAGCGGCCTGCAGCACCAGCCGCAGCCAGGGATCGGCGCGGCCCACGATCTCGTAGGTATCCAGCACGACCAGCACGGCCCGGCGATGACTCAGCCGCTCGAAGCCGTCCGCCAGGGCGCGGGCCAGCCTCTCGTGGGGGTTGACGTAGAGATCGTACAGTTCCACCCCCAAGCGGGCGCGCAGCCGGGCCTCCAGCTTTCCGCGCAGGGCAGCGGCCTGCTCCGCGCCCACGCGGATCCCCGCTTCCAGGAACGCCTGAGCCAGCTTCTCGCCGCCTTCGCCGATGGGCAGGTTCACGCGCAGCAGTTTGGCCAGCGTCTCCGCTCCCGCGCTGCGCAGGGCGGCCAGGTCGTCCCGCCCCTCGCCGCCGCTCAACGCCGCCTCGGCCTGCCGTTCGGCCTCCTTGCGCTTTTCCAGCGCCTCGCGGTAGGCCTGGAAGTACTTCTTCGCCCATCCTTGCCGCTGGACGGCGGTGTAGAGGGTATCGAAAACGGTCTCGGCATCGATATGCTCCCTGCCCACACGCAGGCGGGTATCGCGCTCGCGCTCGGCCTCCCAGTCCAGGTAGAGGGTGTACACCTTGCCCTCGAAGGGCGGCTCGTTCCGGGCGATGTCCAGGAAGCGGTGGGCCAGCGTGGTCTTGCCGACGCCGCCGTCGCCGTAGAGGAGGACGACGTAGGGCAGGGTTTCACCGCGCGGCGGGTGCAGGGTCTTTTTCAGCGCGGCGCGGAACTGCTCCTGCTCCTCGACGCGCCCCAAGAAGAGACGACCTTTGACGTAGATCGGGCCTTGCCGGTTCATAGCCTCCCCCCTCGCTGCGGGATGTGCAAATTCTACCATAACGGTCTGCGGGCGGCAAACGGAGGTGTTGACATTTTCCCCAAGCTGTGGCATACTCGGCGCAACTTCGGAGGTCGGAACGAGATGATTTTCTCCCTGCGAACGCAGCAGCACCATCATCCTGCTCACCTTCCTTGCTCTGCAAGGAGGGCGGCGCGGCGTTCGCACTCCCCGACCTAAGTTCATAGCACGAAACGCTTACCCCCCATCCTTGCAGGGATGGGGGGTTTTTGCGTTTTCGGCCTATTCCAAATCCAAAGGAGGTTCGAGATGTTGCGCTTGCGTTCACTGCTTTTGACGGTTGTCCTGATTGGTGTGCTCCTCGCTTCGAGCGGATGCGGCGGCAAGGCCGCGCCCGCGACGCAGAAGGCCACGCCGGTCACGCTCAAGCTGGCGACGCAGCCGTGGATCGGCTACGGGCCGTGGTACATCGCGCAGGAAAAGGGCTTCTTCGCCCGGCGCGGGCTGAATGTCGAACTGGTCTCCTTCAACACCGACCAGGACCTCAACGCCGGTCTCGCCGCCGGCCAGTTCGACGGAGCGAATATCGCCACGCACACCTCCATCCTGCTGGCCAACGCCAACGTCCCCGTGAAGGCGGTGCTGGTGATGGACCTCTCGATGGCGGCGGATGCCATCCTTGCCGGGCCGGGAATCGCCTCGCTGGAGGACCTGCGCGGCAAGAAGGTCGCCTACGAGGAAGGTTCGACGAGCGACATCCTCCTCACCTACGCCCTCTCCACGGTGGGCATGACGAAGGATGATATCCAGCCGGTGCCGATGCCCGCCGATGCCGCCGGTTCGGCACTCATCGCCGGGAAGGTGGACGCGGCGGTTACCTACGAGCCGTACATCTCCGCCGCGCTCTCGCAGGGGAACGTCAACGTCCTCTACACGGCGGGCGAGAAGCCGGGGCTGATCAGCGATGTGCTCGTCTTCACGCCTCAGGCGCTGGAGGAGAAGGGGGAGGCGATTCGGGCGCTGCTGCTCGCCTGGCAGGATGCGGTGGACTTCCTCGAGAGCAACCCGGAGGAGGGCCAGGCGATCATCGCCAAGGCCGTCGATAGCCCGATGGATGAGTTCCAGGCCGCTTGGCAGGGGGTGAAGATCTACGACCTGGCGGAAAACAAGAAGCTGATGAGCGGCGAAATCCAGTCCGCCTACGAGGCCATCGGCGAGGTGCTCAAGCTCTCGGGTGAGGTGGAGAGCATCCCCGATCCCGCCACCATCTTCGATCCCGCCTACCTGCCGTAGCGAGGGCCGGGCGGTACGCGGAAGGGGCGCGGCTTGCACGTCGCGCCCCTTCTCCTTGCGAGGAACGGCAGCGGCTCAGAGCGCTTCCAGCAGCGCCTCCACGCGGTAGCCGACCCGCGCCGCCGCCTCCGTGATGGCTGCGATCTGCGCCTCGACGGCCTCGGCGGAGGCTCCCTCCGCTGAGGCAGCGACGGCGATCAGCGCCAGCACCGCCTCGAAGCGCTCCTTGTTGAACCAGAGCACGCCCCGGTAGCGGTTGACCCCCACGGCACGGCGGAAATCCTCTAACGCGAAGAGGTGGCGCAGCAGCCGACGGGCAGGGCGCTCCGCCTCCCACCAGCGCGGTGGCAGTTGCAGGAGGGTGGCGAGCAGGAGCGGAGCGGCCTCCGCCTCCCGCGGCTCCACCTCCAGGGCGTGCAGCGATTCGACCAGCAGCGGGGCGAGCCGCCATTCGTCGAGCCAACTGCGCGCCCGAACCCCGGCGTGATCTTCCGGCTCCGGCAGGCGGGCCAAGCGCAACAGCGCGCGCCAGGGGACGAGCAGGGCACGGTGCGCGAGGGGGAGCGGCTCCATCATCCCCAAAAGCGCGGCAAGGTCCTGGCGGAAGGCGGCGGCCAGCGCGACGGCGTCGAAGGTCTCCGGCCAGTCGGCCTCCACCTCGCGGCGCACCGCTTCGGCGAAGGCGCGCATCGCCGCCTCCAGCGTGGGCAGGGCATCGGGGTCGCCCCCGGCGAAGGGGCGCAGGTGCTCTGCCTCCAGCAGGCGGCGGAAGGGGTCGCGGACGGGCGCGAGGAGCAGTTCGCGCATCGCCTCCTCCACGTCGGGGACGCCGCGTCCGCGCAGGCAGGCGGCCAGCCGCGCATAGCGCCCCGCCTCATCGCGGACGAGGCGGAAGTCGAGGAAGACCTGCGCCTGATAGGCGCGGAGATGGGCGAAGAGGCCGCGTTCGTGCAGTTCGTGGCAGTTGCGCAGGTACTCCAGGCCGGAGACGAGGTCGCGGAAGCGGACGAAGCAGTGCTCATCATCGGGCAGATCGAGCGCCTGTGCCAGCCGCTCGCGGCGCAGCACCTTCTCCTCCCCCTGCTTGACGGCGAAGGGCACGCTTTCGTCGATCCAGCCTGCCGTCTCGGCGTAGCGGTTGTGGTAGAGGACAAGGGCGCGTTCCTCGCCGCGCCGGTTGGAGTAGGCGAAGACGTTTTCCTCCACGCCGCCTTCGGTGCGGAAGTCGTAGAGGCGGAAGTGGTCCACCTCGGCGAAGAGGGCGCGTCGGTGGAGGAGGGGGAAGATCTGCCGCTCGTGCCGCTCGATGAGGTAGGGATCGGGCTGTTCGTCCCGGTAGGCGCGGCGGAACTCCATCCCGTACTTCTCGGCGAACCCTTCGATCTGGCCGTGGCCGAACATCGGCAGGCCGGGCAGGGTGGCGAGGAGGGTGCAGACGCCGAAGTATTTGTCGCCTTTGCCGAACTGATCGACGGCGGTGCGCTCGTCGGGATTGTTCATAAAGTTGACGTAGCGCTTGAGGATGCGGGGGTCGAAGGCGAGCGTCTCGCGCATCAGGCGGCGGTAGTCGGCGTTCTTCTCGTCGCGCAGCATGTGCATAAAGGCGCTGTTGTAAACGCGGTGCATGCCCAAGGTGCGGACGAAGTAACCCTCCATCAGCCAGAAGGCCTCGGCGAGGAGGAGGGTATCGGGGGCCTCGGCGGCAACGCGCTCGACGACCTCACGCCAGAACTCGCGCGGCATCCGCCGGTCGAATTCCTCCCGCGTCATCCCGAACTCGGCCCGCGATGGAATGTCGCCGCCCGTTCCCGGTTCGGGGTACCAGAGACGCTGGTAGTGCTTCCTGGTCAGCGTCATCGCGGCGTCGAAGCGGATGATGGGGGAGCGGCGGGCGACTTCGAGGATGGTCCGAATGACGGTCTCGCGCACCTCGGCCTTGAGGTAGTCGAGTTGCGCGGTGTCGTTCCACGGCATGCTCGTGCCGTCGTTGCCGTGGTAGATGTAGCGCACCGTTCCGTCGCGCCGATCGACGTGCTTGAAGACGACGGCGGCGTCGGAGCGCGTGTAGTAGTGATCCTCCAGGTAGATTTCGGCGCGGGGATCGTCGCTGAGGTTCGGGCCGTTGAAGGTGTAGGAGGGGAAGGGCGAGTAGGGCAAGCTGATGAACCAGTCGGGATGCTCGATGACCCAGCGGGAGTCGATCCCCATGTGGTTGGGCACCATATCGGTCGCCAGGCGGATGCCGTGCTGCCAGGCGCGGGCCTTGAGGCGCTCGTAGGCGGCCTCGCCGCCCAGGTCATCGGCGATGCGGTAATCGTAGAGCGAGTAGGCGGAGGCGACGGCGTCGGGATTGCCCATCATCTGCTTGATGCGCTTCGAGGCACGGCTGCGCTCCCAGACACCGATGAGCCAGAGGCCGGTGATGCCCCATCGCGCCAGACGGGCCAGTTCCTCGTCGGGGATCTCATCCGGGCGGGTGATGGGGCGTCCGTACTGCCTGGAAAGCTGATCCAGCCAGACATAGGTGTTCTTGGCGATGAGGACGAGTTGCGGCATCCAGTCGCTATCGGGGCTGTAGTTCTCCTCCGCCTCCGTCTCGCCGAGCGCGGGCGGTTGGGCAGGGCCGGGGCCGGTGAAGCGGGGCTTGTGCTCCTCGGTGAGGAAGTCGAGACTGCTCAGCAGGCGGTAGAAGTAGCGCCCCAGCAGTGCCCCCCAGTGGGTGCGGATGTAGTCCAGTTGGCCCTGGAGGGAGTGCGGTGCGTGGCGCGCCGGTTCGCGCAGCATCTCGAAGAGCGGTTCGTTTTCCGGCCCGAAGGGGGGCTGGGTGGCGAGGAAATCGCGCAGCGCGGTGATGAGTTGCGGGTAGGCGGTGGTGCGGCGCAGGGTCCGGTCGGAGAAAAGCTCCTCGTAAGGTGCGTAGGCCGGGTTGAGATTCTCCAGCGCGAGCATCATCAGCTCTTCGAGGAGCACCAGCCGGTGCGGCATGCCCTCCGTCTCGCCGCGCAAGTACGCTTCCAGACTCACCTCGCCGCGATAGACGGGCGTGGGCGGGAAGAGTTCGGCGAAGCGGCGCAGCGTGGTCTCGACGGCCTCGCGCCCCACTTCGCGCTCCAGGTAGGCCATCGCCTCCTCCAGCAGGCGGGGGTTGCGCTGCTCGCGGTAGAGCGCGACGATGTAGTGGAGGATTTCGTCGATCAGCCCCATCGCGTTGAGGTCGGAGGCGTGGACGGCCCGCTCCGGGAAGCGGGCGACATCGCGCTTCTCGTTCATCTGCCGCGCGAAGCGGCGGGCGGCGTGGAAGTTGGCGAAGAGCACATCGCCGCGCAGCGAGAAGAGGCTTTCGTCGAAGCGGTAGAAATCGCGGGCGAAGCGCGAGACGTGGAACTCCCGAATCGCTCGATCCATGGCGTCTCCTTGGCGTGATGGCACAAAAAAGGACGCCGCGCGGCGTCCTCATCTTCGGGGAGGAGAGGCCTAAGCCTCCTCGCCTTCGGGGGCGGCCTCCTCCAGGGTGATCCCCTCCTCGGCGGCCTCCTCTTCCTCGCCCTTCTTCAGCTTGATGCTGATCTTCTTCTCCTCCAGCAACTCCTTGCTCTGCTCCTGCAGGTCTTTCGCCCGCTTCTCCAGTTCCTTGGTGGCCTCCTCCAGCTTGGCCTTGGCCTCCTCCAGCGCCTTCTCGGCCTTCTTGCGGGCCTCCTCCGCCGTCTCGGAGACCTGCTTGCCCAACTCGATCCCCTTCTGGCGAATCTGCTCGCGCGTCTCCTCACCGGACTGCGGGGCCATCACCAGGGCGACCCCTGCACCGATCAAACCGCCGACGAAAAAGCCTGTCAGAAATGCACCGAATGCGTCATTCTTGGACATCGTTCTTCCCTCCTGTTGCTGACTTGGACTGACCACGTTTCACGGCACGGGCAAAGCCGAGGACATTGCCGGCCACACGCTTCACACCGGCGGCGAAGCTGGCGGCCTTGACCACAGGCGAGACGACGCTTTCGCTGACGAAGGCCGTCGTCCCGCGCACCGTTGCCAGCGTCTCCTGCAAAGCCGCCATCATCGGCGCGATCTCTTCCCGCAGCACCTTGACGAGGATGGTAAGCTGGACGAGGAGAACGAGGACGGCCACGCCGATGAAGAAGGTCATCACGGCGACGAAGACGATGGCGATGTCGCGCACCGTCGCCGTCGCCTGCGGATGCCGGGCCATCAGCACGATGCCGCCGATCACGAGCACGAGGATGACGACCACGGCGATGACGGCGTAGAGGATGAGCTTCTTTTCCTGCAGCCCCTCCTTTGGCACCTTCTCTTGGGGCTCCTGCGTCGTCGTCTCCGTAACCTCCGCCTGCGGCAGGGCCTTCGCCTCATCCATATCCATCTTTCCCACACCTCCTTTGTGCCCTCGCGGGCTTTCTTCATTATAAGCGAGTCATGATGAAGGGCAAGAAGAGCAGTGCTGCGAGATATGTCCCAAATTCGCCGGATGGGGCAGGAAACAAGGCAG
>JALXBP010000109.1 GCA_026991395.1 Anaerolineae bacterium | reverse complement strand
GCCTCGGCCTGCGGGTCGTCGTAGGCGAAGATGATGCCCCAGCCAACCTCGTCCAGCCGCTCCGCGTCCCCCCGGACGTGGAAGACGGCCTTCATCGAGGCCCGCAGCTTCAACTCCCTGAGCAGGGCCTCGTCCGGCTCCTCCTGCGAGATGATCTGCACCAACTCGCGGGGATGAAGCGGCGGCAGCGCATAAGCCCCTGTCGCGCCGTCGATGCCGTTGAAGAAGAGCATCGTCTCGTCCCTGTCGGGCATCACCTCCTCCTTTCGCCCATCGATTACGGCTCCTCGGAGGCCAGCGCCTCCTCCATCTGCAGATAGCGCCGCGCCAGCGAGAGGAGATCGTCCACCGGCAGCGGGTGCCGCCGGATGACGCGATCCCACGAAGCCGTCGCGAGAAAGTGCCCGTTCGGGCTGAAGGTTACGGCGTTGACCACATCGGCGTGGTCGGCGTAGAGACCGACCAGTTCCAGGTGCGAGCGCGTCTCCTCGTCCAGCCGCCAGAGCGCCGCCCGCGCATCCCAAAGTCCGGCGGCCAGGTAACGCCCATCGGGGCCGAAGGCGACGCTGTACACGTGGCCGGCATCGCTCTCGACGGTTGCCAGCGGCTGCCGGTCGCCGCGCAGCAGGTCGTCGAGCGACCAGAGGTAGAGCCGGTCATCCCACCCGCCGGAGGCCAGCCGGTCGCCCTGCGGGGAGAAGACGACGTCGAAGACGGGGGCATCGTGGGCCTGGAAGCGGAGGGCCAGCTTCCCCGTCGCCGCCTCCCAGAGCGAGAGCGCCCCCGTCGTATCCCCGGCCACGATCCACTGCCCGTCGGGGCTGACATCCATCGCGTAGACCGCGCCGTCGTGCTCGAGCGGGGGGAGGAGAGGCTGCCACGTCTCGCAATCCCAAACGCGCACGGTGCGGTCGTCGGAGGCCGAGACCAGGCGGCGGCCGTCCGCGGTGAAGACGACCCGATTCACCGCCGCTTCGTGTCCCTCCAGTGTGCGCACGAGCTGCCCCGTGCTGGCGTCCAGCAGGGAAAGCCGGTTGGCCCCGACGGCGATCAGCGTCCCGTCGGGGGTGTAGCGGGCATCCCACACGATGCCCGCGACCGTCGCGCTGTAGATCATCTCGCCGCTGGCTACCGACCAGAGCATCACGTGCCCGCCGTGATCGCCGGAGAGGATGAAGGCCCCGTCGGGGCTGTAGTCGGCGGTGATGATCGCCCGACGATGGCCGATGAGCGGGGAGAGGTGCTCATCGCGCGGGACGGTGAGGTCGATGAGGTGAATGGTCTCGTCGGCAGCGCCGCTGGCCAACGTCGCACGCCGCGGGTTGAAGGCCAGGGCGTTGACCACGGTCGTGTGCAGGTTGAGCGTCAGCAGTGCATCGCTGCTCTGGGCGAGGACGTTCCACAGGCGTACCGTACCATCGCGCCCGCCGGAGGCGAGGACGTAGCCGTTGCTCGAGAAGGTCAGGCTCCGCACCTCCCGCGTGTGGCCGACGAAGGTCGTGAGCGGCTCGAAATCCTCCTCCACCGACCAGAGGCGGACCGTGCGGTCGGTGCTCGCAGAAGCCAGTTCCGTCCCGTCCGGGCTGAAGGCCACGGCGTTGACGCTGTCGGTATGCCCCTCCAGCCGCGCCACCGCCGTCAGCAGCCAGGCAGAGGTCGGTGTCGATGTCGGCACGGTCCCCGCGCCGATGCCGTTTTCCTTGCCGCCCCCTTCCTCCGTGTTGCCGTGCGCACCGCCGCCGCCGTGGCTCTCGCCCTCCTCCCTCGAACCGCCCTCCCCCGTCTCCTCCACCAGGCCGCTGAGCGGGGGCGAAGGGGTCGGGAAGAGCGGCTTTTCCACCGACCACAGGCGGACGGTATGGTCGCCGAGGGCGGCGGCCACCAACCGGCGGCGCGGTTCGTAGGCCAGGCCGCGCAGCGAGGTGCCGACTTCATCCACGGCGAGAAGTTGGCCGCTTTCCAGCGACCAGAGGTGGAGTTGCCCGTTCCTGTCACCGCTGAGCACCGTGCCAGGCGGGCCAAAGGCCACGGCGTAGAGCACAGCTTCGTGGCCGCGGTAGAGCCGCATCAGCCGTGTCCCGTCCGTCTGCAGGATGGCGACGACCGGCTCGCCGTCCACCCGACCGGTTACGGCCATCAGCTCGCCCGTCTCGTCGAAGGCGACCGACCAACAGGGCCCGTCGATCCCCTCGATGGGCAGACGATGGTGCAGCATATCATCCCACATCCACGCGCCGCCCGCTGTCCCCACGAGGAGGTAGCGTCCGTTGGGGGCATAGGCCATGCTGTACACGATGCCCGTGTCCGTGAGCGCGGAGGCAGGGTAGAAGTTGTCAACGGCGCGTCGCAGCGCGATCTCCGCTTCGGGGACGTGCAATTCACCGAAGAGCGCGCGGGCCGGCGGGGAAAGGCCCTCCTTCGTCTCCCAGGCACGCAGCGCCAGTTCCAGCGCACGGGTCTGATTGCCCTCCCGCCATCGCAGGGAGGTCGCGGCCAACTCGCGGGCGCGTGCCTCGCGCAAGGTGTAGCTCTTCATCATCGAGAGGAAGCCGAGGGCAACGAGGAACAGGCCGACGGCGGCGGCGATCAGCAGGCGGCGCGTCCGCTGACGCCGCTCGGCGCGGCGCGATGCCTGCAAGAAGGCCCGTTCCACCCGCCCCACCTGATCGAGATGGGCTCGCGCCCAGGCCAACGCCTCGTCCAGCGCCTCACCGCGATAGAGCAGGCCGGACGGTCGTCCCCGCTCCTCCCACTGGCGGGCGGCGAGCATCCACGCCGGACGGTTGGCCGCCTCCCAGTCGCGGTTGGATTGCCGGACGGGATCGATGAGGCGGTCGTGCGCCAGTTCGTACCAGCGCGCGCCGCTGTGCACCTCGGCGTAGACGAGGCGGCGTTTGGCCAGGGCCTCGACGGCAACATTGGGCATCCCCGCCGTCTCCTCCTCGCCGCGCAGGACGAGGCCGCGCGTCCCCAGCGGGGTGATGAGGTTCTTGTCGATCCAGCGGCGCAGCCGCCCCTCGCTCACGCCGCTCGTTTCGACGGCGTAGCGCACCGCCTCATCGTAGAATTCGCGCAGCGCCTCGTCCACGTCGCCGAAGCGGGCCACATCCTCGGCGCGGATCTCCTCCACCTCCGGCGGGAGGCTTTCCCACAGGCGGCGGCAGACGACCTGCAACTGCACCGGCTCGACGAATGGGCTGAGGACGGTTGCCTCCCCATCGCCGCGCAGGGAGCGGATGCGGCGCAGATCGTCCACCAGTTGCTCGGCGACGCCGGGCGCGAAGCGGCGTCCGGCCTGCTCCGACGGTCGCTTGACGGCCAGCAGCGCCCCTTCCCGCCCCAGCCGATCCATGCGGAAGCGCGCCCGCATCCGATAGGGGAGGAGCGCAGCGTAGGGGTCCATCTCGGCAACGTAATCCTCGCGCATCGTGAAGAGGAAGCCCAGTTCCGGGATGGCCTGCAGCGCCTTCCGCACCTGGACGAAGAAGCCCTGCACATCTTTCCAGCGCTCGCGGTAGGTGGTGAAGACCTCCTCGAACTGGTCGAGGACGATGAGGGGCGATTCCTCCTCACGCAGGAGGCGGGTGAGGAAGTCGGCCAGCGTCATCGTCCCCAGTTCCGCCCGCGACCGCGCCGCCCCCGCCTTGCTCATCAGGCCGCGCTCCACCGCCTGGAGGAGCAGGTCCTGCATCACGATGGTGGCGAAGACGTTGCTCACCGCCGCCTCGTCCAGCCATTCGGGGAGGGCGGCCCCCAACCGCCGCACACGCAGGACGAGGAAGCCCTCCTCCTCCAGGTCGGGAATGACCCGCGCGTTGAGCAGCGAACTCTTCCCCGCGCCGGAGGGGGCGTAGAAGAGGACGACGCGCTCCGAAAGGACGAGGGAGAGCAGGTCCCGCGCCTCGCGGCTGCGACCGAAGAAGAAGGTGCGGTCGCTCCGTGCAAAGGGGCGCGGCCCAACGTAGGGATTGCGGCGCTCGCTCATCGCTCCTCCTCCCACCACTCGCGCAGTTCGGCGGCGAACTGCTCCGCCGTCCCCCAGTAGATGTTGATCTTCGCCTCCTGGAAGTAGCGGGCGAGGAACTGTTTCACCGCCTCCTGACCGGCGGTCAGGTGGTCCACCTCCAGTTGGACGGCGACGTGTTTGAAGCGGTGCCGCTGGTCCAGCGGTCGAATCAGGCCGTGCAGGAGGGTGCGGAACTCCCAATCCCAGAGGCCGTAGCCCAGAAGGACGAGCGAGCTGTTGGCGAAGGCTCCGCGGATGTAGTTCGGCAACCGGTCCATCTCCGAAGAAAGGCGGACGAGGAAGTCGAAGTAATGATCCTCGGTCAGCACCATCGCATCGGGGCGACGGTCGTTGCCGTAGAGGTGATAGACGAGGGGCGCTTCCGGCGTCGGGCGGTAGTCGGCCTCCTCGTCGAAGCGCGACGGGACGTCATCGAGGTAAGGATGCCAGCGGCAGATTTCGCGCGTCGGCTTCCGCCCGGCTGCGCGCAGGGCCTCGGTCATCAGAGCGTCGTAGTTGGTGGTGATGTAGAGCGGCAAGGGCAAGCGGGCCAGCACCCCATGCACATCGTTGGGGTTATCGCCGCCGAAGACCTCCCAGCCGACGGTCGCCATCAACTCGCCGAGGGTCTTCGGCGGCGTGGCCGGCCGCAGGGAGGGCGGGAGCCGATGAAGCAGGGCTTCCAGGAGATGGTCGAGCAGTTCCTGCCGGGGGAAGTCCTCCCCCTGCGCGCTGGCGATGTACTGCGCCACGCGCGGCAGGTTGTCCCGATCGCCGAAGGGGTAGCCGTAGGCCTCCGCCCACTGCCGGGCGATCTGACTGCGGCGCGGCATCCACCGTCCGTGCAGGCGCGGGCCGAGGATGGGGAGCAACTTGCCGCGCCGGATCATCCGCATCAGCCCCGACCAGAAGACGCGCTGCCCGCCGCCCAGCACCAGGCCGCGGGCATCGGCCTCATCGCCCCACAGCCGACCGGAGCGCAGGCGCATGAAGAGGACGGGGACGGCGACGTCCGGGCGGCCCTCGGTGAGCAGCGCGCTGCGGGCGACGTTGACGGCATAGTCAACGCGGCCATCCTCGAGCAGGGCGGTGTAGAAGGTGCGGGTGAAGGTCTGCGAGGAGGCCATCGAGAAGAGGCCCTGCATCGCCACGACCGCGGGGACGCCGACATCGACCAGCTTCGGCGCAAGGCCGAGGAAGGCATCGTGCGTGGAGCGGGCGGCGCTTTCGCAGGCGGTGAGGAAGACGAGGCGCGGCCGCACGCCCCGGCGCACGAGCATCGAGACGAACTCGGCATCGAGGACCCGCTGCGCCTTGCCGCTCTCGTCCTGGAGGTAGAGCGCGGCCTGTCCCCGCCGCTCGTCGAAGGCCCCGTGGCCGACGAAGTGGAGGATGTGTACCTCCTGCGCCCGCATCGTCGCTTCCAAACGGGAGAGGGTTACCGGCGGCTTGGGGACGATCAGTTCCAGCAGGCCGGGCGGCAGCCGATCGAGGGCGGCGTGCAGCGCCTCCAGTTCCGCCTCCACCGGCACACGGGGCAGGTGGTAACGGCTCTCCAGGTCCTCCGCATCGGCAATGACGACCAGCATACGGACGGGACGGCTTTCCACCGCCCCGCCCCAGGGCAGTTCGATGGGCAGGTAGCGCGAGAAGGCGACCTCATCCCGCGCGGCGAGCATGCCGTCCTCGTCGCTGAGCAGTTCCCAGGGGATGGCGTGCAGCGCGGCGGCTTCACGGTCGATGCGCAGACGGAGGCGCAGCGGCTGGCCGAGCGCCCTGGCCTGCTCCCACGCCGCACGGGGGCCTTCGTCGGCGAAGAGTGCCCGGAAGAGCCGCCGCCCGTCTTCCTCGTCGTCGCCGGTGCGCACCCAGGGGAGCAGCGAGGGGCTGAGCCAGCCGCGCGGGAAGACCTGCTCACCGTTCAGGGTGATCTCCACCGGATACCCGCGCTCCTCGCGGGCAAAGAGCCGAATCTCGACATCGACTATCGCCATCGGCGGGCCTCTTTCTCAGGGGACACACCTCCATTAAACAGGAAAACGGCCAACTGGTCAAATCGAGGCCGTCCTGCGGCACCTGCCTGCGCCGAAAGGCATTCAGGGCAGCGCACCGACCAGCGCCACGGCGTCGATCTCGTTCCAGAAGCCGGTTCGCGATTCGTCCAGTTCGATGCGCACCGCCGAGGAGAGGTAGCCGACGGGGGGCACGTCGATGGCGAGCACGCCCGGACAGGCCCCCTCATCCGTACCCTGCCAGATCAGATGCGCCTCGTCCTGCCCGTCCAGCAGGTAGACCCGTGCCACCGCTCCGCGCCCGAAATTCTGGTAGATGCGGATGGTGATGGGATAGACGGCCTGAGCGTAGCGCACCTCCACCGTCTCCAGGCCGTTGCCGCGTGCCGAGGCCCAGGCCCGCGGGTCGTCCACGCAGCCCTCCACATCCGGCTCGCCGAGCAGACGGCGGGCGCTCCAGTCGGGCATCGCATAGGCCGAACTGACCTCCGCCGCGACGGCCCATTGCTCGACGATCACCGGCGTGGGCGTCGGTTTCGGCGTCGCCTCCCGCCCGCCGCAGCCGACGAGGAGCAGCGCCGCGAAGAGCAGCAGGAACGAACGCCTCATAGCCCCTCCCGTCCCTCGCGGTCGGAAGCGGGCCAGAACTCGAAGAGCGCTCCCACCGACTTGCCCAGGACATTGCGGCGAATGACCTCGCCGAAGATGTGCGCCACCGAAAGCACCCGCAGCCGCCTGGGGCGGCGCTCCGGCGGCAGCCTCACCGTGTTGGTCACGATGATCTCGTCGATCTCATCGACGGCGTTCAGCCGCTCCACCGCCGGGCCGGTAAACAGGCCGTGCGTCCCGAGGACGGTGATCGGCTGGCACGTCTTGGTACGCAGGACATTCACCAGTTCCACGATCGTCCCCGCCGTGGCGATCTCATCATCGACGATGAAGATGCGCTTCCCCTGCACATCCCCCATGATGCCATCGACGACGACCTTCGTGTCGGAAAGACGGCGCTTTTCCCCCGCCGCAGCAGGCAGCCCTAAGGCTTGGGCCAACTTCAGCGCCCGCTTGGCGTGGCCGATGTCCGGCGAGACGACGACCGCGTTGGTCAAATCCTTGTGTTCGCGCAGGTAATTGACGAAAACGGAATGCGCCGTCAGGTGATCGGTCGGCACGCTGAAGAAGCCGTGCACCTGCGGCGAGTGGAGGGTCATCGTGATGATGTGCGTCGCGCCGGCCGTCGTCATCAGATCGGCGATGAGCCGCCCGCCGATGGAGATGCGCGGGGCATCCTTCTTGTCCGAGCGCGCATAGGAATAGTAGGGCACCACGGCGTGCACGCCCCGCGCCCCTGCGCCGCGTGCGATGTCGAGCATGAAGAAAAGCTGCATCAGGTTCTCACTGCAGGGCGGCGCGATCGGCTGGACGATGAAGACCTCCTTGCTGCGCACGCTGATACCCAGATGGACGTAGTAGTTGTCGTTGGAGAATTTGCGGATGATCGTGGGACTGAGGGAAAGGCCAAGGTATTCGGCGATCTCCCGTGCCAGCGGCTCGTTGGCCAGCCCGCTGAAGATGAGCACCTTGTCCTTGATCAGTGAAACGTCCTTCGCCCTGCGCTGTGGCTTCCCCATCGCGCCTCCTTGGGTTCGAGTGATGTTCACGCTCTCTGCCAAGGATAGCACAATTAGCCGGAATGGACATGCCCGGCGCGGATGCAGTCCCCCGACGGGACTAATCCCAGGGATAGACCTCGAAAGGACGGGCGGCCTCGCGGATGGCGGGATCGTCGGCGTAATGGCCGCGCAGCGCAGGCGGGAGCAACTCGGCGATGTGCTGCATAATGGTATGGCCGATCGCCTCCAACTGCCTGCGGCGCTCGCGGCCCCGTCCTTCCACGTGGAAAGGACCGAAGGGCCTGCCGAACCGCAGTCTGACCCGCGCCCGCCTGCCGCGCCGCAGCGCCGGGAAGATGTCGTTGACGCCCCATTGCGCCACCGGCAGCAGCCGCGCTCCCGTCCTCGAGGCAAGGAAGGCGGTCCCCGGTCGCGGCGGACGGAGCACCGCCGCCCAACTCCCCCCTTCGGGATAGATGCCGATCACGCCGCGATGCCGCAGGATCGCCTCCGCCGCCATCAGCGCAAAGCGCGAGCCGGTCCCCCGATAGACCGGGTAGTAGCCCCAGACCTTGGGCAACCAGCGCACCCACGGAGGCGCGGTCGGCATATGCGCTCCACCGATGAACTCCAGCGGCCAGGGCATCGCCGCTAAGGTGATGACCGGATCGAGATAGCTGAAATGGTTGGTCACGACGAGCAGCGGTCCTTCGCGCGGCACGTTGTCCTCCCCCTCGATGCGGAAGTCGGCCAGGAGATGGAGCAGCCGCCGCGCGAGGAAACGCATCACGCGCCGCAGAAGCTGGCGGCGCGGATAGCGCACCTCCTTCCCGTCGATGACCACCGCCTCGACGTCCTCCGCCTCCATCACGTCAGCCTTTCGTCTCCCGCCCGCACGCGGAGCAGCAGCAGCGTCCCCACGAGCAGGAAGAGGCCGATCGCGCCGATCGCCCACCGCTGCCCGATCTGCTCGGCCATCAGCGCATCCCAACCATGCTTCGCGTACCATCCCGCCATCGCCGCCGCGATCCAGCCGTACACCGTCGGCCCGATGAAGGACGAGGTGCGTCCCGCCACGGCGAAAAAGCCGTAAAACTCCGCGCTTTCCCCCGCGGGGGCCAGCATCCCCACCAGCGTGCGGCTGATCGATTGTATACCGGCCATCCCCACACCGGCAAGCAGCCCGACGATGTAGAAGACGGTGCGGCTCTGCGCGAAGATCATCCACCCCACCGCGACGAGCATCACGCCGAGCGAAAGGAGGAGCGCCTTCTTCGCTCCCCAACCATCGGTCAGGTAGCCGAAGAGGTAGGCACCGGCCACGTTGGCTATCTGCACGAGAATCACGAAGATGATCAGCGCCTCCTGGTCCATCCCGAAGAGAACAGCCCCGATGATGGCCGCGAAATCGAGCGCCATAATGACACCGTCGTTGTAGATGAGGAAGGCAATGATGAACTTCAGGAACTCCCGATGACCCTTCTCCCGACGAATCCGCCGCAGTGTACGGAAAACGCGGAAGAGGCCGACGTGCAGGTGGCTCTTGCCCTCCGGCAACTGCTGCGGCTTGGCCTGCTCCCTGAGCCAGAAGAAGATCGGCAGCGCAGCCAGGAAGTAGAAGCCCGCCGTGATGACCAGCGAGAGGCGCACCATCAGCGTCCCCTCCCCCGCCTGGATGAGGGGAAGGATGATGAGGAGGATGAGGATGCCGCCCATCGTCCCGATGGCCCAGCCGATGCCGGAAATGCGCCCCATCTCCTCCGGCGCGGCAATCTCCGGAAGCAGGCCGTTGTAGAAGACCTGTGCGCTGCGGTAGCCGATCTCGGCTAGGATGAAGAAGAGCATGCCGATGAAAACCCGCCCCGGCTCGGCGAAGAAGAGCATGGCGGTACACAGGACGGAGAGCATCGTGAAGCCGAAGAGGAAGCGCTTCTTCGTCGCGGAAAAGTCGGCGATAGAGCCTAAGACCGGCGCGATGACCGCCACCGTCAGCATGGCGATCCCTACCGCCAGACCCCAGAGAAACGAGCCCCGCGCTCCCCCGACCACACTCTGCTTGAAGTAAGCCGAATAGACGGCCAGGAGCACAACGGAGGCATACGCCGAATTACCGAAATCGTAGAGGTACCATGCCCAACGTTCACGACGTGTCGTCGAACGGACGGGCAACGAACCGTAAACTTCTGTGCGACCAGTCATCTGCTCTCCTTTCCGATCGGGCCCCCTCTCTCATCTTTGACAACCCCCAAGTCGCCACAACGATGCCCCCTCCAAGTATAGAAACTTTAGACCAAAGTCAAAAATCCACGACGGATACGCTACCCTTCCTGCAAAGCGGGAGTAAAATATCATCGCACGATGAGCCAGACCCACGGGGAGAAAATCTGAGACTTTTTTAACCTTCGGTTCACGCTCCGAGCACGAGTCCGCGGTAAACTCAGGAGTGTGGAAGCGTGCCGTCATAGGAGGCGCAATGGACACAGATATCCGTCGCACGATTCATCGTTACATCCTGGAGAATTTCCTTTTTACCGATGATGATGAAGCACTGGACGACGAAGCATCCTTCCTGGAAGAGGGGATCGTCGATTCGACCGGCATCCTCGAACTGGTGATGTTCGTCGAGGAGACCTTCGGCATCACCGTCGAGGACGAGGAACTGCTGCCGGAAAACTTCGACTCGGTAGCCCAGTTGGCCGACTACGTCTTACGCAAGCGGAAGGAAGAGAGGACGTGAATGCTCCTGCACCGCTTTCTGGAAGAGAGCAGCGAACGCTTTCCCGACAAAACGGCGCTGGTCGCCGATAAACGCCGCCTCACCTACGCTCAGGTAGAAAGCGAGGCCAATCGGCTGGCCTGGGCCTTGCAGGCCATAGGCGTGCGCCGCGGCGACCGCGTCGCCGTCTGGCTGCCGAACGGCATCAAAGCGGCCATCGCCATCTTCGCCGCGCTGAAAGCCGGGGCGGTCTTCGTGCCGCTCAACCCGACGCTGAAGGCCGACAAGCTGCGCCACATCCTCGCCGACAGCGGGGCCGTCGCCCTCGTCGGCCTGCGCCGACACGCCGCCCTCTTCGCCGACCTTCGCGGCGGCCTGCCCGACCTGCACGCCGTCATCGCCGTCGGGAAAGGCGGCGCGCTGCCGGAGGGCATCTTCGCCTACGATGCCCTCATCGACGGCCAACCGTCGAGCCCACCGCCCGCCGCCGTCATCGGCATCGACCTGGCCGCGCTCATCTACACCTCCGGAAGCACCGGTCTCCCCAAGGGGGTGATGTCCACGCACGACAATATGACCTTCGCCGCCAAGGCCATCATCACCTACCTGGAAAACCGCCCCGACGACATCGTCATCAACGTCCTGCCGCTCTCCTTCGATTACGGCCTCTACCAACTGCTGATGGTCTTCGGCTTCGGCGGGACGCTGGTGCTGGAACGCTCCTTCGCCTATCCCGCCGCCATTCTCCGCCGCATCGAAGAAGAGCGCGTAACCGGCCTCCCCGGCGTCCCCACCATCTTCGCCATGCTCCTCCAACTCGACCTGTCGGCCTTCGACCTCGGTTCGCTGCGCTATCTGACCAACACCGCCGCCGCCCTCCCCGTCGAGCACATCCGGCGACTGCGGGCGGCCTTTCCGCACGCGCGGCTCTACTCGATGTACGGCCTGACGGAGTGCAAGCGCGCGCTCTACCTCCCGCCGGAGGAACTCGACCGGCGACCCGGCTCCGTCGGCATCCCCATCCCGGGCACCGAGGCATGGATCGAGGACGAGGCGGGGAACCGGCTCCCGCCGGGCGAGATCGGCGAACTGGTCATCCGCGGCGCTCACGTGATGCAGGGCTACTGGCACAATCCCCAGGCGACCGCCGCCCGCTATCGCACGGGCGACTATCCCGCCGACCGGCGGCTTTACAGCGGCGACCTCTTCCGCCAGGACGAGGAAGGCTTCTTCTACTTCGTCTCCCGCAAGGACGACATCATCAAGAGCCGCGGGGAAAAAGTCGCCCCCAAGGAGGTGGAAGCCGTCCTCTACCGGCTGGAAGGCGTCGTCGAAGCCGCCGTCATCGGCGTTCCCGACCCCATCCTGGGCCAGGCGATCAAGGCCTTCGTCGTCATCGCCGAAGGAAGCGGGATCGATCGGCGGACGGTCCTTCGCCACTGCCGCCGACACCTGGAGGATTTTATGGTGCCCAAGGAGGTGGAATTCCGCGCCTCCTTGCCCAAGAACGCATCGGGCAAGATCGATCGACGCGCCCTGGCCAACGAGGCGTAGAGAACATCGGGCGGCAGCGTGTGGCGCTGCCGCTCTTTTGGCGAAGCACAATGGAGGCAGGAGAGGACTATGTGCGGCATCGCAGGCATCGTCAAGTGGAAGGGGGAAGCGCCACGCCGTGCGCTGATGGAGCAGATGCTCGCCATCCTCGCCCACCGCGGCCCTGACGAATTCGGCCTCTACGATGACGGCATCGCGGCCTTGGGCAACGCCCGCTTGAGCATCATCGACCTGGCCGGGGGCACACAACCCATCGGCAACGAGGACGGTCGGCTGTGGATCGTCTTCAACGGCGAAATCTACAACTATCTCGACCTGCGCCGCCGCCTCATCGAACACGGCCACCGCTTCCGCACGCGCAGCGATACGGAAGTCTTCCTCCACCTCTACGAGGAACTGGGGCCCCAGGCCCTCACCCACCTCAACGGCCAGTTCGCCGTCGCCATCTGGGATCGGCAGAGCCGCAGGCTCTTCCTCGCCCGCGACAGGGTCGGCATCCGCCCCCTCTTCTACACCGTCATTCCGGGCGGCCTGGCCTTCGCCTCGGAGATGAAGGCGCTCCTCCTCCTGCCGGAAGTGCGCCGCGAGATCGATCCTCTCGCCCTTTGGCAGACCTTCCTCTTCTGGGCACCCCAGGCTCCGACGACCGCCTTCCGCGACATCTGGGAACTGCCGCCCGCCACCTTCATCACCATCGACGGGGAGCGGATGGAGACGGGGCGCTACTGGTCGCTGGACTTCGCGCCTGCGGATGCGCGCCCCACACTCACCTTGGAGGAAGCCTCGGAGACGCTGCAGGCGCTCCTCGCCGACGCCACGCGCATCCGGCTGCGGGCCGCCGACGTCCCCGTCGGGAGCTACCTCAGCGGCGGGCTGGATTCGACCTACGTGGCCGCCCTCGCCCGCCGCGAGATCGCCGACCGGCTCCACACCTACGCCATCACCTTCCGCGAGGCCGCCTTCGACGAGCGGCGCTATCAGGACGAGGCCGCCGACTTCCTCGGCGTGGAGCACCACCGCATCGAAGTCGATGATGCCGCCATCGCCGAGCACTTCCCGCGCGTCATCTGGCACGCGGAAGCGCCTCTCCTGCGCACCGCCCCCGTCCCGATGTACGCCCTCTCGCGCCTCGTCCACGAGCGCGGGATGAAGGTCGTCCTCACCGGCGAGGGGGCCGATGAATTCTTCGCCGGATACAACATCTTCAAGGAGATGCAGTTGCGCCGCTTCTGGGCACGCGACCCCGATTCGGCGCTGCGTCCCTGCCTCCTGCCGCGGCTCTACCCTTACGTCGCCGCCCTGCGCGAAGGCGGGGCCTTCACGCAAGCCTTCTTCAGCCGCGGGATGCAGGCGCTCGACCAGCCTGCCTACTCCCATCTCCTGCGCTGGCACAACGGCCTGCGATTGGTCCGCTTCCTCGCCAGGCCGCTGCGCGAAAGCGCCGACGGCGACCGCTTCATCCGCGAGCGCATCGCCTGCCTGCAGATCAACCGCCGCTGGCCGCCGCTCAGCCAGGCGCAGTACCTGGAGGTGCGCACCTTTATGTCGCCCTACCTCCTCTCCTCGCAGGGCGACCGGATGATGGCCGCCAACTCGGTCGAGGGGCGCTTCCCCTTCCTCGATCACCGCGTCATCGCCTTCGCCGCCGCCCTCCCGCCGACCTACAAGCTGATCGGCCTGCAGGAAAAGCGCATCCTCAAGCGGAGCGCACGCGGGCTGCTGCCGCCGAGCGTCCTCCGACGGCGCAAGCAGCCCTACCGCGCCCCCATCGCCCAGGTCTTCCTGGGGCCGCACGCCCCCGCCTACGTGGACGAGATGCTCTCCCCGACGGCCCTGCGCGAAAGCGGCTACTTCGACCCGCAGGCCGTCGGCTTCCTCCTGCGCAAGGGGCGGGCGCGGGGGAACCTGAGCGAGACGGAGGCGATGGCACTCGTCGCCGTGCTCTCCACGCAGTGGCTCCACCATCACTTCGTGCGCAACTTCCCGCCTGCGCTCCCGCCGCTGCGTGCGCCGATCAAGCGGGTGATCATCCGCCTGCCCTGAGGACAAAACCACCAACGGAGGCCATTCGTGATGAGACGTTGCAAGAGATGCGTACTGCCGGAAAGTTTCCCCGGTGTCCGCCTCGATGAGGAAGGTGTCTGTCAATACTGTCGCCGCTTCGACGCGCAGCGCTACCGCCGACGGCGGGAGCAGGTGCGCCGCCGCTTCGAGGCGCTCGCCGCCGAGATGGCCGACCGTCCCGGCTTCCACGCCATCGTCGCCTGGAGCGGGGGCAAGGACAGCACCTACACGCTCTGGCTGATGAAG
>JALXBP010000108.1 GCA_026991395.1 Anaerolineae bacterium | reverse complement strand
GCAGTCCGCAGATCCCTGCCGGGGGCGAGGTAACCGTGCTCACCGTGGGCGGGCTGGCGCGGCGGATGGTCGATCTCTTCTGGCCGCTGGTGGCCGAGGCGGCGGGCTTCGCCCATCCCGAAGTGCCGCCGCGCTTCCTGACGATGGAGACGGCGCAGTACTTCATGGCCCGCGTCGTCGAACCGCTGCGGATGCGGCAGGGCTTCTTCGATACGGTTACCGTCCGCCCGCAGCGCATCTACGCCCAGCTTCTCGATGCCCTGAGCAAGGCGGCGGTCAACGGCTATCCGCACACCGAGATCGGCGAGCGGCTGATGGCCGCCTGGACGGGGGAGAGGGCGCAGGAGACGGTCTATCGGCAGGTGCAGGAGGCCGTCAATCGCTTCCGCGCCTACTGCCTGGAGCACAACCTGCTCGACTTCTCGCTGCAGATGGAACTGCTGCGAACGGCCCTCTGGCCGCAGCCCGCCTTCCGCGACTACCTCTTTAGCCGCTACCGCCATCTCATCGCCGACAACGTGGAGGAGCAGACGCCGCTGGCGCACGATCTCCTGCGGGAATGGCTGCCGCAGTTGCAGTCGGCGCTGCTCATCGATGACGAGGAGGGTGGCTATCGGCTCTTCCTCGGTGCCGACCCGCAGGGCGGCGCGTCGCTGGAGGCGCTCTGTGAGCGGACTTTCCGCTTCGAGCAGCCGCGTCATCCCTCCCCTGCCGTGCTGGCGCTGACCGACGCGCTGGGCGCGGCCATCGAGGGCGGGCCGCGTTCCGCCTCGCGCAGGGAGGCGCTGCGCCCGGCGCTCCATCGCCCGCGCGAGACGCCCGCCTACTATCCGCAGATGCTCGACTGGGTCGCCGGGGAGATCGCCGCGCTGATCGAACGCGGCGTCCAGCCTTCGGAGATCGCCGTCCTCGCGCCCTACCTCAACGACCTGCTCCGCTTCTCGCTGCTCGACCG
The DNA here is from genome assembly GCA_026991395.1 of Anaerolineae bacterium. Classification (GTDB taxonomy): domain Bacteria; phylum Chloroflexota; class Anaerolineae; order B4-G1; family SLSP01; genus JALXBP01. The sequence goes on along the minus strand of JALXBP010000108.1, from coordinate 44,828 downwards.
CCTGCGGGCGCGGGGGATTCCCGCCTACACGCACCGCCCCTCCCGCTCGCTGCGCGAGGAACCGGCGGCGCTGGCTATGCTCACCCTGGCGCAGTTGGCCCATCCGCAGTGGGGGATGGCTCCGCCTGCCGACGATGTCGCGCGGACGTTAGTGCAGGCCATCGAGGGACTGGACCTCGTCCGCGCCCGCCTGCTGACCGAGGTGCGTTATCGCCAGGGGCGCTTGCTGGATTTCGACGGCATGGGGGCGGAGATGCAGGAGCGGATCACCTATCGCCTGGGTGAACGCTACCAGCAGGTGGCTCTCTGGCTCGACGAATGGCAGGAGCGGGAGGCTCCCCTGGACATCTTCTTCCAGGCGCTCTTCCACGAACTGCTCGCGCACGAGGGCTTCGGCTTCTACCGGCGCTACGATGCGGCCTACGTGGCGGCGATGCTCATCGAATCGGCGCAGAAGTTTCGCGCCGTCGTCGATGGCCTGCCCGACGAGGCCCCGTGGGGCAAGACCTACCTGCAGATGGTCGAATCGGGGGTGATCGCCGCGCAGTACCTGCTCCCTTGGACGGCGCGGCCTGCGGAGGCCGTCCTCATCGCCCCGGCCTACACTTTCCTGATGGGCAATCGGGCGGTCGATTACCAGTTCTGGCTGGACGTGGGAAGCCGCGGCTGGTGGGAGCGCCCGTACCAGCCGCTGACCCATCCCTACGTGCTCAGCCGCCGCTGGGAGAGCGGTCGCCTGTGGACGGACGAGGAGGAGATCGCCTCGCGGCGGGCATCGCTGGCGCGTATCACCCGCGGCCTGCTGCTCCGCTGTCGGCGCGGCCTCTACCTGGGATTGAGCCGACTCAATGCCCGCGGCTACGAGGATCGCGGCCCGCTACTGGTGGCCTTTCAGCATATGCTGAAAGGATGAGCGCTCAGAGTTCGAGATCACGAGGCCAGAGGAAGAACGTCGAGCCATCTTTGCCTGAGCGCATCTCGCCGCCGATTTGCTTGCCCTTGGCCGTTAATGTCCAGTCCTTGCCCTGTTTGCGGATGTAGCCGAGCTTTGCGAGGCGTTGCAGCAGTGCCGGTTTTGTCGTATTCCTGGCTTGGGCGAGCCGATATGTGGTCAACTTGTTGTAGCGGGATGAAGGTGCCGTTGACTTCCGGGAGGGGCGGGAAGGGGGCTGTTCCTTTTCTTTGGACGGAGCGGCTGTGGAAAAGTGATCGATGCTCTCTGCTGGTGCCAACATCACCGTACTGGCTTGGCGGATGAGTTCGACTTCTTGCAGAATACTCGCTAAAAGCTGTCCATCTTCCTGCAGTGAGAGTGATGATGAGGAGGCCAGGACAAGGATACCCATCTCGTAATTGTTCACTTGGCTGTATTCGTAGAGGTTCATCGAGGTCAAGATGGCCGCTTGGTTGTCAAAGATGTAACATTTGGCATGGAGGTTTTGACAGAAGGAGACGCGCACGTGTTCAAGGGAGCGAAGCCATGCCGCTGTCTGTGGGGCAAGCTCACGTTTGCCATAGATAACTTCAATCTGCACGCCTTCCTTGTCACGAGTGGCCAAGAGGCTTTTGATACGCTCGTGGAACTTTAGATAGGGGCTAATGAGTACGATTCGTTTGCGTGCCTGGATGATTAACTTTTCCAATCCGTAGTTGAGCGCACTCGTGTTCAGGAAGCGTGCCATATTAGCTCTCCTTGTAAGTGAACTGTAGCGATGAGTTGTGCAGGAATAGCCAAAGACGCGACAAGCATACCATGATTCTCCCTGCGGCATAGTGTGTTCGTTGCAACGTTCTGCTTGCGAATATAATCACCCGATGAGGAGGGATTATGCCGGATGATGAGCGTTTCGCTACCTTTCGACCGCGGCCCAAGCAGCGGATCGTGCTCGGCTATCGCCGCGGGCGTATGGGGGTCGCCGCGGTGCCGGGGAGCGGGAAGACGTGGACGCTCTCCTTCCTCGCCGCCCGCCTCATCGCCGAGGGCGGGCTGGAGGACGATCAGGAGGTGCTCATCGTCACCCTGGTGAACTCGGCGGTGGAGAACTTCGCCGCCCGCGTCGCCCGCTTCCTCGGTCAGCGCTACGACCTGCTGGAGGGCGTCGGCTACCGTGTGCGCACGCTGCACGGTCTCTGTCACGACATCGTGCGCGAGAATCCGGCGCGGCTCAACCTGGGCCGCACCTTCGAGATCGTCGATGAGGGCGAGGCGGGGCGCATCCTTCGCGACGTGCTGGACCTCTGGCTGCGCGAGCACGAGGATGCCCTGGCCGACGACTTCCTGCGCACCGATCTGAGCGAATCCAGAGCGCAGAGCATTCGGCGCAATGAGTGGCCCGCCATCCTGCGCAACGACATCGTGCTGCCCTTCATCAAACAGGCCAAGGACCTGGAGTTGACGCCTCAGCATCTGCTCCGTCGGCTGGACTACCTGCCGCCCGGTCGCGAGGCTTTCCTGCTCCGTATGGCCGCGGAGGTGTATGCGGATTACCAGCGTGCCCTGCACCATCGCGGCGCGGTGGACTTCAGCGACCTGATGCGGCTGGCGATGCAGCTTCTGCGCCAGGACGAGGGGCTGCTCCGCCGCCTGCGCCACCGCTGGCCCTACATCCTCGAGGACGAGGCGCAGGACAGCAGCCGCCTGCAGGAGGCGCTTCTTTGCCTCCTCGCCGGGCCTGAGGGGAACTGGGTGCGCGTTGGCGATCCCAATCAGGCGATCTACGAGACCTTCACGACGGCCAACCCGCGCTTCCTGCGGGACTTCCTCCGGGAAGAGGGGGTGATGGCCGCCGATCTGCCCAACTCCGGTCGCTCGACGCTGACGATCATCGGCCTGGCGAACGAGCTGATCCGCTGGACGATGGAGGAGCATCCGGTCGAGGCAGTGCGCGAGGCGTTGCAGCCGCCCTTCATCGAGCCGACGCCGCCGGGAGACCCGCAGCCCAACCCGCCGGATTCGCTGAGCTTCGTCCACCTGAGCGAGCGGGCCTATCGCCCGCAGGAGGAGATCGAAGCCGTCGCGAGGTCGCTGGCCCGCTGGCTGCCGGAGCACCCGCAGGCGACGGTCGCCGTCCTCGTGCCGCGCAACGACCGCGGGGCGAAGATGGTGGAGGCACTGCGGCAGCGCGGTCTGCCTGTCGTCGAACTGCTCAAGACGACGCACAGCACGCGGGCGATCGTGAAGGCGCTGGGGGCCTTGCTCGCCTTCCTCGAACGCCCGCAGGAGCCGCAGCGCCTGGCCGCGGTCTATCGGCTGTGGGCCGAACGCCTCGATCCGCTGCCGGAGGCCGCCGATCGCGACAAGGTCGCCGCGCTGCTGGGCCGTCTCCGCACGCCGGAAAGTTTCCTCGCTCCGCTGACGGAGGACTGGCTGGAGCAGCACGAGCTTTCCCCGGCGGCGCAGGAGCACCTGACGGCCTTCCGCGAGGTGGCGCGGCGCTGGCTGGAAGCGGCGGCGCTGCCCATCGATCAACTCCTGCTCACGGCGGCGCAGGACATCTTCCGCGATGCCGCCGACTTGGCGCTGGTGCACAAGGTCGCCCTCACGCTGCGCGGCTACGCCGATCTCCACCCCGATTTCCGCTTCTCCGACTTCCGCGCCGAACTGGAGCAGATCGCCCGCAGCCGCCGCACCCTCGTGGGCTTTGGGGAGGACGACCTCGGCTTCGACCCCGACCGCCATCCGGGGGAGGTGGTGGTCGCCACCATCCACAAGGCGAAGGGGCTGGAATGGGACCGCGTCTACCTGCTCTCCGTCAACAGCTACAACTACCCCTCTGCGCTGGAGGCGGACGGTGATTCCTTCGTCGCCGAGCGCTGGTTCGTGCGCGACGGCCTGAACCTGCAGGCGGAGGTGCTTGCCCAGCTCGAAGCACTCCCGCAGCAGGCGGATGAGCCTTTCCTCTACGTGGAGGGGGAGGCCACGCGGCAGGCCCGCCTGGATTATGCCGCCGAGCGCCTCCGTCTGCTCTACGTGGGCATCACACGCGCCCGCCGCGAGTTGATCATCACCTGGAACAGCGGGCGGAAGGGCGCGAGCCGACCGGCCCGCGGTCTGGAGGCGCTGATCCGCTATCGAAAGGAGCGAGCCGATGCGTGAGTGTCGCCTGCCCGAAGGCTTTCGCTTTTCCCAGCAGGCGCTGGAGGATTACACCGCCTGCCCGCGCCGCTTCTACCTGCGCTATCTCTGCCGCCTGCGCTGGCCCACGCCGCCCCGTGCGATGGGGGCGCACGAACGGCGGATGACGTTGGGGAGCCGCTTTCACCGCCTGGTGCAGCGCCACCTCCTCGGCCTGCCAGAGGCGGTCCTGCAGCGCGAGGCCAACGCCGACGAGGCGCTGGCCGCTCTCTGGGCGACCTATCTGCGCGAAGCGCCCTTCGCCGACCTGAGCGGTCGCCGCTACGTGGAACTGCGGCTCGGCGCGACGCTGGACGGCCATCGGCTCATCGCCCGCTACGACCTCATCGTGGTGGGGGAGGACGGGACGGCGACCATCGTCGATTGGAAGACGAATGCCCGCGCCGAGGAGCGCAGCCTCCTCGCCCGCCGATGGCAGACGCGGCTCTACCGCTACCTCCTCGTCCGTGCCGGGGCGGAACTGAACGGCGGGCGGCCCTTCGCGCCGGAGGCGATCACGATGCGCTACTGGTATGCCGCCGTCCCTGCAGAGCGGCGCTTGCCCTACACGCGGGACGACTTCGCCCGCGACGAGGCCGATCTCCGCACCCTCCTTGCGGCGATCGCCGCCGCCGACGGCGAAGCCGACTTTCCGCGCGTGGAAGACGAGCGCTCCTGCCGCTTCTGTCCCTACCGCACCTTCTGCGAAGGCGAGGTCCCGCTCGTGGCCGAGGCGGAACCGGAAGAACAGGAGCCGTGGGAAAGCTGGGACTTCGACCAGATCGCCGAGATCGAGTTTCACTGAGCCTTCTCCCCTTCCGCAGGAGCAGTACGCCTCTGCTGTCCTCCCCCGTTATCGACTCGTAACCGGAAATCAGGGATTGGTGGTTGCCTTTGTGGGAAATATCGTGTATAATGTGGGAGATTGTGGGATAAAGTGGGTGAATTTGGGAAAGGTTATCCCACCTGCCTGCACCTGCAGAGGAGGCCGCGATGTTCCTGGGGCAGTACAGTTACACTTTGGACGGCAAAGGGCGCGTAACGATCCCCGCCGCCTTCCGCAAGGCCCTGGAGGGGGAAAAGGTCGTCGTTACCCGCGGGCTGGATCGTTGTCTGACCGTCTATCCCATCTCCGTGTGGCAGGAGATCGCGGCCAAAGTCAATGCCCTGCCCATCACCGACCCCAAGGGGCGGGCGCTGCGCCGTCTCCTCTTCGCCGATGCCGTGGATGCGGCCCTCGATCGCCAGGGGCGGCTCCTCCTGCCGGAGCGGCTGCGTGCCTACGCCGGGCTGGAGCGGGATGTCGTCGTCGTCGGCCTCGATCATTTCATCGAACTCTGGCACCCCCAGCGATGGGCGGAGGAAAATGCCCGTCAGATGGCCCTGATGGAGGAGGACCCTTCGCTGTGGGAGAATCTGCAGATCTGAGGGGAGGGCATCGTCCCGTCCTCCTGCAGGAGGTGCTGACGGCCCTCGCCGTGCGTGAGGGCGGCCTTTACATCGATGGAACCGTCGGGGGCGGCGGCCACGCGGAGGCTATCCTGCTCGCCTCCGCGCCGACGGGGCGCTTGCTCGGCCTGGACCGCGATCCGCAGGCCGTGGCTTACGCCGAGCGACGGCTCTCCCGCTTCGGTGAGCGCTGCCGGTTGCGGCAAGCCTCGTATGCGGAGATGGGGCGCTTGGCGAGGGCGGAGGGCTTTGTCGAGGTGGACGGCATCCTCCTCGACCTGGGCTACTCCTCCCTGCAGATCGACGATGCGCAGCGCGGCTTCGCCTTCCGCCTGGATGGGCCGCTGGATATGCGCTACGATCCGCAGGGGGGCGGGACGACGGCCGCCGACCTGGTGAACGAGTTGGATGCGGAGGCTCTGGCGCGGCTCCTGTGGCGCTACGGCGAGGAGCGCCACAGTCGCGTGATCGCCCGTGCCATCGTTGCCGCCCGGCCTCTGCGGACGACGGGCGAGTTGGCCGCCCTCATCGAGCGGGTGGTGCCGCGCCGCGGGCGCATCCATCCGGCGACGCGCACGTTCCAGGCGTTGCGCATTGCTGTCAACCGGGAACTGGAGGCGCTGGAGGCCGTTTTGCCGCAGGCACTCGAATTGCTGAGACCGGGGGGGCGATTGGCGGTGATCACCTTCCATTCGCTGGAGGATCGCATCGTCAAGCGGACTTTTCGGCGCTGGGCGGGGCGGAAGGCCGTGCCCTCGCCGTTGCCGCTCGCGGAGGCGGCATCGCCGCGGGTGCGATGGGTAACGCGCAAGCCGATCGTGCCCTCGGCGGAGGAGCGGGAGGTCAATCGGCGCAGTCGCAGCGCGAAATTGCGTGTAGTCGAGAAGGTGGAGGGTAGCGGACGATGAGTGTCCTTTGGCAGAAGCGAACGCACGGCGTTCCCCGCCGCAGGCGGCAATGGGAGCGGACGGTGGCCATCGCCATCGTCGCGTTGACGCTGGTCGTTACGCTGCTCATCCTCGCCTACCTGACGCTGGTGGCCTCCAATGTCCGCCTGGCGCGGCAGATTTGGAAGGTCGGCGAGGCGGTGATGACGCAGGAGCGCGTCAACGAGGCGCTGCGTGTGGAGATCGCCCGGCAGAGCGCCATCCCCCGCCTGCAGGAGCGTTCGCTGGCCCTGGGCTTCGTGCCCGCGGAGGAGGTGGACTTCGTCCGCCTCGATGAAGAAGGGGGCGAGCGATGATGCGCGGTCCCGAGGCGCGGGTGCGCTTCATCACCTTCCTGCTCATCGTCGTCTTGATGCTGCTGGTGATGCAGTTGGTCCGCATCCAGCTTCTGGAGCACCCGGCCTATGCGCAGGAAGCGCGGGCACTCGTCGAGCGTTACTACGCCCTGCCTTCTCCGCCGTGGGGGCTGGTTACCGACCGCAACGGCGATCTCCTCGTCGGCAATCAGCCGGTCTTCGATGTGGGGGCGGAGGTGGAGATGATCGGCGATCCCGTCGCCGCGGCGGAGCGCCTGGCTCCTCACCTCCACCGGCCTGTGGGGGAGATCGTCGCGGCGCTGACGCTGCGCCCGGAGGAGCAGAACCGCACCTTCGTCTGGCATCCCCTGGCGCAGGGGATTTCGCAGGCCGATGCGGAGGCGCTCTCGGCGCTCCACCTGCCGTGGCTGACGCTGACGCCCTCCTGGCGGCGGGTCTACCCGGAGGGCCATCTGGCCGCCCACCTGCTCGGCTTCGTCAACGCAGAGGGCGACGGCTACGGCTTGCTGGCCTACGAGCAGCGCCTGCTGCGCGGCGAAAGGGTCGTGCAGATGGGGGAGGTTACCGGCTCCTCCGCGCCGATGCCGGAGGAGGCGGTCTCCGGCTTCACGATGCCCTATCCGGGCACGACGCTGCGGCTGACGATCGACCGCACGATTCAGGCCTTCGTCGAGGGGGAGCTGGACAAGGCGCTGCACGACTACAGCGCCGAGAGCGGGACGATCATCGTGATGGATCCGCGCACCGGTGCGATCCTGGCTATGGCCAGCCGTCCGGTGTACGAACCGGAGCACTACGCCAGCTACGCCAAGGAGGATGAGACTTCGCTCTTCCTCGATCCGGCCATCAGCCTGGCCTACGAGCCGGGGTCGGTCTTCAAGTTGGTAACCGTGGCGGCGGCGCTGGATGCGGGCGTCGCCGACTTGGATTGGAGCTACGAAGACCGCGGCTACCTGGATTACGGCGGCATTCGCGTGTACAACTGGGATCGCCGCGCCTACGGGCAGCAGGATTTGGAGGGGCTGCTGGCCCATTCGCTCAACGTGGGGGCGGCGACGCTGGCGACGCAGGCGCTGGGCGCGGAGCGTTTCTACGATTACGTGCGCGCTTTCGGCTTTGGGCAGACGACGGGGATCGAGCTGATGGAGGAGGCGCCGGGCATCCTCCGCGTGCCGGGGGACTGGCAGTGGAAGGATTCGGACCTGGCGACCAACGCCTTCGGGCAGGGCATCGCCGTAACGCCGCTGCAGATGGCGACGGCGGTGGCGGCCATCGCCAACGACGGGCGGCTGATGACGCCCTACGTCGTCGCCGAGCGCCGCTATCCCGACGGGCGGGTGGTCCCCATCCTCCCCCGCGAGGCGGGCCGTCCCATCTCGGCGCGGACGGCGCGGACGATGTGGACGTTGATGGCGCGGGCGGTGGAGCGGGAGGTGCCGCAGGCGCAGGTCCCCGGCTACCGCATCGCGGGCAAGACGGGGACGGCGCAGATTCCGGTCGAGGGCGGCTACGATCCGGAGGCGATCGTCGCCTCTTTCGTCGGCTTTGGGCCGATCCCCGACCCGCAGTTGCTCGTCTTCGTCAAGCTGGATCGCCCGCACGTGCCGCCGGAGATGCGCTGGGGTTCGACGACAGCAGCTCCAGTCTTCCGGCGTGTCGCTTCGCGGCTCTTCACACTGCTCCACATCCCGCCCTCGGAGGCGGCGGAGGGGCCGTAGGAGGCGATGATGAGAGCGTTGACGTTGGCCGATCTGGTCGAGGGGATGAGCGGGGCGCGCCCGGCAGGGGGGACGGTGCCCGTTCATCCGGTGATCGATTCGCGGCAGGCCGATGCGGGTGCCGTCTTCTTCGCCTTCCGCGGCGAGCAGGTGGACGGGCACACCTTCGTCGGCGATGCGCTGCGGCGGGGCGCGGTGGCGGCGGTGATCGACGAGGCGGTCGATCTCGATGTGCCGCTCGTCGATCTGCGGACGGGCCTCCCGCTGACCTTTCCCGATCCGCCCTGTCTCCTTCGCGTGGACGACGTGCTGGCGGCGATGCAGCGGGCTGCCGCATTCTGGCGGCGGCAGTTCGATGTGCGCGTCATCGGCATCACCGGCAGCGTGGGCAAGACGACGACGAAGGAGACGACGGCACGGCTTCTGGCGCAGCGCTACCGCGTGCTCAAAACGGAAGGCTCGCAGAATAACGAGATTGGCCTGCCGCTGACGCTCCTCCACCTGACGGAGGCGCACGAGCGCGTGGTGCTGGAGATGGGGATGTACACCCGCGGCGAGATTCGAGAGCTGGCGGCGATGGCGCTGCCGCAGGTCGGCGTGGTGACCAACGTGGAGCCGGTTCACGCCGAGCGGGCGGGCAGTCTGGAGGCGATCGCGTTGGCCAAGCGTGAACTGGTCGAGGCGCTTCCCCCCGCGCCGGAGGGCGTGGCCGTGCTCAATGCCGACGATCCGCGCGTGCGGGCGATGGCCGGGCACACGGCGGCGCGGCCCTTCTTCTACGGACTGACGCCCCAGGCCGATCTCTGGGCCGACGAGGTGGAAAGTCTCGGCCTGGAGGGGATTCGCTTCCGCCTGCACTACGGCGACGAGGCCGTCTACCTGCGCGCGCCTCTTCTCGGTCGCCACAGCGTCCACACGGTGCTGCGGGCGGCGGCGGTAGCGCTCATCGAGGGGCTTGGCTGGGAGGAGATCGCCAAGGGGCTGCGTGAAAATCACGCGCAGTTGCGGCTGGTGGCCGTCCGCGGGCCGCACGGGACGCTCATCCTGGACGATACCTACAACGCCAGTCCGCCTTCCGCGCTGGCCGCGCTGAACGTGCTGGAGGAACTGGAGGGCGGGCGCAAGATCGCCGTGCTCGGCGATATGCTGGAGCTGGGGCGTTACGAGGAGGAGGGCCATCTGAAGGTGGGCTGCCGCGCGGCGGATGTCGCCGATCGCCTCATTGCCGTCGGAGCGCGGGCGCATCTGCTGGGACGCGGGGCGCGGCTGTGCGGCATGGCGGCGCATCGGATCACCGAGGTGGCTTCGCCGGAGGAGGCGGTGGCTTTGCTGCGGGAAATCTTGCAGCCGGGGGATGTCATCCTGGTCAAGGGTTCGCACGCCCTGCATATGGATCGCATCGTCGCGGCGCTGACGGGAGCTTGACGTGGGTTTCGCGCTGATTCTGGCCAGCATCTCGTTCCTGATGGTCGTCTTTTGGGGACGGCCCTACATCGCGCTCCTGCGGCGGTGGAAGATCGGCAAGCGGATTCGCGTCGATGGGCCGCACGGCCATTTCGTCAAGATGGGCACGCCGACGATGGGCGGGGTTCTCATTACCGTGCCGGTGCTGCTCATCACCTTGGCGCTGAACGTTTACAACCTGATCGGCCAGACGGTCATCGGCAAGTCGATCCTCGTCCCGCTGGGGGTGATGGTCATCTACGCCGTGCTGGGGGCGATCGACGACCTGGCGGGGGTGCGCGGCGTGCGCGGCGGGGAGGCGCTTTCCGCCGGGCTGAAGATGCGTGTGGAGTTGCTGCTGACTTTCACCGTCGCCCTCGTGCTCTACCTGGGGATGAAGCTGCACAGTGTCGCCGTGCCTGGCCTGGCGGAGAAGATCGACATCGGCCTGTTCTACATCCCCGTGGCGATGTTCGTCGTCATCGGCTCGGCCAACGCCGCCAATCTCACCGACGGGCTGGACGGGCTGGCAGGCATCCTGATGGCGAGCGCCTTCGCTGCCTACGGCGTCATCGCCGAGTTGCAGGGGCAGATCTACCTGGTGCGCTTCTGCTTCACCGTCGTGGGCGCATCCTTCGCCTTCCTCTGGTACAACGCCCATCCGGCGGAGCTTTTCATGGGCGATACCGGCTCGCTGGCGTTGGGGGCGACGTTGGGCGTCGTCGCGCTGATGACCGGGCAATGGCTCATCCTGCCGGTGGTGATGCTCGTGCCGGTGGCGGAGACGCTGTCGGTCATCATCCAGGTGAGCTACTTCAAGTACACGAAGCGGAAGTACGGCGAGGGTCGGCGCATCTTCAAGATGACGCCGTTGCACCACCACTTCGAGTTGCTGGGATGGTCGGAGACGCAGGTCGTGCAGCGCTTCTGGCTGGTCGGCCTGCTGGCGGCGATGGCCGGTGTTGCGCTGGCGCTGGTGTGAGGAGCGGAAGATGATCGGACAACGGGTGGTCGTGCTGGGACTGGCGCGGCAGGGACGGGCGATGGCCCGCTTCTTCGCCGAGCAGGGCGCGGAGGTGATCGTCTCCGACCTGCGCCAAGCGGCGCGGTTGCAGGAGGTGATGGCCTCGCTGGCCGACCTGCCCATCCGCTACGTCCTCGGCGGCCATCCGCTCTCGCTGCTCGACGGCTGCGACCTGCTGGCGCTCAGCGGCGGCGTGCCGCTGACCATTCCCATCGTCCGCGAGGCGGTGCGGCGCGGCATCCCGCTGACGAGCGACGCGCAGGAGTTCCTCGCCCGCTGCCCGGCGACGGTCGTCGGCATCACCGGCTCGGCGGGGAAGACGACGACGACGGCGCTCACGGGCGAGATGCTCGAGGCGGCGGGCTTCCGCACGTGGGTGGGCGGCAACATCGGCAATCCGCTGCTGGGCGACCTGGCGGCGATCGCGGAGGCGGGCGAGGCGGCCCGCGTGGTGATGGAGCTTTCCAGCTTCCAGTTGGAACTGGTGCGCGTCAGCCCGCCGATCGCCGGTGTGTTGAACATCACGCCCAACCATCTGGATCGGCACGGGACGATGGCGAACTACATCGCCGCGAAGCGCAACATCGTGGCGCACCAGCGGGCGGGGGACGTGGCCGTCCTCGGCTACGATGAGCCGAACGCCCGCGAGCTGGCCGAGGCGACCCCGGCGCGCGTGCGCTTCTTCAGCGGACGGGAGCCGGTCGAGGCGGGCACCTTCCTGCGCGACGACCGCCTCATCCTCCGCCGCGAGGGCGGCGAAGAGGTGGAGGTCGTGCCGCGTTCGGCGATACGGCTGCGCGGCTTCCACAACGTGCTCAACGTGCTGGCGGCCATCGCGCTGGCCGACGCCGCCGGTGCGCCCGTCGAGGCGATGCGGGCGGCGATCGCCGATTTTACCGGCGTGCGCCATCGGCTGGAGGAGGTGCGGCGCTGGGGCGGCGTGCTGTGGATCGACGATTCCATCGCCACCGCGCCGGAGCGGGCGCTGGCGGCCATTGCCTCCTTCGAGGAGCCGCTGGTGCTCCTGGCCGGAGGACGGGACAAGAAGCTGCCGTGGGAAGCCTACGCCGAGCGTGTGGTGCGGCGCGTCCGCCTGGTCATCACCTTCGGCGAGGCGGCGGCGATGATCGAGGACCATCTGCGGCGGGCGCTGGCGGATGCGGGCGAGGCGGCGGTGCTGGAGCGGATCGTCCCCGCCGGGACGCTGGAGCGGGCGGTGGAGATCGCGGCGCAGGAGGCCCGCGCGGGTGAGGTGGTGTTGCTTTCGCCGGGGGGCACGAGCTTCGATGCCTTCCGCGACTTCGCCGAGCGTGGGGATCGCTTCCGTGAGTTGGTCGAGGCACTTCCGTAACCGACAACGCAGAGGAGCAAGGAGATGAAACCGGAGGTTCGGCTGGAGGGAAAGGTCGCCGTCGTTACCGGCGGCGGACGGGGGATCGGACGGGCAACGGCGCTGAAGCTGGCCGAGGCCGGGGCGTCGGTCGTCGTGGCGGCGCGGACGAAGACGCAGATCGAGGAGACGGCGGCGCTGATCCGCGAGCGCGGCGGGCAGGCGCTGGCCGTTCCCACCGACGTGAGCGAGTGGCAGGCGGTCGAGCGGCTGGCCAAGGAGACGGTGCGGGCCTTCGGCACTGCCGACATCGTCGTCGCCAACGCCGCCGTGCTGCACCCCGTCGGCCGTAGCTGGGAGGTGCCCGCCGATCTCTGGGCGCGGAACGTGGAGATCAACCTGATCGGCGCTTTCTACACTGCGAGGGCCTTCCTCCCCGCGCTGGTGGAGCGGGGCGAGGGCGTGCTCGTCTTCGTCTCCAGCGGGGCGGCGGCGCATCCCGTCCCCGGCTGGAGCGCTTACTGCGCGGCCAAGGCGGGGCTGGATCACTTCGCCCGCAACCTGGCGGAGGAGTTGACGATGGCGGGGAGCAGGGTCAGGGTTCACGTGCTCTATCCGGGGATCGTCGAAACGGCGATGCAGGAGGAGATTCGCCGCCTGCCGCCGGGGCGCTTCCCGCTCGTGGAGCAGTTCCGCACCTACCACGAGGCGGGGTGGCTGCGCCCGCCGGAGGAACCGGCGACGCTCATCTGGTGGCTGGCCACGCCCCTGGCCGCCGATTGGCACGGGCGCATCGTCTCCATCGACGATGAGGCGGTGCGGCTGCGGATGGCCCGCGATTTGGGTATTTCCCCCTTCCGGGGACGAGGAGCGTAAGGTGGCGAGAGGACTGCGGCGACGGCGAGAGCGGGCGCGTATCGACCTGCTCCTGATGGCGGTGGTGATCGCTCTGCTGCTCTACGGGCTGCTGATGCTCTACAGTGCGACCTTCTACGTGGGCACCTACTTCTGGCGGCAGCAGTTGCTGTGGGTCGCCGTGGGCCTGCTGATGATGGCGGCGGCGGCCTTCATCCCCTACCGCCTGTGGCAGGGATTGGCTACGCCAATGATGGGCGTGATGCTCTTCCTCCTCTTCATCGTCCTGCTGATGGGGGAGCGGGTCTTCGGCGCTCAGCGATCGCTCTTCGGCGCGTCGGTGCAGCCGGGGATTCTCGCCCGTCTGGTCGCCGTCATCTACATCGCCGCCTGGCTGGCTTCGAAGGGAGAGCGGCTGAACGAGGTTAGCTATGGTCTGGTGCCCTTCTCCGTCATCGTTGGTGTCGTCTCCGGTTTGATCGCCCTGCAGCCCGATCTGAGCACCGCGCTGCTGCTGATCGTGGCCGGGTTGGCGATGTTCTTCTTCGCCGGTGGAGACCCGATGCAGATTTTCCTCTCCATCGTCATCGGCGGCGGCTCCTTCGCCATGCTGGCATGGCAGTTGCCCCACGCACGGCAGCGGCTGGTGGACTATCTGACCGCCCTGAAGGACCCCTCGCAGATGCCCTACCACGTTCACCGCGCGGTGATGGCCTTGGGGGAGGGGGGGCTCTTCGGCGTCGGCATTGGCAACGGGCGCTTGAAGGCGGGCTACCTCCCCTTCCCGCACACCGACAGCATCTTCGCTGTCATCGGGGAGGAACTGGGGCTGGTAGGTGCGCTGCTTGTCATCGCTTTCTTTGCCTTCTTCGCCTACCGAGGCTACCGCGTCGCCCTGCAGACGACGGAGCCGTTCGGTTCGCTGCTCGCCTTCGGCGTCACGACGATGATCGTCGTCGAGGCGCTGCTCAACGTGATGGTGATGGTCAGCTTGATTCCCTTCACCGGTACGGCCTTGCCCTTCTTCAGCTACGGCGGGTCGGAGATGGTGATGACCTTGGGGGGCGTTGGCTTGCTCCTGGCCGTTTCGCGCGGCAGGGCCGGCGACCCCTCGCTTGGAGATTTGCATGGACTACTGGATCGCCTGCGGCGGTACCGGGGGACACGTCTATCCCGCGTTGGCCGTCGTCGAAGAACTGCAGCGCATTGAGCCGGAGGCGCGGATGCTCTGGCTGAGCGATGAGCACGGGCCTGCGCCGATGATCGTCGCCCGCCACGGCGTGCCGTGGACGCGCATCCGTGCGGGCAAGCTGCACGGCGTCGGCGGCCTGCGGCAACTGCGCTCGGCCTTCGAGATGGCCTGCGGGACGGCCAGGGCGCTTTGGCTGATGGCGCGTCGGCGTCCGGACCTGCTCTTCACCACCGGCGGCTATGCCGCCGTGCCGACGCTCCTGGCGGCGTGGCTGCGGCGTGTGCCGATCGTCGTCTATTTTCCGGATATCGAACCGGCGGCCTCGGTCAAGTTCGCGCTCAGGCTGGCGGAGCGGGCGGCGGTTACGGTGGAGGAGGCGCTGGCCTGCGTCCCTGCGGGCAAGGGCGAGGTCGTCGGCTACCCCCTGCGCGACGAGGTGCGCCGCTGGGAGCGGGGCGCGGCGCGGGAGGCGCTCGGCCTGCCGCAGGAGGCGAAGGTGCTGCTCGTCTTCGGCGGCAGTCAGGGCGCGCGCTCGCTCAACCGGGCGGTGGCGGCGAATATCCGCCCGCTGCTGGAGATGGCACACGTCGTTCACCTCTGCGGGGCGGGGCGGGAGGCGGAATGCGGGGCGCGTGCGGCGCTGCCCGTCGAGTTGCAGGCACGTTACCATCCCTACGCCTACCTGCACGAGCGGATGGGGGCGGCGCTGGCGGCTGCCGATCTCGTCGTGGCACGCAGCGGCGCTTCGACGCTGGGGGAGTTGCCCTACTTCGGGCTGCCCGCCGTCCTCGTGCCCTACCCCTATGCGTGGCGCTACCAGAGCGTCAACGCGGCCTGGCTGGCGGCCCGCGGCGCGGCGGTCGTCGTGGAGGACGGGGAGATCGAGGCGAAGATCGTCCCGCTCGTCGGCGAACTGCTCGCCGATACGGCCCGCTTGCAGGCGATGCGCGAGGCGGCGCGCTCGCTGGCCCGTGAGGATGCGGCGCTCCGGCTGGCGCAACTCCTGCAGGCTGTTGCGCGGAGACAAGGTTCTTCAGTGGAAGGAGGCGGGCGATGATTCCAATCGAGACGGCCTTTTTCGGGCTGCTCCTCTTCTTCGCACTCGTCGGCGCATTGCGCGGCTGGGCGAAGGAACTGCTGGTTACGTTCAGCGTCATCCTCGCCCGCTTCATCGAACTGGTGATGCTGAACTATGTGCCGGTGCTCTCGCAGTCACTGCAGACGCTGCAGATGAGCGACCCGAAGACCTGGCTCTACGTGCGGATGCTGCTCTTCGTGACCATCGTCGTCTTCGGCTACGCGACGACGATGATCTCCGCCGCGTTAGGGCAGCGGGCGCGGAAGGAGAAGCTGCAGGATTCGCTGCTCGGCTTCTTCCTCGGCTTCATCAACGGCTTTCTCATCGTCGGGATGATCTGGGGCTTTCTCGATACCTACGGCTACAACATCTGGGGCATCACGCCGCCCGCACCGGATAACGTCGTCGCGTTGGGGATCATCAAGTGGCTGCCGCTGCACTGGCTCGTCGGCCCGACGCTCTTCGTCAGCGTGGCGCTGGCCTTCGCTTTCGTGCTGATCGTCTTCATCTGAGGAGGAGGGATGCAGATACCGCATCGTCTTCACATCGTCGGCATCGGCGGGGCGGGGATGTCGGCCATCGCCCGTGTGCTGCGCGACCGCGGCCACGCGGTGAGCGGCTCCGACCGCGTCGAGGGGCCGATGGTGCGTGCGCTGCGGGCGGAGGGGATCCCCGTCGCCGTGGGGCATCGGGCGGAGAACGTCGCGGGGGCCGAACTGGTGCTCGCCTCGTCCGCCGTGCCGGAGGCGAACGTGGAACTGGCTGCCGCACGGGAGGCCGGCATTCCGGTGATGCGCCGCCCCGACTTCTTCCCCCTGCTGACGGCGGGTTACGATCTCATCGCCGTCGCCGGAGCGCACGGCAAGACGACGGTTACCGGGATGATCGCCCTCATCCTCGACGAGGCGGGCCTGGACCCTGGCTTCATCGTCGGCGGCGTGCCGCTCGACCTGGGGACGAACGGGCGTGCGGGCACGGGGCGCTATTTCGTCATCGAGGCCGACGAGTACCGCCACACCTTCCTCGCGCTCAAGCCGAAGATCGCCGTGGTGACGAACATCGAATTCGACCATCCCGATGTCTTCCCCGGCCTTCGTTTCGTGCGCCTGGCCTTCGGCGACTTCGTGGACGGGATCGTCGAGGGCGGGACGCTGGTCGCCTGCAACGACGACGCGGTCGCCCACGCCGTCGCCGCCTCCTTCCACGCCAACGGCGGTCGTCTGGTGCTCTACGGGCTGGAGGAGGGGCGCGGGGTGCATTGGCGTGCCGAGTCCATCGCGCCGAACGCGGAGGGCGGGGTCTCCTTCCTCGCGTTGCGCGGCGGGGAGGTGCTGGGCAAGGTGCGGCTGCGCCTCCCCGGTCGGCACAACGCGCTCAACGCGCTGGCCGCCCTGGCTGTGGCGGCGCTGGTCGGCGTCCCCTTCGAGCAGGCCGCCGAGACGCTGGGCCATTTCGTCGGCACGGGGCGGCGCTTCGAGGTGCTCGGCGAGGCGGCGGGCGTAACCGTCATCGACGACTACGCCCACCATCCGACGCAGATCAGGGCGGTGCTGGAGGCGGCGGCGGGCCGCTACGCATGCCGTCGGCTGATCGTCGTCTGGCAGCCGCACACCTTCAGCCGCATCCGCGCGCTCTGGGATGACTTCCTCACCGCCTTCGAGGGGGCGGACGAGGTGATCGTCCTGCCCGTCTACGCCGCGCGAGAGGTGGACGACGGCACGCTGGATCAGCGGACGATCGCCGAGGCGCTGGAACATCCGCGCGTGCGTGCGGTCGGCTCATTGGAGGAGGCCGCCGATGAACTGGCCGAGGTCGTGCAGGCCGGTGATGTCGTGCTCCTGCTCGGCGCAGGCAACGAGTACGAGGTCGGCCATCGCCTGCTGCAGGCTCTGGAGGTGCGAGCGTGAGCGATCCCTACCGCCGTCTGGCCGCCCGTCTGGGGGAGGAAGCGCAACTCGATGCGCGGCTGGCCCCCTTCACCGCCATCGGCATCGGCGGGCGTGCGGCGCTGCTGGTCATTCCGCGGCGTCGGGAAAGCCTGGTGCGTCTCCTGGGCGAGGTGCGGGAGGCGGGGTTGCCGCTGTACTTCTTCGGCGGTTTGACCAACGTCCTCCTGCCGGATGAGGGGCTGCGAGGCGTGGTGATGCTCAATCGGGTGCGCGGCCACCGCTTCGACGGGACGGTCCTGCGGGTGGAAAGCGGCGAGATGATCGCCCCGCTGGCCCGCCGCACCGCCCGCCACGCGCTGGAGGGGCTGGCGTGGGCGGTTAGCGTGCCCGGCACGATCGGCGGGGCGCTGGTGGGCAACGCGGGGGCCTACGGCGGCGAGATCGGTCCGCTGGTGGAGGAGGCCACGCTCCTTTCGCCGCAGGGCGAGGTGGTCGCAGTGGACGGGCGCTGGTTCGACTTTGCCTATCGCCGAAGCCGCCTGAAAGGCTCCGGTGAAGGGTGGACGATCCTCTCGGCGGTGCTCCGCCTCCGACCGGCAGCGCGGGAGGCGGTGGAGGCGGCGCTGAACCGCTACGTCGAGCACCGTCGGCGGACGCAGCCGCGCGGGCGCACCCTGGGTTCGACCTTCAAGAATCCGCCGGGCGACTACGCCGGTCGGCTCATCGACGCGGCGGGGCTGAAGGGACTGCGCCGCGGCGGGATCGTCGTCTCGGAGAAGCATGCCAACTTCTTCATCAACGAAGGCGGCGGCACGGCGGCGGACTACCTCGCGCTGATGCGGGAGGTGCAGGAGCGGGTGATGGAGCGCTTCGGCCTCTGGCTGGAGCCGGAAATCGAGATCATCGATGCTGCGGCGGAGGTCGCAGCGAGGGGGAGGTGAAGATGGGAGAACGGTTGCAGGTCATCGTCCTCTTCGGCGGACGTTCCGGTGAGCACGACGTCAGTCTGGAATCGGCCCGCTCGGTGATGGCGGCGCTCGATCCCTCTCGCTTCGAGGTGGTGCCGGTCGGCATCACCCGCGAGGGGGCGTGGCTGGCCGGTGAAGGTGCACTGGAGGCGCTCAAGCGGGAGCGTTTCGAGGGGCTGACGCCGGTTACGATCCTGCCCGATCCGACGCGGCGCGGTCTCTGGCAACTCGAAGCGGAGGACGGCGCGGCGAAGCTGGCGCTGCTGCGGCGCGTGGACGTAGTCTTCCCCGTCCTGCACGGCACCTTCGGCGAGGACGGGACGCTCCAGGGCCTGCTGGAGATGGCCGGTGTCGCTTACGTCGGCTGCGGCGTCCTCGCCTCGGCGCTGGCGATGGACAAGATCGCCTTCAAGGATACCTGCAAGGCGCACGGCCTGCCGGTGGCCGACTACGTCGCCGTCACACGGCGGCGCTGGGAGCGGATGCCGGAGGAGGTCATCGCCGAAGTGGAGGCGAAGCTGCGCTACCCGCTCTTCGTCAAACCGGCGAACCTCGGCTCCAGCGTGGGCATCAGCAAATGTGCCGACCGCGAGGCGCTGCGGGTGGGGCTGGCGGAGGCGGCCCGCTACGACCGCCGCCTGCTCGTGGAGGAAGCGGTCCCCCAGGCCCGTGAGATTGAGGTCAGCGTCCTGGGCAACGAGGCCCCCAGCGCCTCCGTGCCTGGGGAGATCGTCCCCAGCCGCGAGTTCTACGATTACGCGGCCAAGTACCTGGACGATGGCGAGCAGGCGTCGAAGCTGCTCATCCCCGCTCCGATCTCGGAGGCGCTGACGGAGCGGGTGCGCGAGATGGCGCTGGCGGCCTATCGGGCCATCGATGGGGCCGGGCTGGCACGGGTCGATTTCCTCCTCAGCCGCGAGACGGGCGAACTCTACCTCAACGAGATCAACACGATGCCCGGCTTCACCAAGATCAGCATGTACCCCAAGCTGTGGGAGGCGAGCGGCGTGTCCTACGACAAGCTGCTCGGCTGGCTGATCGACCTGGCGCTCGATCGGCACTACGAAAACGGGCGCTCGGAACGCATCGTCCGTGCGCCGATTGGATGAGGTGAGCGATGGCGAAGCGACG
The DNA here is from genome assembly GCA_026991395.1 of Anaerolineae bacterium. GTDB lineage: Bacteria > Chloroflexota > Anaerolineae > B4-G1 > SLSP01 > JALXBP01. Next base: position 25,373 of record JALXBP010000108.1, on the reverse strand, counting down.
GTACTACCGCACGACGGCGCTGCTCGGTGCCCAGCCGATGGGACGTGCCCGGCGCAGAGGGGGCTTGCCTTCCCTGCGGCTTTCGTGGCGGATGGCCTTGCCCCTCGTCCTGCTGGTGGCGGGGCTGTTCTGGCTCTGGCTGGACGCGCGGTGGTACGTTACGGCAGCGCGTGTGGAGGTCGAGGGAGCCTCGCCGCAGCGGGCGGCGGCGATCGTGCAGCGCAGCGGTCTGCAGGGTCGGCACGGCCTGTGGGTGGACGAGCAGGCCGTCGAGGCGGCGGTGGCGTCGATGCCCGCCATCCGTGCGGTGGAGGTGGAGCGGCATCTCTACCCGGCGGGGTGCCGCATCGTCGTCGAGGAGCGGGAGCCGAGCTTCGCCTGGGTGGGGCCGGATGGCCGCCGCCGCTGGGTGGCGGATGACGGCGTGCTCTTCTCCGCCGCGGATGACCGCGCGTTGCCGGAGGTCGTCGGCCCGCTGCCCGATGCGGAACGGCTTCCGCCGCCGGTGGTGGCGAGCGTGCGGGCGCTTTTTGCGCAGGAGCCGCATATGACCACATTGGTGTATAATCCCCGTTACGGCCTCGTCTGGCGTGACGGGGCGGGTGAGGATGTCGTCTTTGGCCTGGGGAACGCGGGCGCGATGATGCAGCGGTGGCGGGTTTACCGCTCGCTGACCGAGCATCTGCAGCAGCGCGGCCTCTTCCCGCTGGTCATCGACGTGCGATTCCCGGAGGCACCGGCCTATTCGCTGGATCGGCGTCTTTGGTGAGGGGGGCCGGGGGGCACGAAAGCGAGGTGGTGATGGAGCGATCGGTTGTCGGTATCGATGTTGGCAGTTCGAAGATCACGGTACTCGTGGCGGAGATCGACGAGCACGAGGGAACGCGCATCGTGGGTGTGGGACAGGTCCCCTCGCGCGGCGTGGGCAAGGGGGTGATCGTCAACGTCGCCGAGGCGACGGCGGCGATCACCGACGCGGTCGAGGCCGCCGAACAGAGTTCGGGGTACCAGATCGAACGGGCCTTCGTCGGCGTGAGCGGGGCGCACATCAGTTCGTACAACAGCCAGGGCGTCGTCGGCGTCTCCCGCCGCGACCGCGGCATCACGCCGGATGATGTGGATCGCGTCCTGGAGGCGGCGGGGGCGATCGTCCTGCCGCAGAATCAGGAGCTGCTGCACATCATCCCGCGCACCTACACGGTGGACGGCCAGGAGGGCGTGCGCGACCCGTTGGGGATGCACGGCTTCCGGCTGGAGGTGGAGGCGCACGTCGTGACGGCCAGCGTAACGGCGGTGCAGAACCTCACCAAGTGCGTGGGCGGGGCCGGTGTCGAGGTCGGTGAGCTTGTGCTCACCAGCCTGGCGGCGGGCAACGCCGTCCTCACGCAGACGGAGCGGGAGATGGGCGTCGTCCTCGTGGACATCGGCGAGGGGACGGTGGACATCGCCATCTTCATCGAAGGGAGCGTCTGGTACACGCGCAGCATCACCCTGGGTGGCGAGTACATCACCAAGGACATCGCGACGCTGCTCCGGCTCCCGCCGGAGGTGGCGGAGGCGGTGAAGATCGAGCACGGCCACGCCTTCGCCGCCCAGGTGCCGGAGGACGAGCGCTTCACCATCGCGCCGCACGGCGAAAGCGGCCCCGTCGTCATGCCCCGCTGGAAGCTGGCGGAGATCATCCAGCCGCGCTGCGAGGAGATTCTGGAGGGGGTGCAGCAGGAGATCAAGCGCTCCGGCTACGATGGGCTGCTGCCTGCGGGTCTCGTCCTCTGCGGCGGAACGGCGCAGATGCCGGGGATGGAGACGCTGGCGCGGGAGATGCTGGAATTGCCGGTGCGCATCGGCGTGCCGCACGATCTCAGCGGCCTCACGGAGAAGGTGAGCGGTCCGGATGCGGCGGTCGCCGTGGGACTGGTGCAGTGGGTACCCTTGTGGGAGCAACTCGGTGGCTGGAAAGCCTCGGTCGGTGCTCCGTGGTGGAAGAAGCTGGCTCCGTGGCTGCGGGCATTGCTTCCCGGATGAGCGGCGGAGGTCGGTGCAGACTGTGGCGAAAGTGTGTCGAGTTCTGAAATTCGAAGGAGGTGTTTCAATGGCAGGGGAAAATTTTGCTCAGATTCGTGTCGTTGGCGTTGGGGGTGGGGGCAGCAACGCCGTGAATCGGATGATCAGCGAAGGTCTGCAGGGTGTGGACTTCATCGCCGTGAATACCGACGCTCAAGCGCTGATGCTTTCCGACGCGCCGATTCGGCTGCGCATCGGCGACGGCGTTACGCGCGGCCTGGGGGCCGGTGGCAACCCCGAAGAGGGCCAGAAGGCGGCGGAGGAATCGGTCGATGAGATTCGCGAGGTGCTCCAGGGCTCCGATATGGTCTTCATCACCGCGGGGATGGGCGGCGGCACGGGGACGGGAGCGGCTCCGGTCATCGCGCGCGTGGCCAAGGAGGAGATCAAGGCGCTGACGATCGGCGTCGTTACGCGCCCCTTTGCTTTCGAGGGCGCGAAGCGGGCCAAGGCGGCGGTGGAGGGCATCGAGCGGCTCAAGCAGGTGGTGGATACGCTCATCGTCATCCCCAACGACCGCCTGCTGGAGATCACGGAGAAGCGCGTCAGCCTGCAGGATGCCTTCCGCCTGGCCGATGATGTGCTTCGCCAGGGCATCCAGGGGATTACCGAGGTCATTACCGTGCCCGGCCTCATCAATCTGGACTTTGCCGATGTGAAGGCGATTATGCAAGAAGGCGGAGCGGCGCTGATGGCCGTGGGATACGGCAACGGCGAGAACCGCGCCATCGAGGCGGCGCAGCAGGCCATCTCCAGCCGCCTGCTCGACATCACCATCGACGGGGCGCGCGGCATCCTCTTCAACATCACCGGCGGGCCGGATATGACGCTCTTCGAGGTCAACGAGGCCGCCTCCATCATCCGCGAGACGGCACACGAGGACGTGAACCTCATCTTCGGCGCGGTCATCGACGAGTCGATGGGCGACGAAGTGCGCATCACCGTCATCGCGACCGGCTTCGACCGCGAGGAGCCGCCGATGCGCCGCGAGGCCCGTGTGCGCCGTGAGCTTCAGGACGTCGTCGCCCCGCAGACGATCGATCGCGACAACCTCGATATTCCCGCCTTCCTGCGGCGACGCGGTTAGACGGCGGAAGGCGGCCATCGGTACGGAAAGCGCCGGTGGACGGACGGGCTGCCCCGTGCGTCCATCGGAGCTTCCCTGCCGTGTCGAGCCCTCGGCCGAGCGGGCCGGGGCTTTTTTCTGCGCCTGCGGCGGGATGGTTGCCGTGGGTGAAGGCGGTGGTATAATCGCCCCGCCTGTGCGCCGTGTGGCGCGAGTCGAAATCTGGAGGTCGAAATCCGTGTCCAAGTCGAAGAAACGAAAGCAATCCGCGACGCCTCGCTTCGAAATGCAGGTCGAAACCCGTGAGGAAGCACGGGAGGCGATCCTCTCCATCACCATCGACGAGACGAGCGTCGAAGAGGCCATGCGCCGCGCGGCCCGCAAGCTCTCCCGTCAGATGAATATCCCCGGTTTTCGCAAGGGGCACGCGCCGTACAACATCATCCTGCGGCAGGTCGGGGAGGCGGCCCTGCGCGAGGAGGCCGCCGATCTCCTCTTGGAGGAGGTCTTCCCGCTGGCGCTGGAGCAGGCGGGGATCGAACCCTATCGGCAGGCGAAGCTGCTTTCGATGGAGCTTTCGCCGTTGCAGGTGCGCATCGCCGTCCCCCTGGAACCGACCGTCGAGGTGGGGGACTTCCGCGCGCTGCGCGTGCCCTACGAGCCGCCCACCGTTGACGAGGAGGAGGTCGATGCGGAGGTGGAAAAGCTCCGCGACGAGATGCTCACCTACGTCCCCGTTGAGCGGCCCGCGCAGGAAGGCGACCGATTGCTCGCTTCCCGCTTCGTCCTCCGCGGCGCGGAGACCTTCGAGGCCGGGGAGGAGGAGCCGTTCCCCATCCTGCTCGACCGCCAGTTGATCGGCGACGAGATGACGGAGGCGCTGATCGGCATCGAGGCCGGGGAATCGCGCAGCTTCACCGCCACCTTGCCCGATCGCGAGGAGCTTTTCGGCTCCTTCGCCGGTCAGCAGGTCGAGGTCGAGATCACCGTCGAGGCGGTGGAGGAAGGGCAGAAACCGGCGATCGACGAGGCCTTCGCCAACGCCGCCGGTTACGAGACGGTGGAGCAGATGCGCGAGGCCATCCGCGAGAGGATGCTCGCCGAACGCTTGAAGGAGAGCGAGGAGGCTTACGCCCGCGCCGTCGAGGATGCGCTCCTGGAGCAGGCGGAGGTCCGCTATCCCGCCGCGCTGCTCGACGAGACGATCGATTCCATCATCGCCGGAGTGAAGGCCGATGTGGAAAAGAGCCTCCCGTGGAGCGACTTCCTGCGCCTCACCGGCAAGACGGAGGAGAGCTACCGCGAGGAGCTGAAGGAGAATACCGACCGCCTCATCCGCCGCGACCTCGTCTTCCAGGCGGTGGCCGAGGCGCTGAAGCTGGAGCCGGATGGCGACGAGCTGATGGCTTACATCAAGGAACACTACCCCGACAGCCTGAAGGAGGGGCAGCTCGTGATCGACGAGGAGAGGCTTGGGCAGGCGATGGCCGCCTTGCTCTACGACAAGGCGCGCGAGGCGATGCTCGCCATCGCCCGCGGGCAGTGGCAGGAGGAGCCTGCGGAGGGCGAGGCAGGCGACGAGGCCGTCTCGACGGGGGCGGAAGAGGAGGAGACCTTGCCCGAAGAGCATTCATCGGAGGAGGAAGAGACAGCGTGAGAGGCCATCGCCTCTCACGGCTTTTTGGCAGGAGGTCGAGATGGGCATGATCCCGATGGTCATCGAGAGCACGGGGCGCGGTGAACGCGCCTACGACATCTACTCGCTGCTCCTCAAGGAGCGGATCGTCTTCTTGGGCACGCCGATCAACGCGCAGGTGGCGAACCTGATCGTCGCCCAGCTTCTCTTCCTCGACCGCGAGGACCCGGAGCGGGAGATTTCGCTCTACATCAACTCGCCGGGCGGGGAGATCGCCGCCGGGCTGGCCATCTACGATACGATGCAGCTCATCCACGCGCCCGTATCGACTATCGCCGTGGGGATGGCCGCCAGTATGGGGACGGTGCTCCTCACGGCGGGCACGAAGGGGCGGCGCTTTGCCCTCCCGCACGCGACCATCCACCTCCACCAGCCGTTGGGCGGAGCGCAGGGCCAGGCCACCGACATCGAGATCGCCGCGCGGGAGATTCTGCGTATGCGCTCGCTGATCAACGACATCCTGCGGCAGCACACCGGCCTCAGCGAGGAGCAGATCGAGCGCTTTACCGACCGCGACTTCTACATGACCGCCGAACAGGCCGCCGAGTACGGCATCATCGACAAGGTATTGGGCGGCGGCGAGTCGCCGTCGCAGCGCGAATGATTCATCTTTCATCATCAGGAGGGGTCAACGTGAATCTCGAAGTCCTGAACGGTCTTTTGAAGCCGAAATCCATCGCCGTCGTCGGAGCCTCCGCGACGCCGGGCAAGATCGGCTACACCGTCGTCAAGAACCTGCTCGACAGCGGCTACGAGGGGCCGATCTACCCCATCAACCCCAAGCGGGATGAGATTTTGGGGCTGAAGGCCTATCCTTCCGTCCTCGACGTGCCGGGGCCGATCGATGCCGCCGTCATCGTCATCCCCGCCCGCTACGTCGTCCAGGTGGCGGAGGAGTGCGGGAAGAAGGGCGTGAAGGGCCTCATCGTCATCGCCTCCGGCTTCAGCGAGGTGGGGCGGCACGATCTGGAGGATGCGCTCGTTTCCACCGCCCGCCGCTACGGGATGCGCGTCCTCGGCCCGAACATCGTCGGCGTCCTTTCCAACTCCGACAAGTGCAACGCCTCCTTCGCCCCCATCCTGCCGCTGCCGGGGAAGGCGTCGCTCGTCTCGCAGAGCGGGGCGCTGCTCATCGCGATGGATACGGCGACCTACACCCGCCGCGTCGGCTTCGACAAGCTCATCTCCATCGGCAATATGTCCGACGTCAACTTCGCCGACATGGTGGAGTGGCTCTCGCAGGACGAGAATACCGCCTGCATCTCGCTCTACATCGAGGGGCTGAAGGACGGGCGGCGCTTCATCGAGGTCTCGCGCAAGACCGCCAAGCCGATCATCGCGCTCAAGTCGGGCGTCTCCGCCCACGGCGCGGCGGCGGCGGCCTCGCACACTGGCTCGCTGGCCGGATCGGGCAAGGTCTATGAGGCGGCCTTCCAGCAGGCGGGCGTCGTCCACGCCTCCGATCTGAACAACCTCTTCGACCGCACCTTGGCGCTCTCGCTCCAGCCGCCGATGAAGGGGGAGAACCTCCTCATCATCACCAACGGCGGCGGCGTCGGTGTCCTGGCGACCGATGCGGCGGAGCGCTACGGCATCCCGCTGCGCTTCGCGCCGGAGGACGTGCAGGCCGAACTGAAGAAGCATATGCCGGAGTTCGGCTCGGCGAAGAACCCCGCCGACCTGACGGGGATGGCCGGGCGCGAGTGGTACGAGGAATCGGTCGAGCATACCTTCGGCCATCCCTGGGTGGACGCGCTGACCGTCCTCTACTGCGAGACGGCGATGACCGACCCGATGGAGATCGCCAAGGCGATCAAGGCCGCCGTCGATCGCTCCGGCGTCACGGACAAGCCGATCACCGTCTCCTTCGTCGGCGGCGAGCGCTCCGAGCGGGCGATGCAGTGGCTGGTCGAGCACGGCATCCCCGCCTACGGCGCGCCCGACGTGGCCGTCAACGCCATCGCCGCGCTGCGCGAATATGCCCTCACCCACGAGGCGGGGCAGGGCGAATTCCACCCCTACGCCGACGTGGACGAGGCGGCGGCCCGCGCCATCGTCGCCAAAGTGCGCGCCGAGGGGCGCGAGATGACCGAGATCGAGGCGAAGGGCATCTTCAAGGCCTACGGCCTCCCCGTCGCCCAGACCATCCTCGCCACGACCGAGGAGGAGGCGGTCAAGCTGGCGGCGCAGATCGGCTACCCCGTGGTGATGAAGATCGTCTCGCCCGACATCTTGCACAAGTCCGATGCGGGCGGCGTCAAGGTCAACGTGAAGAACGCCGACGAGGTGCGTGCCGCCTACAACGAAATCCTCGCCAACGCGCGGGCCTACAAGCCGGAAGCCGACATCCACGGCGTCGCCATTCAGGAGATGGCCCCCCGGGCGACCGAGGTCATCCTCGGTTCGATCAACGACCCGACCTTCGGCCCGACGGTGATGTTCGGGCTGGGCGGCATCTTCGTCGAGGTGCTCAAGGACGTAACCTTCCGCGTCGCGCCGGTCAACGAGGCGATGGCGGCGCAGATGCTCACCGACATCAAGGGCGCGCCGATCCTCGCCGGGGTGCGCGGAGAGAAGCCGCGCGACCGCGCCGCGCTCGCTGAAGTCCTCAGCCGCTACTCGCAGATGATCACCGACCTCGGCGACGAGATCGCCGAATCGGATGCCAACCCGGTCATCGTCTACGAGGAAGGGCAGGGCGTGAAGGTGGTGGACGCCCGCATCATCCTCAAAACGAAGTGAGTGCGCCGAACCTGCGAGAGGCCGCCCGACGCCGGGCGGCCTCTTTTCGCTTCCCCCGTGGCGTGGGGCCTACGGCAGCGCCTGCAGCCTTCAAGGCAAAGGCTCATAGCCTTGAAGGGAAATCCCGCTTGCCTTGAAGGGTAATGGCACTGTCTGCCCTGTGCCACAGCCTTCCCGCGGGCATCTTCCCATCAGCCTCATCCCGCGTATAATCGCCGAAAAAGCAGGAGGTGAGATGAGTTCCCGTCCGCACATCCTCATCACCAACGACGACGGCGTGAAGGCTCCGGGGCTGGCGGCGTTGGCCGAAGCTCTCTCCCGCGTCGGGCGGGTTACCGTCCTCGCGCCGCAGCGCAACTGGAGCATCGCCGGACACGCCAAGACGCTCTACAAGCCGCTGCGCGTGGAGGAGACGACGTTGGCCAACGGGATGCCTGCATTGGCGACCAACGGCAAACCCTCCGACGCCGTCGCGCTGGCGCTGCTGGGCGTCGTCGAACCGCCGATCGATCTCCTCGTCTCCGGCATCAACAGCGGGCCGAACCTCGGCCACGACGTAACCTACTCCGGCACGGTTACCGCCGCGATGGAGGGAGCCATCGGCGGCCTGCCCGCCATCGCCATCTCGCTCCAGGTGGAGGAGGGCCACCACTACGAGACGGCGGCGGCCTTTGCGGCGCACCTGGCGCGTCTCGTCCTGCGCCACGGCATCCCCGCCGAGACCTTGCTCAACGTCAACGTCCCCGACCTCCCCGCCGAGGCGGTGCGCGGTGTGCAGATTACCCGCTGCGGACGGCGCATCTACCGCGACGAACTGGTGCGCCGCCTCGATCCCCAGGGACGCCCCTACTACTGGATCGGCGGCCTGCCGCCGACCGGCATCGCGGAGGAGGGAACGGACATCGGCGCGGTAGCGCAGGGCTACATCTCCGTCACGCCGCTGCAACTGGATTTGACCGCCCACGCGCTCCTGGGCGATCTGCACACCTGGGACTGGGAAGGATGGTCGAACTGAGGGAGGAGTATCGCTACATCATCGCCTACAAGCCCTACGGCGTCCTTTCCGCACCGCGCGACCGGCTCGGACGCCCGACGCTGAGCAGCTTAGGCATCCCGCCGACGCTCAACCCCGCCGGTCGGCTCGATCTGGACAGCGAGGGGCTGGTGCTCGTAACCGATGACGGCTGGCTCATCCACCGGCTGACCCATCCACGCTACCACCATCCGAAGGTCTACCTGGTGCTGGTGTTGGGGCATCCCTCCGTGGAGGCGCTGGAGCAGCTTCGGCGCGGGGTGAAGATCAAGACGGGGTGGACGCGCCGCGCCGATGTGGAACTGCTGAGCACGGAGCCGCCCCTGCCGCCCTTCCCGCGTCCGCTCCCCTCCCCCGCCAAGCGGTCCTGGCTGCGCATCGTCCTCTACGAGGGGAAGAAGCGCCAGATTCGGCGGATGACGGCGGCCGTCGGCCACCCGACGCTGCGGCTGGTGCGCGTCGGCATCGGGCCGCTGCGCCTGCCGCCCGATCTGGAGCCGGGCCGGTGGCGCGACTTGACGGCAGCCGAGCGGCGGATGCTCTTCGACTGGGTGCGGCACACCCGCAGGCGGGAACGTTCCGGAAAGGAGAGAGGATGAAACTTTCGATCATTATGCCGGTGTACAACGAGATGGCGACCATTCGGGAGATCGTCGCCCGCGTGCGGGCCGTTCCGTTGCGGGTTACCATCTGGGGCGGCGAGGCCCGCGAGGTTACCGTCGAGTTGGAACGCGAAGTGGTCATCGTGGACGATGGCTCGACGGACGGCACGCGCGACTATCTCGACACGCTGCGCGGCGACGAGGAGGTGCGCGTCATCTTCCACGAGCACAATCAGGGCAAGGGGGCGGCGGTGCGGACGGCGCTCCGCGCGGCGACGGGCGATCTGATGATCATCCAGGATGCTGATCTGGAGTACGACCCGCGCGACTACCCCGTCTTGCTCCAGCCCGTGCTCGAAGGGCGTGCGGAGGTCGTCTACGGTTCGCGCTTCCGCGGCGGGCCGACCAAGGCGATGTTCTTCTGGCATATGCTCGGCAACCGTCTGCTCACGCTGGCGACCAACGTCCTCTACGACACCATCCTCACCGATATGGAGACCTGCTACAAGCTCTTCACCCGCCGCGTCGCCGAGCAGCTCGATCTCCGCGCCCCCGGCTGGGGCTTCGATCCGGAGATCACGGCGCAGATTCTCCTGCTGGGCTACCGCATCTACGAGGTGCCCATCTCCTACAACGGGCGCGAGTTCACCGAGGGGAAGAAGATCTCTTGGCGCGACGGCTTCACCGTCCTCAAGACGCTGCTGGCCTATCGTCTGCGCGGCTACCGCCCGCCGCAGCAGCGATGAGAGCGGTCAGCGCAGCACCAGCGGCAGGTAGAGACGGCGCTCCAGGCAGAAGACCGCCACATCGGTAACGTTTTCCCCCCGGATGATGCCGCTTCCGTTCACCACGAAGCAGCGCTCGTCGGCGGAGACGGCCTGCGAGGCGACGGTTACCGCGTAGGCTGCCCCGCTTTCCAGCGCCGTGGCGAAGGTGAAGGGGCCGTTGGCGGTGATCGTGAGGTCGTCGCCGCCGTTGTTCTGCAGGACGAGGCTCTCCCCGCTCTCCAGGTCGCAGACCGTCCCGCCCACCGTGTAGGTGGAGGTGATCACGAAGGCCATCACCTCCAGCGGCTCCATACTGACCGCCTGCGTGAAGGTGTTGGGCTTCACCTGCGGTGTCTCCTCGCCGCTTTCCGTAACCCGGCGGACGAAGAGATCGCCGCCGAAGCCGTAGCGTTCCCCTTCGAAGGTGAAGGCAAAGTCCAGCGTGTCGGTCATCGAGGCATTGGCGAAGACGAGGGCGATGCTGCCGTCCTCCTCGTTGCGGTAGAGACCGCGCTGGATGGCGGAGATGGTTACATCCACCGGCGTGCCGTAGTCCGTCCAGCTCGAGGTGATGGTGGGGATGGAGCCTTCCAGCTCCGGCGGGCGGAGCATCCTCCCGAAGGCGAGATAGTCCCGCAATCTGGCCCGCATCGTCGCCAGTTGCCTGACGAAGGGCGCGGCGAGATCGGCGTTCGGGTCGTGGACGATCCAGAGGCTCGTCCGCCCCGGCTGGATGCCCTGCGTGAAGGCTTGCGAGAGCTTGCAGTAGAACGATTCGTTGTGGTAGCGGGAGGTGCCCGTCCGCTTGCCGACGAGTTGCACGCGCCCGCCGTACACCGCCTGGAAGGCGGGGACGAGGTTGTTCGTCAGCCAGCCGTCGGTGAGGAAGCCGTCCACCTGGTCGGCGACGTAATCCGCGCCCCCCTCGACGATGACGAAGCGATCACCGGGCAGCGCCGCGTGGAGGGCCTCGAACATCGCGCGATAGCCATCGCGCCACCAGTGACCGCCGCCCAGCGGATGGCCGTGCGAGGCATCCATGCATTCGGTCGGCCCGGCGGCGGCGACCTGATCCACGTACACCCCCGCCGTGCCCAGCCGCCCGGTGAGTTGCTGTGCGGCGTCCACGAGGATATTCCACCAGTTGGATTGCGTCGGGCACATCACGGCGAAGGTGTTGCCGTTGAAGAACTGGGTGTAGGCCGCTCCATCGCTCTGCTTCGTCGCGTAAGGGTAGCCCCGCGTGGCGTAGTCCCACTCGCCGGTCAGGTCGGTATCGTAGAGCCGCCCGTTGATGTAGGGCATCAGCACGCCGCCCGCCGCTTGCACCGAGGCGACGAGGTCGTCCATGCCCTCGCGCTCCGGGAAGTAGTTGGGATAGTCATCGTCGAAGCCGAGGTAGTTCCAGCGGTACCAGTGGATGCCGGTCGGCAGGCCGTCGAAGTAGTCCACGTAGTCGAGCATCTCGCCCTCGATCGTCGTCATCGGGACGGAAGGATCGGCGGAGTAGTAGCCCCAGACGGCCACCTCGCCCAGGGCACGCTGACGCTGCTCCCGCGCGGCGCTTTCGTCCGGCCAGTAGTCCGCCTCCTGCGAGGCCCAGTCGCGGTAGATGAGCGCCGCATCGTACCAGTCGCCCTCGAAGAGATCGAGTTCGAAGTGGCCCGGCAGCGTCCAGTCGTTGCCGGGCACCGTCTCGTCGGCGATGACGACATCCCCCCAGAAGTGGAGGTGGCCGCTTTCTCCCCGCAGGTGGAAGGTCTTGAGCGAGGCGAAGGGGTCGTGAAAGCCGAGGTAGAGGCCGTAATCGGCGTTGTAGTAGGCGGCGAAGGGCATCGTCGCGCTCCAGCCGCGCGGATAGGTGAGGTCGTAGCTCACCGCCGAGGCGACGGGGTCGGGGAGCAGTGTGCCGGAGTACTTGGGGATGAGGAAGGTGTCCCCGCCGGGGGCGAGCAGCTTCAGGTCGGGGAAATCCACCGCCATCAGGGTGGTCGTCGTCCCCAAACCGGAGACCGCCAGCGACCATTGCGAGCGCCCACCCTCCACGAGGAGGTCGAAGCACACCGTCAGCCCCGAGGGGAAGCCGCTTCCCGGCTGCGAGAAGGTGATGCGGCAATGCGTCCCGTCGTTCTCGACCGCCACCTGCCCCCAATCGCCGAGCGAATCGATCGCGCTTGCCGCGCCGCTTCCTGCCTCGGCCAGATGGAGCGTGAAGATCGGCGAGGAGCCGTCCAGCATCGGCACACCCTCCCCCTCGATGGCGGCCAGTTCCATCCCCGTGCCCACCGCCCGCAAGGTGATGCGCAGATCACCCGTGCCGACCTCCTCCTGCAACGCCCGTCCGAAAGCCCTCGGCGTGCTCGCCAGCGTCGCGACCACCATCGCTACCGCCAATGTCCACCGCTTCCATCCCCTCATCGTCTCTCTCCTTTCCGGCTGCACGCGCCCGGCCTTCGTCGTGATAAAACGAAGTTGGCGGGATTCATCGTCCCGCCAACCTCCTCGATGTCGTCTGCGGTGAATGCGGTCAGACGCGGAATTTGAAGGGCGAGGCAGTCGTCGCCTTGGAGGCTTTCTCCGCCACCATCTCCACCGTCGGCTCGAAGGCGGTGTTGAGGTAGGCTTCGATCTCGCCGCTGTCGCCCAGCTTGCTGATCTCGGGGTCGATGGGAAGCTGCCCCAGGAAGGCGGTATTGAACTTCGCCGCCAGCGCCTCCGTCTTCCCCTTGCCGAAGATGTCGATCCGCTCCCCGCAGTGGGGGCAGATGGCGTAGCTCATATTCTCGACGATGCCCCAGATGGGGGTCTTCATCTGCTTGGCCATATCGGCGGCCTTGCTGACGACCATCTCCGCCAGGTCCTGCGGCGAGGTTACGAGGATGATGCCGCTGACGGGCAGATTCTGCATCACCGTGAGCGCCGCGTCGGAGGTGCCGGGCGGCATATCCACGACGAGGACGTCCAGGTCGCCCCAGAAGACATCGCTCCAGAACTGCTGGATGGCGCTGGTGATCAGGGGGCCGCGCCAGATGACCGCCTGTCCCTCATCGCGCAGCAGCAGGTTGATGGACATGATCTTCACGCCGCCACGGCTGACCGGCGGCATAATGCCGACTGCGCCCATCGCGGGTGGCTCGTGGACGCCGAAGAGGAGCGGGATGCTCGGCCCGGTGATGTCCGCGTCGAGGACGCCGACGCGCAGGCCCTTGCGACGCAGCCCCGCCGCCAGCAGCGCGGCGACGGTGGACTTCCCCACGCCGCCCTTGCCGCTCATCACCGCGACGACCGTCTTGATCTTGTTCAGTTGCGCGGCGGGGAAGTTCTTGCGCTGCTTGCCGCCCTGGAGCTTCTCCGTCAGCGCCTTCTTCTCCTCGTCGGTCATCTCGGTGAGGGTAACGTTGACCTCCAGCTTGGGGTCCAGCGCCTGGACGGCCTTGACTACGTCATCGGCGATGCTCCCCTGCAGGGGGCAGGTGGCGACGGTGAGGGCGATGGTAACGTCCACCTTCTTGCCCTTTACCTTGATCTCGCGCACCATATTCAGTTCGACGATGCTGCGATGGATTTCGGGGTCCATCACGCCTTCGAGTGCCTTGCGAATCTGTTCGACGGAAACCACGATCGGTAACCTCCTTGAATGGTCTGGCGCGGCTGTCTTACGACGGGGCCGCGGCTGTCTGATGACGTTGGGATGCTTCGGTGGCTTCCTCCTCGCCCTCCTCGACCGGCCAGATGCGATCGGGTGCGGTGAGGCGGTCGATGTAGAGGATGCCTTGCGTGTGGTCGATCTCGTGCTGGAAGACGCGGGCCAGGAAGTCCCTCGCCTCGATGCGCAGCCGCTTGCCGCGCCGATCCAGGCCGCGCACGAGCACCTGCGTGTACCGCTCCACTTCGCCGACGTAGCCCGGTACCGAAAGACAGCCTTCGATCCCGGCTTCGGTCTCGGCGTTGTGGCGCAGAATCTCCGCGTTGATGACGACGTAGAGCCGCGGATGGCCTTCCTCGTCCACGTCGTCGGGGTCTTCCACGAGGATGACGTTGAGCAACTCACCGACCTGCACGGCGGCGAGGCCGACGCCGTTCTCGGCGTGCATCGTCTCGATCATATCGTCGATGAGGCGCTGCAGCGCCGGGGTTATCTTCTCGATCTTCTTCGAGCGACGCCGCAGACGCGGGTCGCCGACGGTAATCACACGACGTACACTCATCGTCAGGCTCCTTGTTGTGCGGGAGGTTGATCTCCGTGCAGGCCCTGCTTGATGGCCTCGTAGGTTGCGAACCAGTTGAGCATCTCCTCCTGGCGGCGATTGGCCTCCGCCTCCTGTTGCTGACGAATGAAGGCTTCCTGCCGCTTGGAGATTTCGGCCTGGATCTTCTCCGGATGGCGCAGCCACTCCATTTGGAAGCGCCCCTCCGTGCCCGCCGTCTCCAGTGAGACGGTGCCGCATTTGATCAGCTTGGCGAGGAGGCCGGGGATGTTCGAGTTGATATCCTGGATGCGATCGAGCGTCGTTTCGCGGCGCACCTCCTTCAGGTAGAGGGGTGTGCGTTTGACGACGATGAGCCGCTTGGGCGTGATCTGGATGTAGTCGTTGTGCCAGTCCTCCCACATCCACAGGGCGTAGAAGAAGCAGCCCCCTTCGATGAAGAGCATCAAAATGGAGAAGAGCGGCTGGGTCTGTCCCCAATGCACCCAGATCAGGAAGAGGACGAGCATCGTGGCGAAGAGGACGCTCTCCTTGGCGAGGCCGACGAGCCAGTATCGACGCCAGGTGATCGTCGTGCCGTCGGGGCTGACCTCCCAGGATGGAGGGATGAAGTAATCTCGAATGACTGCGATGAGCCCTTTGCCCAGCCTGCGCTGCGGGCGTGGCTTCCCCGTATGGGAGGCGGTCGCCGGTTGCTCGACCTGCCGGGGGGCGAGCCGCTGCTTCAGCTTGGTGTGAATCTGTTCGCGCAGGCGCAGCATCTCGCGTGCCTTCTCCCGCTCGATCTCCCGGAAGATCAGCTCACGCAGTTCGGCAGGGTGGGGCACCTGGAGCAAGTCGATGTGGATGGTTTCCCCCGCCGTTTGCAGAACGAGATCGCCGAAGTCGAAGAGCTTGGAGAGGATGCCCAGGCGCACTTCGTGGATGTCCTGGATGTTGCGCAGTGCGCCCTCCTGGAAGGACCACTTGCGGGGCCAGACGCGCTCGCTGTGGACGATGCGCTGCGTCGTGAGGACGAAGTAGTCGTCGCGCCAGTTGAAGTAGTGCCACAGGAGCATCCCCGCGATGAAAAGGGTGGCCGCGCCGAAGAGGAAGTCCAGGATGTGGATGATGGGCGAAGTCAAGCGAGGGAAGAGCCGGAAGAAGGCAGTGAGGTAGGCCGCACTGAGGGCGAGGAAGATGATGAGGAAAGGGGCTGCATGCCGTATCCAGAAAAAGGGGTGGCGGTGGACGGAGAAGATGACCAGCTCATCGTCGCGTAGCCAATCGTAGTGCGGCAGGTCGCGGCGGCGCTCGACCTCGCGGGCCATCTTGAGCCGGGTGCGGAGTGTGCGGCGCTTCTGCAGCAACTCGAGGAAGGGTTCGCGCTCCAGGTAGAGCAGGCGGACCGGCGTCAGGGCCTCCGCCGTCGCGTCGTGGAAATCGCCGACGAGCAGCCCCGTCTCGCCGACCCAGTCCCCCGGCC
The DNA here is from genome assembly GCA_026991395.1 of Anaerolineae bacterium. Classification (GTDB taxonomy): domain Bacteria; phylum Chloroflexota; class Anaerolineae; order B4-G1; family SLSP01; genus JALXBP01. The sequence goes on along the minus strand of JALXBP010000108.1, from coordinate 9,730 downwards.
CCAGGGTGCGCAGTTCTATCGTGTTCCCCTCGTGATCCAGACGATAGAGGCGCACTCGGCCCTCGAGGATGATGTACAGGCGGTTCGCGGGATCACCTTGCTTGAAGACCCACTCGCCGGGCTGGTAGACCGCCTGTTGCACCAGCCTGGCGACGCGGTAGAGTTCCAGCGTCCCCTCCTCATCGCTGAGGTCGCTGAAGAGCGTAACGCGCTGCAACTGTTCGACGATAGCGTGGTCATCCAGAATCTCGTTCATCTTCTCTCCTTCGCCGCGGCAGGCTCCCCTCTGTTGAATAGATTATACCACGGTCTTGCAAATCATCATCCGCGAGGGGCGCCCGAAGGCGGGGGGCTGCAGGATTGCCTTCCAAGCGAAGGAAGGTAGAATACCGGCGGCGAGTGCAGAGAACAGAGGGTAGAAAGGGATACGTGGAGCATGCCTGCGACGTATGAAGAGCTGCATCAGCGCCTGCTCAAGGAGCGCGAGGAGTTGATGGCCCAGTTGGATGGCCTGCAGGGGAAGGTACGCGAGGAGGGCGTCGGCTACGGCAACCATATGGCCGATGCCGCCAGCGAGGTCTTCGAGCAGGCCAGAGACATCTCGGTGCGCCAGCGCATCCGGCACGCGCTCGATGATGTGGTCCACGCCCTCGCCAAGTTCGAGGATGGCACCTACGGCATCTGCGAGTCGTGCGGCGGGATCATCGCGCTGCCCCGCCTGGAGGCACTCCCCTCGGCGCGTTACTGCATGGCCTGTCAGCGGCGTATGGAAGGAACGGGTGGGCGACGATGAGGCGAACCGCGCTCATCCTTTGGAGCAGCGCCGTGGCGACCCTCGCGCTGGATCAATGGAGCAAGGCTTGGGTGCGGCAGCATCTCCTCCCCGCCACCCCGACCGATCTCTACCCGCCTTTGCATCCTGTCCTCTCCTTCACCTATGTGCATAACACCGGTGTGGCCTTCGGCCTTTTCCCCCGTCTCGGCTGGCTCTTCACCGTTGTCGCTGTCGTCGTTGTCGCTGCCATCCTCTACTTCCAGCGTATGCTCGAGGAGGAGCACTGGATGCTCGGCCTGGCGCTGGGCCTGCAACTGGGAGGCGCGGCGGGAAACCTCGCGGATCGGCTGCTGCACGGAGCGGTAACCGATTTCATCGATGTGAACTTCTGGCCGCTGGAAAGCTGGCCGGTCTTCAATGTCGCCGACTCGGCCATCGTGGTCGGCGTCGCGTTGCTCATCCTCCATATGATGCTGGAAGAACGGGCCGAGCGTCGGCGGGCCGTAGCTGTAACCACGGTGGACGATGGTCAAGCGTGAGTTCGAGGCGGACATCCCTCAGCGGCTCGATCAGGCCTTAGCGCAGCGCTGGCCGCAGCTCGATCGCTGGACGATCCACGAGGCCGTGCGCAACGGCGCGGTAACGGTCAACGGGCGGAGAGCCACGAGCGGCGGGCAGCGCCTCGATGCCGGTGATCGCGTCCACGCCGATCTCCCCGAGGCACCGGCCACCCCCGATCTCCATCCGGCACTGCTTCCCCCGCGCATCCTCTACCGCGATGAGGCCGTCCTCGTCGTGGACAAGCCCGCCGGTGTGCCGCTCTTCCCCTCCCCGGAGGAGGTGCGGGAGAGCCTGGCCGACATCCTCATCGCCGACGACCCAGCCATCGCCAACGTCGGCGGAGCGGGACGCGCGGGCATCGTCACGGCGATGGAGGACGGCGTCTCCGGTCTGATCCTCGCGGGGCGCGATGAGGCCGCCTACCGCCGTCTGAAGCGTGCTCTGGGCAAGCGGCAGATCGAGCGGCGGTACACCGCACTCGTCGAAGGTGTGCTGAAGGGGGAAGGGACGATCGATCTCCCCATCGGGCGGCAGCGGCACGAGCGTGGTCGGCAGCGTGTCAGCCGCACGGGGCGCGCGGCCATCACCCGCTACCGCGTGCTGACCGGCTACCGCCTGCAGGGGCGGTCGTACACGCTGGTGGAACTGCAGCCGGAATCGGGGCGGCGGCACCAGCTTCGCATCCACCTGGCCTGGTACGGCACGCCGATCGTGGGGGACAGGGTGTACGGCTCGCGCCGCCAGGAGTGGCTCGACGATCGGCTCTTCCTCCACCTGAGTGCGCTGACCTTTCGCCATCCGCAGAGCGGCGACCGGCTGACCTTCCGCTCGCCCCTGCCGAAGGCGCTCGATTCCCTTTTGCGCTATCTGCGCCATCCCCGCCGCTGAGCGGGCTATCCCAAAGCAAGGAGTGTCTTATGCGTGAGATGAAGATCGCCGTTGTGCAAATGCAGCCGGAACTGGGGCGTATGGAGGCCAATATCGGCAAGATGGCCTCGATGATCCAGAAGATTGCCACCACTCAGGAAGTGGACATCATCGTCTTCCCCGAACTCGCCGTAACCGGCTTCGAGGGCGGGCAGCGTTTCGCGCAGATGGCGCAGCGGGTCCCCGGCGCGGCCACCAACATCCTCGGACAGTACGCCAGCGAATTCGGCCTCTACGTTCTGGTGGGGATGGCGGTGAAGGAGCGGGTGGAGACGGTACTCTACAACAGCGCCGTCCTCATCGCGCCGGACGGCGCTCCGGCTGCCGAGTACCGCAAGGTGCACCTGCAGGCGGAAGAGCGCCTCGTCTTCCGGCCCGGCTACAAGATCGCGCCGGTGGAAACCGACACGGGCGTCGTCGGCATCATGCTGGGCTGGGACCTCGTCTTTCCGGAGGTGGCGCGGAGCCTCGTCCTGGATGGGGCCGAGGTCATCCTCGTCCCCGCCGCCTGGGAGATGCAGGCGATCGGGATGTGGCGCACCTTGCTCACGGCGCGGGCATACGAAAACAACGTCTTCATCGCCGCGGCCAACCGCATCGGCGAGGAGCCTTCTTACACCTTCGGCGGGGAAAGCGCCATCCTGGGGCCGCGCGGCGAGGTGCTCGGCGCTCTGCCGACGCCGCCTGCCGCGCCCCTCGAAGGAAGCGAGGGCGAGGTGGTGCAGCCCGCGCCCGAGGAGGGCTACGTCGTCATCCGCCTCGATCTGGATGAGGTGCGGCGTGCCCGCGAGGAATCGCAGATCATCCTCGCGCGGCAGCCTGCGGCCTACCGCGCCATCGTGCGCAAGTACTGAGTTCGGTGCATCAAGCCCTCTTCTCCTCCGTTGTGGCGGCGAAGAGGGCTTTTCCGTGTTCCATCTCCGCTTCGGCATCGAAGCGGCGCAGAATCCACAGCGCGGCTAGCCCCGCCGTTATCGTCAGCGCCCCGGCCCCGAGGAAGACGCTCTTCACGCCCAGGAGGTCGCCGAGCAGCGCCGAAAGCCCCTCGGCGAGGGCGGTGGAAGCGCCGATGATCATATTGACCGCGGCCTGGACCCGCCCGCGCACGGCATCGGGGGCGAGGAGTTGCGTGATCGTATCCAGCGAGCCGCGTGCGGTGACGACGCTCATCCCCAGCACGGCGACGCTGACGAGCACGACCCAGTAGGCCGGAGCCAGTGCAAAGGCGATGATGGCGCTGCCGGCCAGGAGAAGCATCCCGCTGACGAGGAAGCAGGGGCGCACCCGTCCCGAAAGGCGCGAGGCCAGCACGCCGCCGACCAGCGATCCGGCCCCCAGCACGGTCAGCGTGAAGCCGTACCCCGCCGCGCTGACCCCCAGCGCCTCGTCGAGATGGCGCACGGCGAGGAGGACGATGGCGGCGACGCCCAGCGTCGCCGCCGCTACCAGGGCCAGCGTCTGCTTGAGCAGCGTATGGGCGGCGATGTAGCGCAGTCCCTCGGCGAGATTGTGCCGCATCCCCCGCGGCACAGCTCTTTCGACCGCCGCCTGCTGCTCCGCCAGGTCGAGCGAGGCGATGGCGCTGGCCGAGAGGAAGAAGGTGATCGCATCGAAGACGAAGGCGAAGCCGACGCCCCAGAGGGAGATGGCTACACCGGCCAGCGCCGGTCCCACGACGAGCGCCAGCATCGTACTCCCCTGGATGAGCGCGTTGGCGCTCCACAGCTCGGCGACGGGGACGATGTTCGGCAAGAGTGCGTTGCGGGCCGGGTAGAAGAAGACGCCGACGATCGCCAGTGCCGCCACGCCCGCGTAGAGGAACCACAGCCGACCGGTGAACTGCACCGTCAGCAGGGCGAAGACGACGAGGCCGCGCAGGAGATCGGAGACGATCATCGTCGTCTGGCGGTTCCAGCGGTCGGCCATCACGCCGCCGACGAGGCCGAAGAGCACTTGGGGGAGGGCCAGCGCCAGCGCAGGGATGAGGAGGGCCACGACCGAATCGCTCAGATCGTTGACGAGCTGCAGCGTGGCGATGAGCAGGGCCTGATCGCCGATCTGCGAAAGGAGCTGCCCCACCCACAGCCGCGCAAAGTTGGGGTTCTCGGCGAGGATGGAGAAGTCCATCCTCTTCCCCTGTCGCTTCATGCTGCTTCCTCCATCGCCTCTCTTCGGCAACAGAGACCGCCTCTCTCGCCGGAGAGAGGCGGCCCGTCGCTACCGATTCACGCCACCAGGGACTTTTCGTAGATGCGGTAGGTGCGGTAGAGCCTGCCGCCGAAATTCCGCGCCGTCTGGCGCATAGGGATGTTGCTCTCCAGTACCCAGGAGATTTCGCCCTCCTTGTAGCCCTGCCGCATCGCGGCGAGGAGCGTCTCGCCGAAGAGGACGGCATCGACGCCGCGCCCGCGATACTCCTCGATCACGCCGCCTGCGTAAGCGCGGATGGTCGTCACGACGCGGCGGACCTTCCACCAGTAGAGGAACTTGGCCATCGTCCACCACTCCGGCACGCCGGGGCGCGGGTAGGCGCGGATCAGGGCCTGATTGAGGTCGGGGAGGGGGAGCATGGCACCGACCGGCTTGCCATGCTTTTCCGCGAAGAAGATCACGTTGGGGTCGATCAGCGGCTTGAGGGCCTTGATCTCATGGTCGAGTTCCTCCTCGGTCAGCGGCACGAAGCCCCAGTTCTTCGCCCACGCCGCGTTGTAGATCTCCTTGAAGCGGGCGGCCTCGGCGTCGAAGTCGCGCATATTCATCGGGCGGACGGTGATGTCCATACGCTCCTTCACCTTCTCCATCACCCGCCAGACCTTGGGGGAGACGGTGCGGTCGATCTCGCGCAGGTCGGCGGTGTAGGCCAGCAGGTCCATCGCCTTGCGATAGCCGTTGCGCTCGATGTAGTCCACGTAGTAGCGCGGATTGTAGGTCATCAAAATCTTGGGCGGGCCGTTCCATCCGTTGACCAGCAGGCCGCATTCCTCGTTGGTGGAGAAGTTCATCGGCCCGCGGATGGCCTCCATCCCCGCCTCGCGGACGAAGTTCTCCGCGGCTTCGAGGAGCGCGGCGGCGGCCTCCGGGTCTTGCAGCACCTCGAAGAGGCCAAAGAAGCCGACCTGCTCGTTCCAGTGGCGGATGTGGTTGTCGTTGATGATGCCCGCAATCGTGCCCACGATCTTCCCCTCCCGACGGGCGACGAAATAGCGCACGCGGGCATGCTTGTGGAAGGGGTGGCGCTGCGGGTCGAGGAACTCCTCCCGCTCCGAGAAGAGAGGAGGAACCCAGTAGGGATCGTTTTTGTAGACCTCCCACTGGAACTTGATGAATTCCCGCCGTTCCTTAGGCGTCTCCGCCGTCGTGATGACCAGTTTCCCGCTCATAAGACCTCCTCTGTAGCCCTTATCCCGCGTCGCGGGATGGTGATGGCGCTTCGGTCGCCGCGGCCTCGACCGCGGGCGGTGGATCGGCTTCGTTGCGCTGCCGGAGGTTTTCGCTCAGCGCCCGCTCGGCTTCGGCCTCCTCGATGCGGCCCAGCAGTTCGGCGGCCTTGGCCAGGCCGCGGTGGAACTCCGCCTCGTTGGGGACGAGGGCGACGGCCCGCCGAATCTCCTCGTAACCGGCCTCGCGCCGACCGAGCACGAGGAGGAGCATCCCCAAGTGGTAGTGCCCCCAGCCGAAGGCCGGTTCTCCCTGCTCGGCATCGACGACGCGCCGCATATGGCCGACGGCCTCCTCGAAGTCCCCGCGGTTGATCGCCTCGATACCCGCCTGCAGCGCCGCCTCCGTTGCCGCGAAGCGGGACGATGTCCCTTCCTCCAGGCCGTAGAAGGTGTGGACGTCGAAGAAGAAGTCGCGCTCCGTTCCGCACCGTCGGCAGACGGCGGTGATGCGGTCGATCGGCGTCTCGTTGGCCTTCAGGAGGTGCTGCGTGCGCACCTCGTAGCGGCCCCCGCAGTCGCAGCGTTGGGCGTAGATGTGCACGAGTTCGAAGGCAAAGCTGTTGGCCGGAATCAGCTTCATCGTTCTTCTCTCGATCCTTGCTTGCAGCGATTATAAGACCTTCTGCAGGCGGGTCAAAGGTTGCCCTGCGCACAGGGATCGTGCTCGCGCAGAGGGGAGCAGGAGCCGCTCCGCTCCGTGCGGCGGGCAAAACTGCAGAAGGGGCGCTTCCACGCGCCCCTTCTCGCTCCGAAAGCGTCGAATTACCCGAACTTGTAGGCGACGCCGAAGCCGCCGCGCGGCAGCTTCCAGCCGATGTTGTTGTAGGGACAGGCGACGCGGCAACTCCCGCATTCCACGCAGGCCTGGTAGGCCACCTGAATCTTGCCCTCGTTGTCCAGCGTGTAGACGCCGACCGGACAGAAGGAAAGGCAGGGCTTGTACTGGCAGCGATTGCACGTCTCCGGCTCCTTGATCCACAGGTGGGATTGCTCCTCGTCCACGTAGTACTTGAGGGAGATGAGGAGATCGTCCACGTACACCCGCGGGATCGTCTTCTTGACCTCTTCCGGCAGTTCCTTGCCGACGAATGCATCACCTCGTTTCATTGCCATAGTCTCACCACCCCATCACGGCTCGCGCCATCGAGATCATATCGCCGACCGCCTTGAGCAGCGGGCGTCGGCTGGTCAGTGCGCCCTTGAGTTCGCGGAAAAGCTCCTTCTTCGGCTTCCCGTAGGAGGTGAAGAAGGTCCCCAGGGCGTCGTTGACGAAGTTCGGATAGACATCCATGAACTGCGGGTGCTTTTCGAGGAAGCGGGAGAAGTTGCGGTACTGCTTGAGGTCCTGGAGGATGAAGGTGTCCCACAGCTTCTCCTCGTAGCGTGCCATCGCCCGTTCGGAGAAGTCGCCGACGTTGTGCGCCTCGATGGCCGTCTCCGCGGCCAGCTTCCCGGCGATGATCGCCATATTCGTCCCCTCCCAGTGCAGCGCGTTGACCATGGCCGCCGCATCCCCGACGACCATCGCGCCGCCGGTGTAGAGCTTCGGCATGTCGCGGTAGCCGCCCTCGGGGATGAGGTGCGCCCCGTACTCCAGCAACTGCCCGTCCTTGACCAGCGGGGCAATCGCCGGATGCTGGAGGTAGCGCTGCAGCAGTTCGTAGGGCTTCAGCCGATACTCGGCGAGCACGTCCAGCATGACGCCCATCCCCACCGAGAGGCTCTTCTTGTTCGTGTAGACGAAGCCCATCCCCGGCAGCCCCAGCGAAAGGTCGCCGAGCACCGAGACGGCCAGCCCGTGGCCGTCATCCGGCAGCCCGAAGCGGTTGTTGATCTCCTCCATCGGCAGGGCGATGACCTGCTTGAAGGCCAGTGCGACGTGCGCCGGTTCCAGATCGTGGTCGATCAGCCCCAGCTTCTGCGTCAGGAGGTTGTTCACCCCCTCGCTGATGATGACGACCGGCGCGTAGATCTCCCCCTGCGGACGGTCGGTAACCACGCCGATGACCTGCCCGTCGGCGGCGCGGATGAAGTCCACGACCGTCGTCTTGGGGATGAGGAAAGCGCCCACGTCCTGCGCCTGCTTGGCCCACCAGGGATCGAAGTGGGCGCGGAGCGCGGTGTAGGCATCGGCAGGCTCGCGGTTGAGCGGCCCGCCCTGGACGGTCATCTTCGTCAGCCCGTCCTTGCCCAGAAACCAGAAGCCCGCCTCGGTTACGGGGCGTTCGAGGGGCGGGCGACGATCGCGGTAGTCGGGCAGCACCTCCTCGATGGCGTGGGTGTAGATCGCCCCGCCGAAGTAGTTCTTGCCCCCCGGCTCCTTGCCGCGTTCCACCAGCGCGACGTTCATCCCCGCGCGGGCCATCACCATCGCCGCCGCCGAACCGGCCAGTCCCGCGCCGACGACGATTGCATCGAACCGAATCTTCTCCGTCATGCCGCCTCCTCCTGCTTCGCCTGCATCTGCGCCTTGCGTTCCTTGACCTGCTTGATCATCTCCGGGATGACCTTGTAGAGATCGCCGACGATGCCCACGTCCGCCACGTCGAAGATGGGCGCTTTGGGGTCGGTGTTGATGGCGATGATGAAGTCCGAATCCTGCATCCCCACCTTGTGCTGCAACGCGCCGGAAATGCCCGCCGCGATGTAGAGCTTGGGGCGTACCGTCTTGCCCGTCTGCCCGACCTGGTGGGCGTAACCGATCCATCCGGCATCGACGCAGGGACGGCTCGCGCCGACGACGCCGCCCAGTTCGTTCGCCAGTTCCTCCAGCAGCTTGAAGCCCTCCGGCCCGCCGAGACCGCGTCCACCGGCGACGATCACGTCGGCATACTCCAGGTTGATGTTCTCGCCGCCCGCGCTGATGATCTCCAGAATGCGCATCGGGATCTCGTTCTCGTCCAGTTCCACCGGCACCTCGACGATCTCCCCCGTCCGTTCGGGGTCGGGTGTGGGCAGCGGGAAGACGCGCGGACGGACGCTCGCCATCTGCGGCGTCCGCTTGCGGCAGATGATCGTCCCCAGGATGTTGCCGCCGAAGGCCGGACGGGTCGCTAAGAGCAGCTTGCGCTTCGCTCCCTTGACCTCGCCCATCTCCAGTTGCGTGCAGTCGGCGGTCAGACCGGTGCGCAGCGAGGTGGCGATGGCCCCCGCCAGGTCGCGCCCCAACGTCGTCGCCCCGATGAGGAAAACCTCCGGCTCGTACTGCTTGGCGATCTGCGCGATGACCTTGTGATAGGCCGTGTTGCGATAGACGGCGCAGATGGGGCTGTCGGCCATGTAGACCCGATCCGCCCCGTACTTGAAGGCCTCCTCGGCGATGTGCCTGACGGTGCAGCCGACGAGGACGCCTTCGACGACGACCTCGTCGCCGTTGGCCTCCGCTTCATCGCGGACCTGCTCGGCCAGCTTGCGGGCCACGCCCAGCAGCTCCCAAGAGACGGGATGAACGACGCCCTCCTCCTGTTCGATGTAAACCCAGAAACGGCGTGTGCTCATGCCTCACCTCCCCAGAGCGATGCGAAGATGCCCTCGGCCTCCGCCTTGTCGAAGGCGTACTTCACCGCCTTCTCGATACCCATCTCGCGGGCGTCGATGACCTCTCCCGGCTCCGGCAGCGGCGGCGTTCCCATCTTGAAGACGATCGTCGGCGAACCGCGCACGCCGATCTGCATCTTGTCGAACTCCACCGGCCCCTGCGTCGTCCAGACCTCCGGATCGTAGCGCAGTGAGCGGATGAGATCGGGCAGCGGGGCGAAGGGGATTTCGGCGATCTCCTTCTCGCAGGTGATCAGCGCCGGAAGCTGCACCTCGATCACCTCGATGCCGCGCTCCGTCTTGCGCTCGACGATCGCCTTCCGCCCCTCCAGGTCGATCTCGCGGATGTGGGTAACGTAGGTAACGACGGGGATGTCCAGCCGCACGGCGACGCCAGGCCCGACCTGTGCCGTATCGCCGTCGATCGCCTGCTTGCCGAAGAAGAGCATATCCACCGGATCATGCTCGTCGATGTACTTGATCGCCTGCG
>JALXBP010000107.1 GCA_026991395.1 Anaerolineae bacterium | reverse complement strand
GACGAAGTTGAGGTCGTAGGCCACGTCTGGCGCGATGATCTTGGCGTGGTCGAAGTCGTAGTTCGGCTCGTACCGGTCGAAGCCGCCGACCCACGTCGCCGTTGGCGTCGCCGTTGTCGGCGTCGGTGCAGGGGTTCCCGTCGGCGTGGGGGTCGGGGTGGGGGCTGTGGCCGAGACGGAGATGTGGTAGGTACCGCCGCTGCACTGGTCGCTGTACTGGAAGACCTTGAAGTAGTAGGGACCGCTATTCGTAGCGACGAGCGTTACGGAGGCGGAGTTGCCGTCGAAGGGATTGGTGTCGGTGAGGATGGGGGTGCGGGTGTGGTCGTAGACGATCATCGCCAGGTTGTAGTTGCCCACGCCGTCCGGCACGGCCTGCACGGCATAGCTCCAGTGGAGCGTCGCATTGTCCAGGCGGAAGTAGTCCTCTTCGGGATTGACCTCCTCGCCCTTGTTGCCACTCGCCAGGGCCAGACCGGTGTAGTTGGCGAGGATGGCCGCATCGTCGAAGCTGTTGATGCCCGGCAGCGCATCGGTCGTCGTCGTGCTCAGCGTGCAGGTGATGGTGGAGCTTTGGGCTGCGTAGATGTGTGGCAGGTTGAGGAGGGGGCGAGCATCGTCGTGGCGCGGATGGGCGGCCTGGAGCGGCGTCGTGCTCAGGATGATGCCGACGGCGACGATAGCCGCCCATACCGTCAGCACGACGGCAAAGGCGGCCCCTTGTTTCCTTTTCGCGTTCATCTCTTCGCTCCGTTCTTTCTCAGGCATTGGAGACCGGTTCGAGCGGTGCCTTTTCGGCCAGGAACTGTTTGACGCCGATGCCGTTGTCGGAGAAGAGGATGGTCACGATCTCATAGCCGTCCTCGATGCGGCTGTCCAGCACGCGCCCGACGCCGAAGCGCCTGTGCCGCACCCGCTCTCCCGCGCGGAAACGGCGCTCGGCACTCTGTTGACGCTGCCAGGTGGCCGACTGCCACTGCGGCAGCGTGTGGCTTGGTTGCGGCGGTCGGCCTTGTTCCCTCCGCAGATGGGCGGGAATCTCTTCCAGGAAGCGCGATGGCTCGGTAACTTGATCGCCGCCGTACCAGCCTCGACGGAAGGCGCGGGTGAGATAGAGTTCCTCCTTGGCCCGCGTCATACCGACGTAGAAGAGCCGCCGCTCCTCCGCCAGCGCATCGAGGGACTCTTCCAGTGAGCGACGGTGGGGCAGGAGCCCTTCTTCGAGGCCGACGATGAAGACGATACGGTATTCCAGCCCCTTGGCGCTGTGCAGCGTCAGCAGTGTAACGGCCTCTTCCGTTTCCTCCAGTGTATCCACGTCGGCGATAAGGGCAACCTCGGTGAGGAAATCGCTGAGTCTGACCTCCGGCGCATCGGCGATGACGCCGCGCAGCGTCAGGATGTTCTCCCAGCGGGATTCGCCTTCGATGGTGCCATCGCGCAGGAAACGCTCGTAGTCCGTCTCCTGTACGATGCGATCGAAGAGTTGGAGCAGGGGCAGGCGGTCGCGGTCGCGGACCCACCCCTCGATCATCGTCAGGAAGCTCTCGACGGCCCGCCGTTGCGGCCCGCGCAACAGTCCGGTGTGCAAGAGCATCCTCGCCGCCTCGTAGCGGCTGACCGACGCCTCCTGGGCGCGGAGGATCAGCTTTTCCGCCGTCCGATTGCCCAGCCCCCTTGGCGGTCGGTTGAGCACGCGGGCGAAGCTGACGTCATCGCGCGGATTCTGCGCCAGGCGGAGATAGGCGATGATATCCTTGACCTCGCGGCGGGCGTAGAAGCGTGTCGCGCCGACGAGGCGGTAGGGAATGTCCTTGCGGATGAGGGCCTCCTCCAGGGCGCGGGACTGGGCGTTGGCGCGGTACATCACCGCCATCTCCGACCAGGGAATGCCCCGGCGGTGGCGCTCGAGCATCGTCCTGGCGACGAAGCGGGCCTCCTCGGTCTCGTCATAGCCTTCCCACACGATGATGGGCGTGCCCCCCTTGCGGCGCGTGAAGAGCTGTTTGGGCGTGCGGTCGCTGTTGTTGGCGATCACGTGCCGGGCTGCGTCGAGGATGATCTGCGTCGAGCGGTAGTTTTCCTCCAGGAGAATCTGCCGCAGTTCCGGGAAATCCTTGCGCAGTCGGTGGATGTTGCGGTAGTCGGCACCGCGCCAAGAGTAGATCGACTGATCCTCGTCGGCGACGACGAAGAGGCTGCGGTGTTCGAGGGCCAATTGGCGCAGCAGGATGTACTGCGCGACATTCGTATCCTGGAATTCGTCCACGAGGATATGGCGGTAGCGCTCCCGATAGCGGGCGAGGACTTCGGGTACCTGGTGGAAGAGAAAGACGGTCTCCATCAGCAGATCGTCGAAGTCGAGCGCATTGCTGGCCCGCAGCGTCTCCTCGTAGCGCCGGTAGACGCGGACGACGAGTTCATCGTAGTAGGTGCGGACAGGGTAGTCGTCGGGGGTGATGAGTTCGTTCTTCGCCCTGGAGACGGCGCTCAGCAGGGCGCGGGGTGGATAGCGTTTCTCGTCGAGGCCGAATTCCCGCACGATGCTCTTCATCAGGGCACGTTGATCGTCCGCATCGAAGATGAGGTAGTCGGCGGTGAAGGGGAGCAGGTCGGCCTCGCGGCGCAGGATGCGGGCGCACGTGGCGTGAAAGGTGCCGACGGTCATCGCGCGGGCGACATCGCGCCCTTCCATCAGCGCGATCCGCTCGCGCATCTCGCGGGCCGCCTTGTTGGTGAAGGTTACCGCGAGGATGTGCCACGGGCGGCTCCAGTGCTCCTCCAGCATCCAGGCGATGCGATAGGTGAGGACGCGCGTCTTGCCGGAGCCCGGCCCGGCCAGGACGAGGACGGGACCGTCTTCAGCAGTAACGGCTTCGCGTTGTTGACCGTTGAGTGTGCGGAGCAGCGGATGATCGTTCAGCAGCTCTTCCATGCGGCCATTGTAGCATGGTGCAAATGACGGGCAACTACTGCCGTCGGCCGGCCGCAAGGTCAAGAGGATTCGTCTGTCGTATCCGAAGGGGCGAGGAGGCCAATCATATTGATGAAGCCGCGCAGTTCCTGTGCCAGCGCAGACCAGCTTTCTGGATCGGTGATACGTTCCGGCAGTTCGACGACGGCGAAATTGTACATCATCAGCGGAAAGGCCCGTCCCCGCATATGGATGGCGATTTCCCCGTCTTCGAAAGCCCGCCAACTTGCTTCGACGCTGTGAACGAAGCGCGAAGCCGCGCCTTTGATGGCTGCAGCATCTTTCTTGCGCAGGGCCTCGAGGAGCGCGCGTGCAGAGGCCATCATCTGTTCGACAGGTATCATAGTCCCTCCTTTGCTTGTGGCATCACAAAGCTCGGCGGCACCGGTTGCGCCGGGCAGAACCATTCGTTCTACCTCCCCCCTATGGACGCCGCCGATGCCGCCGAGCCTGCTCTGGGTACCCTCCTTGTACCCAGTCCCCCCGGCCCGCCCCCCACGGGCGGACCGATGACAACGCCGTTATCTGCTTATTTTGTCGTCTCTTCCCCCCGTTTTCCTGCGCGGAATATGGAAATCGATGCCTGTTTGGCCTTTCTTGACATCCTCGCTCCTTCCACTACCATGGCCCTGATGGGCCGCCTCGGCGAGGACGAGCCTCGAAGGGTGTTGTGGCCTGGGTCCTGCGCGGCGGAGCCTGTCGAACCCCGCCAGGTCCGGGAGGAAGCAACGGTAAGGCATGGTCTCCGGGTGCCGCAGTGCATCTGGGCCACGGCACCTTTCGCGGCTGGTCTTCGGGGCGGCCCGTGTCGGTTCGGAGGTGAAGGGAGCAGATGGGCAACAGAGAGGCCCTCGGGCGGCATCGATGGATCGAAGCGGTGGTCGTGCTGGCGGCGCTCATCGCTTTCGTCGCCGCCTACCGCGCGACGGCCTTCGCCGTTACGCTGGAGGTCGATGGAGAGAGCCACCGCGTGCACACCCATCAGCCGACCGTGGCCTACCTCCTCGCCGACAAGGGGATCGCCCTGCGTGCGGAGGATGCCGTCGAACCGGCGCTGGAAACGCCGCTGCAGGACGGGATGACCATCGCCATCCGCCGTGCCCGTCCGGTGGTGCTGGAGGTGGACGGCGAGCAGCGAGTCCTCTACCTTCGCCAGGCCGACCCCTATGCCATCTTGCGCGAGGCGGGCGTTGTCGTCGGCGAGCACGACACCGTCCGTGTCGAACCGCCCGCCCCGACCGATCCCGCCGGGACGGTCGTCCATCTCCTCGTCCGCCATGCCGTACCCGTCGTGCTGGAGGAGGGGGCGGTGCGCACGCTCTTCTACACCGACGCGGCGACGGTCGGCGAGGCGCTCCTGCAGAACGGCATCCTCCTCTACCGCGCCGATCACATCTTCCCCGGGCCGGAGACCCCCGTCCAGAGCGGGATGCACATCCGCCTGGAGCGTTCCATCCCCGTCTCCGTGCAGGTGAACGGGCACACCCTGCGCACGCGAACGCACCGGCACACCGTCGGCGAGGTGCTGGCCGAGTTGGGGATCATCCTCAGCGGCCTGGACTACAGCGATCCGCCGCTCGATGCCCCCTTGGGCGACGGGGCGGCGATCCGCGTGGTGCGGGTGAGCGAGTCGATCGTCGTCGAACAAAGCCCGATCCCCTTCGAGACGGTCTGGCAGGCCGATCCGGAGATGGAGTTGGACCATCAGGGGCTGCTGCAGGAAGGCAAGCCGGGCGTTCTGGAGCGCCGCATCCGCATCCGTTACGAGGACGGGCAAGTTGTCGCCCGTCAGGTGGAAGGCGAGAGCGTCGTCGAAGCCCCGGTCAATCGCGTGATGGGCTACGGGACGAAGATCGTCATCCGCACGCTGCAAACGGAGGCCGGGCCGGTGAACTACTGGCGCGTCATTCACGCGCTGGCGACCTCCTACAGTGCGAGCACGGCAGGCGTCTCCCCCGATCTCCCCTACTACGGACGTACCGCCACCGGCTTGCCGATGGGCGACGGCATCGTCGCCGTCGATCCCCGCGTCATCCCGCTGGGGACGAAGGTCTACGTGCCCGGCTACGGCCTGGGGCTGGCCGCCGATACCGGCGGGGCCATCCGCGGTCGGCGCATCGACTTGGGCTACGATGATGAGCACCTGAAACTGTGGTATGCCTGGGTGGACGTCTACCTGCTGACGCCCGTGCCCGATCAGATCAACTACCTGCTGCCATGAGCCACGATCCCCGTGCCCTCTTGCGCCGCTATGGTCTGCGCCCGCGTCGCTCGTTAGGGCAGAACTTCCTCGTAGACCCCGTCGCGCCTGCACGCATCGCGGCGCTGGCCGAACTGCAGGGGGAGGAACGTGTGCTCGAAGTCGGCGCGGGGCTGGGGACGCTCACCCGTGCGCTGGCGGAGAGGGCGGGAGAGGTCATCGCCGTGGAGACCGATCCCCATCTGCTCCCCGTGCTGGAGGCGGAGACCGCCGACCTGCCCAACGTCCGCCTCGTCCACGGCGACATCCTCGCGTTAGCGCCGGCCTCGCTGCTGGGCCTCGAACTGCCTGCGCGGGCGCACAATGGCTGGCCGCCGCGGGAAAAGGGCTATCGCGTCGTCGCCAACCTGCCCTACTACATCACCGCCGCCGTCCTCCGCCACCTGCTGGAAGCCTCGCCGCGCCCGGAGCGGCTGGTCGTGACCGTGCAGCGGGAGGTGGCCCAACGGATGGTCGCCGAGCGGCGGCGGAGCCTGCTGGCCGTCAGCGTGCAGTTCTACGGACGCCCGCGGCTGGCAATGCGCCTGAAGCGGGGCGCGTTCTACCCGCCGCCTGCGGTCGAGTCGGCGGTCGTCGTCATCGAGAGCCACGATGCGCCGCCCGTCTCCGTCCCCGACGTGGCGGCCTTCTTTCGCGTTGTGCGGGCCGGCTTCGCGCAGAAGCGCAAGCAACTGCGCAACGCGCTGGCGGCGGGACTGCATCTTCCCCCGGCGCTGGCGGAGGAGCTGCTGCGGCGGGCCGAGGTGTCGCCCAAGGCGCGGGCGGAGCAGCTCGATCTGGAGGCGTGGGGACGGCTTGCGCGGGCGTGGGCGGAGGAGAGCGGAGTGGCGGCCTCCCGCGGGGGGCGCGTAAACAGAGCAGAGGAAGGAGGCGAATGATGCGAGTCGAGCGGCCTTACGGGAGTTGGGCTTCGCCGATCGAGGCGGCGGCGGTGGCGGGCAAGAGCCTCCGTGTCGGTTCGCCGCTGGTGGACGGGACATCGGTCTACTGGACGGAGGGCCGCCCCGCCGAGGGCGGGCGTTCGGTCATCGTCCGCTGGCGGGAGGGCGAGGGGGTGCGCGATCTGCTGCCGCCGCCCTTCAGCGCCCGCTCCCGCGTCCACGAGTACGGCGGCGGCGCGGTAACCGTCCACGAGGGGGAAGTCTACTTCGTCAACGATGCCGACCAGCGCCTCTACCACCTGACGGCGTCGGGCGCGGTGCCGGTAACGCCGGACGGGGTGCCCTACCGCTACGCCGATTGCGTGGTGGACGCCTCGCGCGGGCGGCTCATCTGCGTGCGGGAGGATCACAGCGATCCGCGCCCCGAAGGCGTGGTCAACACGCTGGTGAGCGTGCGGCTGCCCTACGATGCGCAGGGCGGCGAGGTCCTGGCGGAGGGCCACGACTTCTTCGCCGCGCCGCGCCTTGCGCCCGACGGGCGGCACCTGGCCTGGTTGACCTGGGATCACCCGCGGATGCCCTGGGACAGCACGACGCTCTGGCTGGCGGAAGTCGGGGCAGAGGGACGGCTGCACGGACGGAGGGCCGTGGCCGGGGGCGAGACGGAGGCCGTCTGCCAGCCGACGTGGGATGCGCAGGGGCGGCTCTACTTCATCTCCGACCGCAGCGGCTGGTGGAATCTCTACCGGCTGGAGGGCGGGCGTCCGCGTGCCCTGCATCCGATGGAGGCGGAGTTCTGCCCGCCGTCCTGGGTCTTCGGGATGCGCTCCTTCGTCATCGAGGGAGAGCGGCTCTTCACCATCTACACGCAGGGGGGCTTCTGGTACCTGGCGCACATCGATCTGCGCAGCGGACGCTTCACGCCGCTGGAGGTGCCCTTCACCTACATCGATGCGCCGCAGGTGCTGGGAGAAAGCCTCATCCTGCGGGTGGCCTCGCCCGACCTGCCGCTTGCGATCGTCCGCCTGGAGCCGGAGAGCGGGCGCTGGACGGTGCTGCGCTCCTCCTCGACGGTGCCGTGGGACGGGGCTTACCTCTCGCGCCCCCAACCGCTCACCTTCCGGGGGCGGATGGGGCCGGTGCACGCCTTCTTCTACCCGCCGCACAACCCGGACTTTCAGGCCCCCGCGGGGGAGCGCCCGCCGCTGATCGTCGTCGGCCACGGCGGGCCGACCTCGGCGACGGTGCCGGTGCTGAAACCGGCCATCCAGTTCTGGACGAGCCGCGGCTTCGCCGTGCTCGACGTCAACTACAGCGGCAGCACGGGCTACGGACGGGCCTACCGCAATCGCCTGCGGGGCCGCTGGGGCTTGATCGACGTTACGGATATGGTGGACGGGGCGCGGCACCTGGTGGAGGCGGGGCTGGTGGATGGGGCGCGGCTGCTCATCCGCGGCGGGAGCGCTGGTGGTTTCACGACGCTGGCCGCGCTGACCTTCCACGATGCCTTCGCCGCCGGTGCGAGCTACTACGGCATCGGCGATCTGGAGGCGTTGACGCGCGAGACGCACAAGTTCGAGTCGCA
This sequence comes from Anaerolineae bacterium, assembly GCA_026991395.1. Classification (GTDB taxonomy): domain Bacteria; phylum Chloroflexota; class Anaerolineae; order B4-G1; family SLSP01; genus JALXBP01. The sequence goes on along the minus strand of JALXBP010000107.1, from coordinate 38,457 downwards.
TTACCTCGACGCGCTGATCGGCCCCTATCCGCAGGCACGCGAGCAGTACCTGGCCCGTTCGCCCATCCACCACATCGAGCGGCTGGCGCGGCCCGTCATCTTCTTCCAGGGGGATGAGGATCGCGTCGTCCCGCCCAACCAGGCGGAGACGATGGTCGCGGCGCTGAAGGCGAAGGGGGTGCCGGTGGCCTACCTGCTCTTCCGCGGGGAAGGGCACGGCTTCCGTCAGGAGGCGAACCTCCGCCGTTCGCTGGAGGCCGAGCTTTACTTCTACGGGCGCGTGCTCGGCTTCGAGCCTGCCGATGCGATCGAGCCGGTGCCGATTGCCGGTCTCGATTGAGGGAGGGGGCGCGTGAGGCGCGGGAAGGGGCGCTGCTGTCCGCGGTTGGCGGACGATCTGCTGCCGCTGCTCTTCGCGCTGGCCGCTGCCGCGCCGCTCTGGGGAGCGGGGATGGTGGAAACGCGCGGCGGCGGCGACAGTCCCTTCCTCCTCTGGCGCGTGGCGGAGATGACCGACGCGCTGCGTGCCGGTCTCTTCCCCGTCCGCTGGATGCCCGATGCGGCCTGCGGGCTGGGCTATCCCTTCTTCAACTATTACGCCGCGCTTCCCTACTACCTGGCCGCTGCGCTGCACGGGCTTGGCCTGCCCATCCTCGTCGCCATCCAGGCGGTGCAGACGTTGGGGCTGATCCTCGCCGCGCTGACCTTCGGGCGCTGGGTGGCCGGGCATCTGCGTTCGCCCTGGGCGCGCACGCTGGCCGTGGCGGCCTACACCTTCGCGCCCTTCCACCTCGTCAATCTCTACGTGCGCGGCGATTCGCTTTCTGAGTTCTTCGCCTTCGTCTGGTACCCGCTCATCCTGCTGGCGATCGACCGGCTGGCCGAGCGTCCGGCCTCGAAGGGGCGCTTGGTGGCCGCGGCGCTGGCCTATGCCGCGCTCATCCTCACGCACAACGTCTCGGCGTTGATCTTCGCGCCTTTCGCCCTTGGCTATGCGCTGCTGCGGAGTTGCCTGCCCGCGTGCGGGCAGAGGGCGGCCTGGGGACGGGCGGCGCGGGTCGTCGTCGCGCCCTTCCTGCTGGCCCTGCTGCTGAGCTTGTGGTTCTGGCTGCCCGCCCTGGCCGAACTGGACTACGGGCAACTGGGGGAGGCTTTCACGGCGGGGTACTTCCACTACGACCGGCACTTCCGCGCCTGGAATCTCGTGCAGCGGACGTGGCGCTTCGATTACCGCGTGGCGGGGTCGGCGGACGAGGCGGGGCCTTTCGCGATGGGGGCGGTGCAGGCGCTGATGGCGCTCGTGGGAGCGGTGGTGCTGCTCGTCCGCCGGAGCGGCACCCGCGGCTGGCGGCTCTTCCTGCTCGGCGGCGGGGCGCTGGCGACGCTGATGATCACGCCGCTTTCCGCGCCGCTGTGGGCGCGGATCGGCCTGCTGGCGAAGACGCAGTTCCCCTGGCGCTTCCTTTCGGTGCAGGCTCTCTTCACCGCTGCGCTGACGGGGGTACTGTTGGAGGAGTACGGGGCGCGTGAGGCGCGATGGCGGCTTCCTGCGGCGCTCCTGCTGGTCGGGGCGACGCTCTGGGCCGCCTTGGCCGATCTGCACCCGGAACGGCTGCTCATCGCCGATGAGGATGTTACGCGCGAGCACCTGCTCTTCTACGAGAGCTTCACCGCCAATCTCGGCACGACGATCCGCTACGAGTACCTGCCGCGGGAGGTCGTCCCGCGGCTCTACATCTCGGAGGTGGTGGTGGACGGCGTGGGGGCTTTGCGTGCCGACGGGCAGCCTCCGCCGCAGGGGACGCTGCTTTCCGCCACGCCCCGCGGGCAGCGCTGGCAGGTGCGCCTGGAGCGGGACGCTCTCGTAGCCTTCCCGGTCAATGCCTGGCCCGGTTGGTCGGCGGAGGTGGACGGGGTGCCGGTCGAGGTTTCGTCCGTGCAGGGATCGGGGCGGCTCGCGGTGGCGATGGAGGCCGGTCGGCACGAGGTCGTGCTGCGCCTGCGTGAGACCCCGCTCCGCCGTCTGGCCGATCTGCTCTCGCTGGGTGCGCTGCTGGTGCTGGCGGGGTGGGGCGGCGTGAGCCTGCGCCGCCGCAGGCCGAGCTTCGGCGCGGCGCGGTTGGTCGTGGCGGCGCTGGTGGTGGCGGTTGGCCTTCCGTGGGGTGTGCACCGTTGTGCGCCCTTGCCGGCCCCGGCGACGCTCTTCGACTTCGTGCGCAGTCCCTGGCCGCACCGCGGGGTGGCCGATTTCGGGGGCTTGCGGGCGGCGATCGCGCCAATGGAGATCGAGGCACGCCCCGCCGAGACGATCACGGTGCCGCTGCGCTCGCTGGCCGTTTCGGAGCCGCTGACGGTAACGCTGCGGCTGGTGTCGCCCGCCGAACCTCGGCACGGGGTGCCTTGCGCGCTGAGCGAGCATACCTTCCCCGCCGATGCGCCGCCGTCGGCCTGGTCGCTGCGCCTTCCGGACGATCTGCCGCGCGGTCTCTACCTCGTCAATCTGCGGGTGGCTGGACGGAGGGGGGCGCTCACGGCCCGCTCGATGCGCGGAGCGCCGCTCGGCGATCTCTACGTCGGCATCGTGCGGGTGCGCCACGGCCCGCAGGCAGAGGGGCGTCCGCAGGCCCGCTTCCCCGATCTGCACCTGGAGGCGTTGTGGGTGCGCCAGACCTCGCCGCAGACGGTGGCGGTGGGGATGCGCTGGTCGGCTCCGTTGGGGACGCCGCGCAACTGGTCGCTTTCCCTGCGCCTGCACGATGTGGAGGGGCGGACGCTCGCCCAGTGGGACGGTCAGCCGGGCTACGGCTATCTGCCGACGACGCTCTGGTCGCCGGGAGAGGCCGTTTCGATGACGGTCGGCCTGGCGCTGCCCTACGGGACGGCTCCGGGAAGCTATCGGCTGGAGGTCGTTACCTACTTGGAGGCGACGATGGGGGATGGCGCTTCGGCGACCTTCCCCGTAACGCTGACGCAGGCGACGCTGTGGAATTCGCGGGAGGAGCATTGCCCGCTGGTGCGCAAGGGGCTGACGCTTCGCTGCCCGGCGGGCGATCTCTTCCTGAAGAAGGTGGAGATGCCGGAGCGGATCGTGGAGGGGCAGCCGCTGGATTTCACGGCGGAGTGGACGGCGATCGCGACGCCCAGGGCGGCGCTCCGCGCCCGCTGGGAGGTGGTGGACGGCGACGGCGAGGTCGTCGCCAGTGTGGAGGGGCCTCCGGCGGCGGGGAGCGATACGCGCCTCTGGCCCCGCTTCGCGCTCGTGCGTGCCCCCGTCCGTCTGGTGCTGCCGCCGCTGCTCGACAGGCCGCCCTATCATCTGGTGCTGACGGTCGAGGGAGGGGAAGCGTCGTATCGCTGCGAGATGGAGGAGCCGCTTCCCGTGGAGCGTCGGCCACGCTGTTTCGCGCCGCCCGCCGAGATCGAGCATCCGCTGTCGGCGACCTTCGGCGGCCTGATCCGCCTCCTGGGGTACGATCTCGATCGCGGCGAGGAGGGGCTGCGGTTGACGCTCTGGTGGCAGGCGGTGGCGCAGCCGGGGCGGGATTACAAGCGCTTCGTTCATCTCTACGGGGAGGACGGGCGGCTGCTGGCGCAGGATGATGCGGTGCCGCGCGAATGGCACTATCCCACGTCGTGGTGGGCGGCGGGGGAGGTGGTGAGCGAGACGGTTACGCTCGAGGCCGTGCCCGGCGGGCGGCGGCTGGGCTTCGGCTGGTACGATCCGCAGACGCTCGAACGCCTGCCCGCGCGCGATGGGGCGGGGCAGGCGTTGCCCGATGATCTGCTGATCGTGCCGCTGGAGCCGTAGGCTCAGGCGGCGTCGCTCTCCTCGTCCTCTTCGTCTTCCCAGCCGATGATCCAGACGGAAAGTCCGGCGACGCCGATGGTCGCCAGGATGAACGTGGCCCATTGCCCTGCAGTCAGCCCTACGTCCCGCGCCGACCAGATGAGGATGGCGACCAGGCCGATGGAGAGGACGATCCACGAGGTCCATTGCGGATGTTCGTTGACGAACGTCTTGAGCTTGTCCATTGACTGCCTCCAGAACTAAAGTGGGCGGTTGACGAGGCCGGTGCGGAGTTGTTTGAGGATGACCTCGGTAGCCTGCGGGTTCCATTCCCTGGCGACCTCGCGCCAGGCCCGTGGGAGGTTGGCGATCGCTTGGCGCTCGTAGCCGAAGAGGCCCCAGTAGTCGAGCAGCTCGCGGCTGGGATTGGGGGGCGGGAAGAGGATGATGGCTTCGGCCTGGAGCAGTTTCGCCTCTTCCTCCATCGCCTCGATGAGCGCCCGCCCGGCGATCACGCGATCGACGGCGGGATAGACGAGGAAGTCGGTAACGCGGGCGACGAGATTTTCCACCTGCCAGCCCAGCATGCCGACCAGTTCACCTTCCATCTCCGCCAGGAGAAAGCCGACGTCGCTGAAGCGCAGGGCGACCATCTGCCGGGTAACCGCGTTGTCACGGTTGGCCTTGTTGACGAAGTCGGCAATGCGCTGGGCATCTCGCAGGTTGGCGCGGCGTACCTTGATCTCCATCTCTGTTGCTCCTCGTGCTGTTTCCGCCTGTCTCGCCCCCATTATACTTGCCTTTAACCGCTGGACAAAATCAGTGGTTGTGGGGGACGACTTTGATGCGCACAGGTCCCGCCTCGCTGACGTTGCCCGCAGCATCGTAGACTTTGATGCTGAATTCGTACTCGCCGATGCCTTCCAGCGTCCAGTTGACGTTGAAGGGGGCGACGGTGCGCACGGCGAAGGGCGTCCGCGGCGGGATGTTGCCCTGGGCGTCGGGGGTCGGCTCCGGTTCCCCGACTTTGTGGACGAAGAACTCCACGCGGTCGATGGTGTAGGCGTCCTGCACCTCGGCATTGACGTTGACCCACTCGTCGAAGCCGTACTCGTACTCCTGCCCTTCCGGCGGATAGGTGAGGTCAACGACGGGCGGCGTGTTATCGACGGTGAGCTGGATGGTGGCCTGGCGGACGCTCTGATCGTGGCCGATGACCTGTAGCTGGAGCGTGTAGAGGCCGTCGGCGAGGCCGGTCGTGTCGAAGTTCTCCAGCACGTTGTTGTCCACCTGGTTGTTGTGGTCGGGGCCGATCTGCGTCCAGGCGGTGGGGTTCATCCCCTCGCCGAAGAGGAGCCGGTAGAGGGCCATATTGCCGCCCTTGGCGTTGCCGATGATGGGCACGATGCCGCGCACGTAGGAGTAGGCGGTCGGGGAGATGATGGCGACCTCGGCTTGGGTGAGGTTGGGGCCGTAGATGGTGTCGTACTCGGTGGGAGGGGTCGGCGGGCGTTTGTCCTCCGGCAGGCTGTTGAGCCAGTCCTGGGCCTCGGAGGGATAGACCTCGTAGACGCGCTCTTCCACCTTGTCGGGCGGCGTGTAGATGGTCGCCAGTCGTCCCGTCTCCTTGTCCACGAGGAAGACCTGGTGGATGTGGCAGGTCTCCTCCGGCTCCGTGCCGGGGATCATAATCTCGCTGCGGGTGGGGCAGTGTTCGTTCGGCCTGGCTCCCGAAAGGGCGCAGACGGTTACGTCCACCAGCCCCTCGGGGCGGGTGAAGGGGACGATCGGCTGATCGTGCAGGGCATACTCCATCACCGCGTGCCAGATGTAGGCCGCGCCGCGGGAGCCGGGTGTGTTGATCATATAGTCGTCGGCATCCTTGTTCCCCATCCAGACGCCGGTAACCAGTTGCGGCGTGTAGCCGATCGTCCAGTTGTCGGTGAAGTTGTTGGTCGAGCCGGTCTTGGCCGCTGCCGGACGGTTGTCGGCCAGTTCCAGGGCGTTGGGCGTGCCGAAGGCGGGGATGCGGGCGCGGCGGTCGGAGAGGATGTCGGTGATGATGTAGGCCAGCCGCGGGTCGAGGATCTGCTGGGCTTCCGGCTTGTCGTATTCGTAGAGGACGTTGCCGTTGCGGTCCTCGACGCGGAGGATGGCAACGGGGTCGAGTTCGCGGAAGCCGGGGCGGCGCTTGGCCTCCGGCACCGGACGCCCGTACATCACGCCGTTGTTGTCGAAGACGGAATAGGCATAGACCATATCGATGAGGTGGACTTCGCCGCCGCCCAAGGTGAGGCTGAGGCCGTAGTACTGCAGCCCCTTGTCGAGGGTGTTGATGCCCATCCTGTGCGCCGTCTTGAGCACGTTGTCGATACCGGCGATGGACATCGCCTCGACGGCGGGGATGTTGAGCGATTGCGCCAGTGCGTAGCGCAGCGTAACCGGCCCGTGGTAGGTGCGCGTGTAGTTCTCCGGCACGTAGGGCGGACGTCCTGGCCCCTGGTCGAAGGCTTTGCGCACGTCCCAGAAGAGATGGGCGGCGTTGTGCCCCTGGGCAAGGAAGGTTACGTAGGTGAAGGGCTTGAAGGAGGAGCCGGGCTGCCGCAATCCGTCCACGGCGACATTGAATTTGCCGTCGATCGCTTGATTCCAGTAGTCGGCGCTGCCGACCATCGCCAGAATCTCCCCCGTCGTCGGACGGATGACGACGACGGCGGCATTCTTCACGTTGAAGTCCTTGCCGATGCGCGAGTAGGGGACGTCGGGGAGGTACTGCGCGGCATCGCAGCCCTGCGCGACGGCCTCCGGAATGACATCGGCGGGGTCGGCCCCTCCCAGGATGCGCAGGTAGGTCTGCGCGACGCACTGGGCCTGATTGTTCAGGTCGAGATCGAGCGTGGTGTAGACGCGCAGCCCGCCACCGGCGACCATCTCCGGCCCGAACATCTCCTCCAACTGGCGGCGGACGTACATCGAGAAATGCGGCGCTTCGATGTTGAAGCGGCGGGTCGTCTCCGCCAGATGCCAGGGTTCCGCCTTGGCGGCCTCCGCCTCCGCCGCCGTGATGCAGCCCTCATCGACCATACGGTTCAGGATGACTTCCTTGCGCTTCTCCGCCTCCTCCGGCGCGTCGAAGGGGTTGAGCGCCGGGGATTGCGGGATGGCGATCAGCGTGGCCGCCTCGGAGAGGGTGAGGTCGCTGGCCGCCTTGCCGAAGTAGACCCGCGCGGCGGCATCGATGCCGTAGGCCAGGTTGCCGTAGAAGATGGTATTCAGGTACCATTCCAGAATCTGCCGTTTGTCGTAGCGACGGGTCAGCTCCAGCGCGATGAGGATTTCCTTGATCTTGCGGCTGTAGCTGCGCCGGTAGCGTTCTTCCGGCGAGATGACCGTCTGCTTGACGACCTGCTGGGTGATGGAGGAGCCGCCCTGTGTGGGCAGACCCTGCAGGTTGTTGAGGAAGGCACGGGTGATCCCCAGGGGATCGACGCCGGGATTGGTCCAGAAGGTCTTGTCCTCCGAGGCGACGGTGCCGCAGAGGAGGTAGTCGGGCAGGTCGTCGATCGAAACCCAGTGGCGATCCCCCGCGTTGGGATCGATGATCTCGTAGAGGAGGTGTTGGCCCGTGCGGTCGTAGATCTTCGTCGTCTCGAAGGTCTCCTCGCTGGCACTGCGCACCTCCTCCGGTGAGGGGAGGTTCTTGGTCATTGCGGCGTAGGCTGCTCCGGCTGCTCCCATCCCCATCGCGAAGGCGACGCCGCCGGTGAGGATGGAGATGACGACGACCGTCGCCACGGCACGGAGCACGAGGTTGAAGCCGGTACGGCTCCGCAGCCGCTTGCGTTCCCTGCGGGAGAGGATGAGCGTGAGCATCACCTCCCGCGGCATCTTCTTCTGTCTGGCCCTCACAGCGCGAGGGCGATGGGGTGCGTTCATCGAAAGATCGCTCCTTGCAAGGGCAATCGGGGCGAAGAAGGCTCGCCCCGATTGCCTTCGGTCGCTTTAGCGCAGGTAATCGCGCAGACGCCGGGCATGGGCCGGATGACGCAGGCGGCTCAGGGCGTGCGCTTCGATCTGCCGCACGCGCTCGCGCGTAACGCCGAGCTTCTTGCCGACCTCTTCCAGCGTGTAGGTCTGGCCGTCGAGGAGGCCGTAGCGCATCTGCAGGATTTTGACCTCGCGCGGCGGCAGGTCGGCGAGAATCTTCATCAACGCCTCGCGCAGCATCGCCGCGTTGACCTCGTCGGGCGGCGATGGGCTGTCGGTATCTTCGACGAAGTCACCCAACGTGCTTTCCTCCTCGTCATCGGTGGGCATCTCCAGCGAAAGCGGACGCCGCGCCACGTCGAGCATCTGCTCGACCTTGCGCACGGGGATGTCCAGTTCGGCGGCGAGTTCCTCCGGCGTCGGTTCGCGTCCCAGCCGCTGGGTGAGCTGGTGCGAGATGCGCAGCAGCTTGTTGATTTGGTCGCCCATGTGGACGGGAACGCGGATGGTGCGGCTCTGGTCGGCGATGGCGCGGGTTACGGCCTGCCGAATCCACCACGTGGCGTAGGTCGAGAACTTGTGTCCGCGCGTGTAGTCGAACTTGTTGGCGGCGCGGATGAGGCCGATGTTTCCCTCCTGGATGAGATCGAGGAAGGGGACACCGCGCCCGATGTACTTCTTCGCCACGCTGATGACGAGGCGCGAGTTGGCGCGGATGAGGTGCTCCCGCGCGGCCCGCCCGTCTTCGATGATCTTCTCCAGTTCGCGCCGTTTGGCCGCTGATTTGACCTTCTTCAATCGCTGCTGGGCCTTTTTGCCCGCTTCCATACGCTTGGCCAGTTCGACCTCTTCTTCGGCGGTGAGCAAGGAGACCTTGCCGATCTCCTTCAGGTAAAGCCCGATCGTGTCATCGACTTCGATGGCACGGTAGATGTCCTCTTCGATCTCGTTCTCCTCGTCCGCCTCTTCCGCGGGAGCGGGAGCTTCCTTGCGGTGCAGCACACCGTCCGCGCCATCACCACTGCCGACGGTGATGCCGTGGTCGAGCAAGGTCGAGATGATCTCGTCCAGGCGGTCGAGGTCCTCCTCCGCTTCGGGGAAGAGACGCAGGATGTCGTCATAGGTTACGTATCCGCGCTCGTACCCGATGGCGAGGAGGTGTTCTTCCCCCGTCTCGTCCTCGACGAGCCCCTCATCTTCTTCGATTAGCTGTTCTTCATCGAGTAGCTTTTCGTCGCCCAAGGCCCAATCCTTTACCGTGATGTTATCGATTTGTCCGTACATTGTCTCGTTTGGCTGACTTTAGTGTAGCCTACTATTCCAAAATCTTCAAGTCTTTCGTCGGCCTTTCCGCAGCGGCGGAAAAAAGAGCACGGGTGAAGGGGCTTCACCTGTGCTCGCCATGCGGATGGATGCTGACGTTACCTCTTCTATAATACGGCATATTTGGATTTGTCAAGGGGGTGTCGGCGAAGTTGGCGCAAGTTCCGGCGCTGCCAGTCCCCCGCTTGCCCCCTCCTGTCCCTTCCCCGCCCGATTTTCCGCAAATCCACTCTCGGCTATAATGCTCCCGTTGAATCCTCCTCCGCGGCGCACGGCGCTGCAGAGCAAAGGAGTGGGTTATGGAGCTTTCTCAGTTGGAACAGATGGTCCGCTGGCTCGACGAGGAGCGCAAGCGGGACAAGGCCACGATCACCGCGCTGCAGGGCCTCGTCGAGCAGCAATCGCTGGCGATGGAGGCCCAGGCGCGGGAGATCAAGGCGCTGCAACAGCAGCTTGCCGCTCTGGAAACGGACGTCCGCCGCACCGATGACTACCCTGCGCTGGTCGAGAAGGCGCGCCGTGAGGTCGAGGCGGAACTCGACGATCTGCGCAGCCAGCTCCAGCGCGATCTCGGCGAAAGCGACCAGATGTGGCATACCTCGCTGGCGGCGCTGCAGGAGGAGGTGATCGCCGTCGAGCGGCGTACCAAGGTCATCCCGCGCCTGGAAGAGGCGCTGCGTGCGCGTACAGATGCCGATCAGCGCTTCCAGTCGCGCCTGCAGCAACTGGCGGCGGCCTTCGACGACTTCGTCAAACGGACGGAGGATCGGCTGCAGGCCATCGTCTATCTGGAAGAGCAGCGCCGCGCCGATCTGCGACGCCTGGCCGCTTTGGAAAGCGACTTGGCCGCGCTTCGCAAGGAGGTTACACCGCTCGGTTCCCGCATAGCCCGCATAGAAGAGGGCCTGCGCAAGCAGGCGACGCGGGTCGAGGATGCCTTGAAGCTCGTCAAGAGCTACGATCCGCGCATCGAGGCGCTGCGCGTGGCCGATTTCCAGCGTGAACAGCGGGTGAAGAAGTACCTGGACCAGGCCGCTCGTGTGGAGCAGGAGCTATCGCGTCTGGTCAAGGAGACGCAGAAGTACACCTTGCTCTACAACCAGAATCAGCAGGCCCTGACCGCGCTGGAGGAGTTCCGTACCCGTATGGAGACGCGGCAGAACGAGTTGCTGGAAATGCTCCGCCTCAATGAGGAGCGGATGAAGCGGCAGTGGGAGGAGTGGCAGGAGACCTTCTCGCGGGATTGGCAACGCCGCCTCGTTACCGAAGAGGATCGCTGGCGTCGCCAGGATGAAGCCAATCAGCAGACGGCACAGCAGTTGGGCGAGATCAACGAAGATATCAAGCTCTACTATGAGGAGTTGATGGCCCTCTGGAAAGAGATGCAGGAGTCGATGCGCCGTTGGGAGAAGGGCGTGCAGGGTCTTGCCAGAGAGGGGATGGAGGTTTCGCAGGAGCACGTCAAAGCCCTGCGCCAGTATGGCGAGCGTCGCTACAAGGACCTGCTCTGACCGTTACGGCAGCCAGAGCAGGACGCCAAACCTGCCGGTGCGCCCGCGCTCGGCGCGATGGGAGTACCACTCGTCGGTGTGCGCCGCGGTATCCAGACCGGAGGCGGTGATCTGCCCCACGCCGAGGCTCTCCAGTTGCCGCTGCGCGGCCAGCGGCAGGTCGAGATACCACTGCCCGCCTCGCCATCGGGCGATCGGCGTGCCCGGCGGAAGCGTCGCGGCGACGGCCTCCACGACCTCCGCGCCGACGGCGTAGCTTTCGACGCCGATGCCGGGGCCGATGCCTGCCTGCAGCGCTTCCGAACGGCTCCCGAAGGCCGCCTTCATCGCCTCGACGGTCGCCGCGATGACGCCGGAGGCCGTACCCCGCCAACCGGCGTGCGCCAAACCGATGGCCTGATGCTCCCTGTCGTAGAGGAGGATGGGGAGACAATCGGCGAAGCGCATCATCAGCACCACGCCCGGCTCGTCGGTGATCAGCGCATCGCAGTTGCGGACGATGCTTCCCCCCTCGGCGCGGCCAACGCGCACGACACGCGCCCCGTGCACCTGGTGCGGGCTGACGACCATCGCTGCGCGCAGGCCGAATTGGGCGAAGAGGCGGCGGTGATTCTCGGCGACGGCGGCGGGATCGTCGCCGACGGTGTGCCCAAGATTGAGCGAGGCAAAGGGGCCGCGGCTGACGCCGCCAAGCCGCGTAATCAGCGCGTGCGGCGGCCATCTCCCCGGAAAGGTGTACCAGGCGAGCCCCTGCGCTTCGTGCCGTTGCATCCTCGGTGCTCCTTTCGAGATGACAAACGCGGTCGGTTGTGGCCGACCGCGTTGTGGGCGAGCAGAGACTCGAACTCTGGACCTCACGGATGTGAACCGTGCGCTCTAACCAACTGAGCTACTCACCCGCGCGAGAGTATAGCATAAGGGCGGATTTTCGCAAGGTCGGCGAGTACATCGTTGCTGCCCTGGGCGGGCGTGATAGGATGTCGCCATGCTCGAAGTGTGCCTGCTGATGCTGACGATGGTCGTGCGGGTGCTCTGGCTGCGCGCCGTTCCGCCGCAGCCGCTGGCGGCGGTGGATGCGCGCGGGTACGATCTGCTGGCCCACAATCTGCTCGATGGGGTGGGGCTTTCGCTGAGACGCCTGCCGCCTTTCTGCCCGACGACGCTGCGCACCCCCGGCTATCCCCTTTTCCTCGCCCTGGCCTATCGGTTCGCGGGAGGCGTCCGCGGCGCGATCTTCCTGCAGGTGCTTCTGGAGGTTCTGACCACGGCGCTGATCGTGCGGCTGGGGGCCGAGATGGGCGATCGCCGCGTCGGGCGGCTGGCCGCACTGCTCTACGCGCTCAACGGGACGACGTGGCGATACACGGGCGATCTCTACGCCGAAATCCTCCTGCTGCCGCTGATGGCGTTGGGCTTGTGGCAGATGGTGCGCTGGTTCGAGTCGCCGCGCACCGCGTCGGCGGCTGTGATGGGGACGGCGTGGGGGGCGGCCCTGCTCGTCAAGCCGAATCTCCTCTACCTGCTGCTTTTCTGGCTTGCGGCGACGGCGCTGTGGGCGATGAGGCGGGACCGGCTGCGGGTCTGGTGGCCTGCGCCGATCGCCGCGGGGCTGCTGCTCGCCCCGTGGCTGCTCCGCAACGGCCTGCGGACGGGGACGTGGACGGTGAGCACGGCCTTCCGCGTCAATCTGGCGAGGGTCAGCGCCGTGGCGACGATGGCCGAGGTGCGCCACGTGCCCGCGGAGCCGTGGACGCCCACGTGGGAGGCGTTCTACGATGCGCTGGTGCGGATGACGGCGCAGCGTGAGGGATGGGCGATCCCTGCGGTAGAGGTGGGGGATTGTGCGCAGCGTCGTCGGCGGGAGGCGGCGGTGGCGGCCTCGGCGCGGCAGGTGGTGCTTCGGCATCCGGAGGCTGCGCTGCGGGCCCATCTGCGCGGCGTCGTGCGATCGCTCCTCGACCCCGGTCATCGTTTCTGGTACGCCGTCCTCTGGCACCGCCCCTGGGCGGAGACGGGCGTCGTCCCCGACATCTGGGCACGCATCGGATGGTCGTTCGAACGGGGGGCGGTGGGGGATGCGCTGCTGGCTTTCTGGCGCGAGCGGATGGTGCGTCTGCCGCCGGAGGCGGCGTGGCTGTGGTGGGGGCTGTGGCTTGGGCGGATGGCGCTCTGGTGGTGGGGGCTGCGCGCTCTGCGCCGCCTGCCTCGCCGGGTGAGGATCGTCCTTGCCGGGACGGTGCTCTATTTCCTGCTGCTGCCCGGCCCCATCGCCTACGAGCGGTTCTACCTGCCCGCCATTCCTGCCGTCGTCGTCCTCGTCGCCGCGGGGATGGTCAGAACCGCTCCTGCTCCTCCATCTCCAGGCCGGGAATGCGCAAGGCGGCCTCGACCTTGCCCATCACCCAAGTGATGAAGAGGACCATCAGCAGGTAGATGAAGCCGACGAAAGGCAGCATAATCATCTGATTGTAGTGGACGCTCATAATGCGCCGTGCCTCGCCGAAAAGGTCGGGGACGGCGATGATGTAGACGACGGAGGTGTACTTCACGAGGTAGGCCGCCTCGTTCGACCAGGGAGGGATGGCGATGCGCAGCGCCTGCGGCAGGACGATGTGGCGGATGGCTTGCCAGCGGCTCATCCCCAAAGCGCGGGCGGCCATCATCTGCCCCCCGCTGACGGCCTGGATGGCACCGCGGAAATACTCCGCCTGGTAAGCGCCGCTGTTCAGACCGAGGGCGGCGTAGGCCGCTGTCATCGGCGGGAGGACCAGAAGCGAGGGCGGGAGGCCGATCGACTCGGCTAAGGTCGTGAGGTGGGGGTCGGCCAGGCCGTAGTAGATGAAGAAGAGTTGCACGAGCAGCGGCGTCCCGCGGAAGACGTCCACGTAGAGCGTCGCCAGGCGCTTGGCCCACGGCGAACCGTAAACGCGGATGAGGGCGGTGGGGAGGCCGAGCAGGAAGCCGATGAGCAAAGCGCCGCCGCTCAGCTTCAGCGTAACGAGGAGGCCACGTCCCAGGTGCGGCCAGATCATATGCCAGAAGTCGATCAACCAGCTCATCCTGTCTCTGCGTTGCCGTAGAGTTCGGTGATCTTGCCCAAGAATTGCCGCGTCCGCCGATGTTGCGGATTGTAGAAGAGCTGCTCCGGCGGCCCCTCCTCGACGATGACGCCCTTTTCCATAAAGATGATGCGGTTGGAGACCTCTTTGGCGAAGCCCATCTCGTGGGTCACGACGAGCATCGTCATATGTTCGCGGGCCAGGTCTTTCATCACGGCGAGGACTTCGCCGATGAGTTCCGGATCGAGCGCGGAGGTCGGCTCGTCGAAGAGCATCACCTTCGGGTTCATCGCCAGGGCGCGGGCGATGGCGACGCGCTGCTTCTGCCCGCCGGAGAGTTGGCCGGGGTAGGCGTCGGCCTTGTCGGCCAGGCCGACGCGGCGCAGTTCCTCCATCGCCAATTCGCGCGCCTCTTCCTTGGGCATCTTCTTCACCCAGACCGGCCCGGCCATCACGTTTTTCAGGGCGGTGAGGTGGGCGAAGAGGTTGAAGTCCTGGAAGACCATCCCCACTTTGGCGCGGATGCGGTTGATGTCCACGTGTGGGGCGGTAACCTCCTCGCCTTCGACCCAGACGTGCCCGCTATCCGGACGGCTGAGGAGATTGACACAGCGCAGGAGCGTGCTCTTTCCCGTGCCGCTTGGCCCGATGATGACGACGACCTCGCCCTTCTGTACCTCCAGCGAGACGCCTTTGAGGACCTCGTTGTCGCCGTAGCGCTTGTGCAGTTCCTCGATGCGCACGATGGGCTGGGTCATTCGGCCTGCTCCTCGTCTTCGAGTTCATCCAGCGGCTGCCAGACGATATTTTCCCGCATACTGCGGTTGGCCGAGCGCAGCTTGTTGACCAGGTCGATGGCCATGCGGCGCATAATGCGATACCCGACCTCCGGGTAGTCGTTGAGGAGGCCGAGCAGGCGTCGCCGGGGCATGCGCAGCAGATGGGCATCCGTCCGTGCGCGGGCGCTGGCCGTGCGGTGTCCGGCCTCCAGGAGGACGATCTCCCCGAAGATCTCCCCCGAATGCAGGGTCGCCAAGAGAATGGGCTTGTTCCCCTCATCGGAAGATTCCAGGAGGATATCCACCTCCCCATCGGCGATGAGGTACAGGGCATCGCCGACATCATCTTGCCGGAAGATGAATTGACCCGCGTTGTAGAATGTTTCTTCGCAGATGGTGAGGATGAGATCGAGATGTGGTGCGCTGAGATCGCGGAACAGGGCCGCCTTGCGCAGGACCTCCTTGCTTTCCTTCAGGTACATCGTTCACCTCCTACAAGCCCCCGCGATTTTCGCATTATACGGGTTCGTCGGATTTTGGCAATCTCCCCGGCTCCGGCAAGAATGGGCCACGAGGAAAGGGGGCCACCCCCCTGGATGGCCCCCTCGTCCACGTGTGGCTTAGCCGCCTCCGAGCAGGGCGAGAAGCACCCCGCCTGCGATGACCGAACCTAACTGGCCCGCCGTATTCGCGCCCATCGCGTGCATCAGGATGAAGTTGGAATAGTCCTCCTCCTGCGCGATCTTCTGCACCAGCCGCCCGGCCATGGGAAAGGCGCTGATCCCCGCCGCGCCGATGAGAGGGTTGATCTTCTTGCCGGAGACGAGGTAGAGGAACTTGCCGAAGAGGACACCGGCGGCCGTATCCAGTCCGAAGGCGATGAGGCCGAGGAAGAGGATGTACAGCGTCTGGGCGTTGAGGAAGGCTTCGGCGGTCATCGTGCTGCCGATGACGAGGCCGAGGAAGAGCGTGGAGACGTTGGCGATCTCGTTCTGCGCCGCCTGCGAGAGGCGATCGACGACCAGCGACTCTTTGAGCAGGTTGCCCAGCATCAGGGCGGCGATGAGCGGCGCTGCCGTCGGGACGAGGATGCCGATGGCGATCGTGACGGCGATGGGGAAGATGACCAGCGCCAGGTGCGAGACGGGGCGGGGGGAGTAGGCCATATGGGTGCGGCGCTCCTGGCGCGTCGTCATCAGGCGCATAATGGGCGGCTGAATGACGGGCACGAGGCTCATGTAGGAATAGGCGACGACGGCGATGATCCCCAGCAGGTGCGGCGCGAGCAGGTTGGCGACGTAGATGCTCGTCGGCCCGTCGATCGCGCCGATGATGCCGATGCTCGCCGCCTCGTTCATATCGAAGCCGAGGACGATGGCGAGGATGAGCGTCCCGAAGATGCCGAACTGCCCCGCTGCGCCCATCAGCGCGAAGAAGGGCTGGGAAAGCAGCGGCTTGAAATCCATCATCGCGCCGACGCCGACGAAGATGAGCAGCGGGAAGAGTTCGTTATCGACGCCCGCTTCCTTGAGGACGTAGAGCATCCCTCCCGGCTCGATCATCGCCGAAAGGGGAAGGTTGCCGATGATGATGCCGGTGCCGATGGGGAGGAGCAGCACCGGTTCGTACTCCTTGGCGATGGCCAGATAGATGAGAATTCCTCCCACGGCCATCATCACCAGGTTGCCCCAGGTGATGGCGAACAACCCGGCGAAGACGTTGTTGATAACACTGCTTAGATCCACGGAAAAGTCCTCCTTCTTGACGATTGAGGTACTTCACGAAAGGTCGTCCGCATGGCGACAGCGCATACGGTAGATGGGACGACGTGGCCGGAAGCCTGCGGCCTGCAAGGCGTGCGCCTCTGTGCTCTGTGGATGAAGGGTGAAGAGCCGCAGCGACGGTTCCGCCTGCAACAGGGTACGGGTGAGGTTGACCAGGACGGCGGTAACATCCTCGTCCGTGCCCAGCAGCGGATGGCGCACCGGTGGCGCGACCTCGACGACGCCGGGGAGACGCAGTCCGACGGCGGCCAGTGCGGTCAGCGTGTAACTGCGCCACCGCCCCCACACCGGCCCGAAGGCGAAGAGGGCGTCCGCATCCAGCGGGGCATCGGTGCTGTGGCCGAGCGCCTGGATGGCCGCGCGATCTTTCGGGGTGAGCATGGCGGCCTCCAGGTCGGGCAGGGCAGCGGGATCGCCCTCGAAGACCATCTGCCACAGAGGGGCGATCTCCAGCACCGTCAGCGCCTCCTCGACGATGGCGCGTTCCTCCTCGTTGGCGATGACGATGATCTCCTCGTTGCTTTCCATAAAGAAGGCCGCGTAACTGCGGATCTCCTCGGCGGAGGCCCCGCTGAAGGCGAGGGTTGGCTGAGCTGCGCGCTGCGCCGGGCAGTAGGCCACGGCCATCGAGGGGGAGCAGACGAGATCGCACAGCCCGGCGTTGGCCGTGGCACTGGCCACGAAGGCGTAGTGCTCCAGCACCCATTCCGGGTCTTGCTGCATCACCTTCACCTGGCAGGTGAGGGGGATGGTCGGTGCTCGCCGCTTCCGCTCGCGTCGTCGGGCCATCTTACGCCAACGTGATGAGCGGTGCTCCGTACTGAACCTGTTGGCCGACGGCGATGTGAACGGCTTTGACCGTCCCGCCGGACGTCGCGCGGATGGGGTTGTTCATCTTCATCGCTTCCAGAACACAGACCTCCATCCCCGGTTCGACCTTGTCCCCTTCCTTGACGGCGATGGAGACGACGACGCCGGGCAGCGGCGCGGTGATGACGCCGGGCGCTGCGCCGGTGTCGCTCGGCGGGGCGCTCGGCGCAGGCTGGGCGGCGGGTCGAGGGGGCGTCTTGGGTTCCGCGACATCGACCGCCGCCTGGCTTTCGATCCAGACTTCGACCGGTTCCCCATCGACGATGGCCTTCACGGGGCGCTCGTGGGGATTGGCGATCTCAACGGTGTACTCGTTCTCTCCGATTCGAACGCGATAAGTGGTCATAGGTGCTTCACTCCGTCTCATAAGGTTCGCCGCAGCTTCTGGCTGCGGGCGTAGATGGTCCACGGATCGTCGGGACGATGCTCCGCTTCGCGACGGCGGGCCTGTTCCAGCGTCAGGGCGAGGATGACGGCGGCGGCTGCGGCGCGGTAACGGTCGTCGCCCGCCGTCGGCGTCTCGGCGGCGGCCTCCGCCGGGGAGGTGATCGCCGCCTCTTCCTCCGCCTTTTCCGAGAAGAGCGCGGTGAGCAGGTACATCAGCCCGACCAGCGCCCCGATGGCGAGGAAGGTCATCCCCATCCCCATCAGCGTCAGCCAGAGGGCCTGTTTCAGCAGTTCGATCATCGTTCGCTCCTCTCCGCTCAGACGGGCATCACGCCGTGCTTCTTCGGCGGGACGTAGCGGGCCGGTTCGCGGATGGCCCGCAGCGCCTTGACGAGGACGGGCCGGGTCTGCGCCGGTTCGATGATGTCATCCACGATGCCGTATTCGGCGGCGCGATAGGGGTTGCAGAATTCCTCGCGGTAGGCTTCCACCAGTTCCTTGCGCTTCGCCTCCGGGTCCTCCGCCGCCTTCAGGTCGCGGCGATGGAGGATGTTGACCGCGCCCTCGGCCCCCATCACGGCGATCTCCGCCGAGGGCCAGGCCAGGTGGAGGTCGGCGCCGATGCTCTTGCTGCTCATCACGATGTAGGCCCCGCCGTAGGCTTTGCGCGTGACGATGGAGATCTTCGGCACCGTCGCCTCGATGTAGGCGTAGAGCGCCTTCGCGCCGTGGCGGATGATGCCGCCGTGCTCCTGCGCCGTGCCGGGGAGGAAGCCGGGCGAATCGACGAAGGTGATGAGCGGGACGTTGAAGGCGTCGCAGAAGCGCACGAAGCGGGCGATCTTGTCCGAGGCGTTGATGTCCAGCACGCCGGCCATCACCATCGGCTGCTGGGCGACGATGCCGACTGTCTTCCCCTCTAAGCGGGCGAAGCCGACGATGGCGTTCCCCGCCCATCCGGCGTGGACCTCGAAGAAGGAGCCGAGATCGACGACCCGCCGGATGACCTCGTACATATCGTAGGGCGTGTTCGGGTCCTCCGGCACGAGGCTGTTGAGTACCTCATCGGTGCGGAAGGGATCGTCCTCCGTGGGGACGACGGGCGGGCTTTCCATATTGTTCGAGGGCAGATAGGAGAGGAGCTTGCGCGTGATGGCCATCGACTCCTCCTCGCTGCTGCCGATGAAGTGGGAGACGCCGCTCCGCGTCGCGTGGACGTGCGCCCCGCCCAGTCCCTGGTGGTCGATGATCTCGCCCGTAACCGACTTGACGACGTCGGGGCCGGTGATGAACATCATCGAGGTCTTGTCCGTCATCACGATGAAGTCGGTCAGCGCCGGGCTGTAGGCCGCCCCGCCCGCGCACGGCCCCATCATCACCGAGATTTGGGGAATGACGCCGGAGGCCATCGCATTGGCGCGGAAGAGTTCGCCGTAGCCCTGCAGGGCGCGGATGCCTTCCTGGATGCGTGCCCCGCCGGAATCGAGGAAGCCGACGACCGGCGCGCCGTTCTGCATCGCCAGTTCGACGACCTGCACGATCTTGCGGGCGTGCGCCAGCGAGACGGAGCCGCCGGAGACGGTAAAGTCCTGCGCGTAGATGAAGACCGTGCGCCCGTCCACCGTCCCGAAGCCGGTTACGACGCCATCGCCGGGGATGTTCTTGCTGCTCGCCGAGATGGTGAAGGGCTGCAGTTCCTGGAAGGAGCCGGGATCGAGGAAGGCGGCGATCCGCTCGCGGGCCGTCATCTTGCCCTTGGCATGCTGCTTGGCGATGCGTGACTCGCCGCCGCCCATTTCGGCCCGCTGACGGGCCTCTTTCAACTTCTGCAGACGAGGATCGATAATCTCAGTCACATTGAACCTCCTTACGATGAGTGATAGGATAAACGTGCGCAGCGATGAGCCGCGCTATGTTACACCGAGATAGAGCGCGACCGTGCCGCCCATGTGCAGCGACCATTCGACCTGCCGGAATCCAACCTGCGTCATCAACTCGGCCACCTGTGGCGGGCGCATAAAGCGGTGGACGGAGGTCGGCAGGTAGGTGTACGCCTCCCGGTGGCCGGAAAGCAGGCCGCCGATGAGGGGCGTCCAGTGGAAAAAGTAGAGCCGGAAGAGCCACGACATCGGCGGACGATCGGGCCAGCACATCTCTAAGGTGAGCGAGCGTCCGCCCGGACGGAGCACGCGATACTGTTCGGCGAAGGCGCGCCGGACGTCGGGGACGTTGCGCAGCATAAAGGCCGAGGTTACGACGTCGAAGGTGCGGTCGGGGAAGGGGAGGGCGAGGGCGTCGGCGATGCCCCAGCGGACGGTCTCCGCGCCGCGCTTGCGGCGGGCCTGCTCCACCATCGAAGGCGTCAGGTCGGTGGCGATGATGGTGCCGTGGAGGAAGCGCCGCGCGGCCATCAGGGCGACGTCGCCCGTGCCCGTCGCCAGATCGAGCAGGCGGCCTCGCGGCGGCAGGTCGGCCTGGGCCAGCATCCTCTTCCGCCAGCGTCCATCCTGTCCCAGCGAGATGAGGTGGTTGAGCAGGTCGTAACGGTGGGCGATGTCGGAGAACATCCGCCGGATACGGCTTTCCTGCTGGAGGATTTCGGCGCTTTGCATAGCCTCTCTCTCTTTGGGGCTGATTATCTAAGCTCCAATTATACACCATTTGAGCCGAGCGACTACACCGCTTGGGAGAGGCGCTCTTTGCGCTATAATCCCCCTGACTTCGGGGGCAAAGGAGGCGATACGGTGAATAGTCAACGGCAGCTTCGAGCGCCTCAGACCGCCCGTTACACGCTTGAAGGGTTGGCCGTGCTGGTGATCATCCTGCTCGTGGCAGCGATGGGGGTCCTCTACGCGACCCGTCCGCCTCTGCACTATCAGGCGACCGATGCCTCGTCCGAGACGACGGTCCGCGCCCAGGTGCTGGAGGTGGAGGAGGAGGCGGTCGAGAGGGACGAGAACGGGATGGTCGCCATCTCCCAGCGATTGCGGTTGCGCATTCTCTCGTCCGGGGCCTACGCGGGCCGCGAGGTTACGGTGGATTACAACGGCCTTGGCCCGGCTCTGCGCGATGTCCGTTTCCGCGTCGGCGACAAGCTCGTCCTGATGGCGGCCACGCGCCCCGACGGGACGGTGCACTTTGCCGTCGCTGACCGTATGCGGCTCGAGCCGCTGGGGCTTCTGCTGCTCTTCTTCGTGATCCTGACGGTCGCCGTGGGCGGGCGGCAGGGCGTGAGCGCCTTGCTGGGGCTTTTGCTGAGCCTCGTCGTGATCGGCGGCTTCATCCTGCCGCAGATTCTCGGCGACCGCGATCCCGTCCTCGTGGCTGTCATCGGGGCCGCCGCGCTCCTGGCCATCACGCTCTACGTCATTCAGGGATGGCATCCGGTAACGCACACGGCGCTGTTGGGGATGGCGGGCAGCCTCTTCCTCACCGGTCTGCTGGCGTTGGGCTGGACTTACCTGGCGCATCTGACCGGCTTCGGCTCGGAGGAGACGATGTACCTGCAGGCGACGGGGGTGCGTCTGGATATGCGCGGCCTCTTCCTGGCCGGTGTGATCATCGGGGCGGCGGGGGTGCTGGATGATGTGGTGTTGGCTCAGGCGGTGGGGACGTTCGAGTTGGCCGCCGTCGATCCGACGCTTTCGGCGCGGGAGCTTTACCGGCGCGGGATGAAGATGGGCAACGCGCACCTGGCCTCGATGGTCAACACGCTGGTGCTGGCCTACGCCAGCGCGGCTCTGCCGCTGCTCATTCTCTTCTACCTCTACACCGAGCCGTGGTATCTGACGCTCAACCGGGAGTTGATCGCCGAGGAGTTGGTGCGCACGCTGGTCGGCAGCAGCGGCTTGATCTTGGCCGTGCCGCTGACGACGGCGCTCGCCGCGTGGGCGGCTTCGCATCTCGCCGGGGAGCGCGTGCCTTAGCGGGGCAGGCGGCGCTATTCGATGGTCTCGATGGCCTTCTGCAGGACGCCGAGGACGCTCTCTCGATCTCGGGCGATGCAGGGGACGACGTGGGCCGTCCGCGGGAGCTTGAGAAGGCGGGCGATCGTCTCCGTGGAGAGGGTACGCCTCCCGTCCTGCTTGTTGGCGACGACGAGGTAGGGGACATTTCGCCACGTCCGCCTGGCCGCGCGGAGAATCTGCATCGCTTCCATCAGGCTGCCGCGATCGGTGCTATCGACCAGCAGGAGGAGGACGTCGGCGTTGCGCCCCACGATGGTGCGCATGAAGTCGAAGCGCTCCTGGCCGGGGGTGCCGTAGAGGTGGAGGAGGCGATCGCTCAGGCGCACCTGCCCGTAGTCCAGCGCCACCGTTGTCTCCGCCTTGATGCGGGCGGCCTCGAGGTCCGAGTTCCGCCGCTCCGTGGTGAGAACCTCCATATCGCTGGCCGTGCGCACGAAGGCCGTCTTGCCGGCATTGAAGGGTCCGAGAATGACGACTTTGTAGCGCTTCATAGCTCCTCTTCCTTGGCCGAGGTACGGGCGGATTTGCGGAAATCGACAAAGCGGTAACCCAATCCCCGCTCGTTGAAGATGTAGCGCGGATTGGAGGGGTCGGGTTCGATCTTGCGCCGCAGGTAGTTGATGTAGGTACGCAGGTAAGGGAGTTCGTCCTTGTACTCATACCCCCAGACTTTGGTCAGGAGCGTGCTGTAGGGCATCGTCCACCCGGCGTTTTCGATCAGCGTGCGGAGGATGCGGAATTCCGTGGGGCGCAGCTTGATGCGTTCACCATCGACGATGACCTCGCCGGAGTTGAAATCGACGCTGAGATGATCGTCGATCTTGAGGATGGCCTCGTCCGGCGAGGGCAAAGTTCGGTGCCGCCGCAGGACGGCCCGCACGCGGCTCACCAGTTCGCGCGGGCTGAAGGGTTTGGTGATGTAGTCGTCGGCCCCGGCGTCAAGCCCGCGCACTTTGTCCTCTTCGCTGTTGCGCACGGTGAGCATGATGACGGGCACATCGGAGAATTCGCGGATCATCTCCAGCGTCTCGAAGCCGTCCATCTCCGGCATCAGCACGTCGAGGATGACGAGGTCGGGCATCGCCTTGCGCACCATCTCGACGGCCTCCAGGCCGTTGTGCGCTTCGATGACGCGGAACCCTTCCATCTCCAGATTGATGCGCACGAAACGGATGATCCGCGCCTCGTCATCGACCACGAGGATGAGGGGATGGCTCTTCGCCTCGCTGCCTCTACTCACGGATGAAGGTAACAATGGATTCCTCTCCCTCCTGCGGCAGAATCTCGATGCTGTGAATGCGGTGCCAGGGATAGATGGCCGTCGTCGTCTCCGGCAGGAAGTAGGTTACGTCGCGGCCATCGCGGAGGCGGGGGCTGTTGAGGACGATGAACTGGGAGTGCGGGTCGGGTAGCTCGTCCACTTCGCCGACGACGGCATCCTCGTTGAGCACGTGGACAAGAATCGTGTAGGGCATAGCTCTTCCTCCTGATTGTCCTGGTCTGCCTGTTGCTCTCCCCTCTGCGCCGAAAGGAGGTTACGCCGCCCGTTTGTGCAGGCGCACGCGCAGGCGCATCGTCCCCAGGGTGATGATGTCGCCGTCGTGCAGTTCGTAGGGGAGGTATGGCGTCAGCCGTTCGTCTTCGAGGTAGGTGCCGTTGGTACTGTCCATATCTTCCAGGAAGCAGACGCCGTTTTTGGTGTGGATGCGGGCATGGCGGCGCGAAACGCCGTGCCCCAGGCCGCCGTCGTTGGTCAGGTCGAGTTCCGGGAAGATGCCGTGGACGGCGTCGAGGCGTCCGATGAAGATCTCTTTCCCCTCCTCCAGGGCAAGCGGAACCCGTCGCCCGCTCTCCAGAACCTCGATCGTAATGCCGACGAGTTGATTGACGCCGAGCGTCGATTCCTGCACCCATCGGCGCGAGGTTGCCCCCTCTTGTTCGTCGGGAAGCGGTTCGGTGCGCAGGGGGCCGCCCGACGGCAGGTAGATGCCGCATTCGGTGCAGAAGAGCGTCCCCGGCAGATTCTCCGCTCCACAAGCCGGGCAGATGATCGCTGTGCCCTTGCTTTCGTCACTCATACTCCCTCCTTCAGCTAACCATCCTGTGGGATAATCCCTGCGCGGCGGCTATGAACGGAGCTTGTCATCCGCAGGGGAAATGGCCAGACTGCGTGTGCCATAGCGTAACTGCTTGCGTCCGCGCGAGGAAGGGGCCCCCTGTTGGTCGATGCGGTCGGCCTCCAGCATCGCTACCCGTGCCAACTCGCGCTGCCCCATATCGAAAAGGCGTGTGGCCGCCGATTGCAACAGCGTCGTAGCCTCGCGCGTGTCCCCCTTTTCCAGAAAACGCCACGCCTTTTCTTGCAAACGATAGACGCTCCACCGCGCCAGGGTGTTGAGCAGGCGGGCCGGGACTTCCTGCGGGGGAACCTCGCCGGTGGTGAAGGTTACCTTGACGTCGTGGCGGAGGCGGGTGCGCTTGAGATCGTTCCCGCAGAGGGCTTCGACTTCGAAGCGCAGGATGCGATGTTCGCCCAAAGGCGGCTCCGGTTGGACGACCAGCTCCAGCAGGACGCCAATGGACTCATCGCTCAGATGGCCCAGAGCGATGGCTCCGCCCTCGGGGAGGGGCAGCGGGCCGATATGCGGGCGCACGCGGTAGATGGAGCGCAATACCATCCCCTCCGCCGGTTTGACGAAGAGATCGAGATTACGGGCGATGACGGAACTGAGCCCGCGCAGGTGCTGCTGGAGCAGGCGCTGAAGCTGCGAAGGAGCGCTGATGTACTGGGAGAGGCCATGGCCTGCCTGGGCCAGCGCGTCGAGGAAGAGGTCGTTCCAGTCCTCGCCGATGCCCAGGGCGGAGATGCCGATCCCCTGCGCGGCGGCCCGTTTGGCTTCGATGAGGGACAGTTCCTCGTCGCCGTATGTGCGCCCGTCGGTCATCAGGATGACGTGGCTGACGTAGCGCCCCCCGACGTAGCGGCGCACCTCCTCCAGAGCCGTCATCAGCCCTTGGTAGATTTCCGTTCCCCCGCTGGGCACCAGGCGGCTGATGGCGGCGTGCAGCCGCCGCTTCTCCGTCCCCCGCACGGAGGGAACGATGACCTCGGCGCGGTCGCTGAAGGCGATCACCGCCAGTCTGTCCTCCGGCTTGAGGGCATCGATGAACTCGTGAATGGCGAGCTTGACATTTTCCATCCGCGTGCCGCGCATCGAGGTGCTGCGGTCGATGACCAGCGCCAGGTTCAGCGGTTGTTCGCCCGTCCCCTGCGCGGATTTTGGGCTGATTTCCGCCATCACGTAGAGCAACTGTTCGCTCTCGAGCGCGGGCAGGACGGATGCACTGACCCAGCTCTTGATCTGGAGCGGGGCATCCGAGCTTAGGCCGAGCGAGGCCCGCTGGCGATCGTAGGCCAGGCGCTGCGCCGGATCGCGGAGGACGTCGTAGGCTTCCTGCACCAGACGGAACTGTTCCGCATCACCGGTGGCACTGTCGGGATGGTAGCGCCGGGCAAGCGCCCGAAAGGCGGCTTTGATCTCCTCGATGCTGGCGTCCTGCGTTACGCCGAGCACCTGGTAGTAATCTTTCTGGGGATCGATCGTCGCTCGCATAGGCCCCTTCTCTCACTGGGGATGAAATTCCACGAGGATGACAGTGATGTTGTCGTTGCCTCCCGCCATGTTGGCCGCTTCGGTCAGGCGGAGGCAGGCTTCCGAAGGCGTGGAGGCGTGCTCGATGATCTGCCAGATGTCCGGTTCCGACACCTCGCCCCACAGTCCGTCGCTGCACAGCAGAATCTGATCGCCGGAGCGGAGGGGGTAGCTCATCACATCGACGTCGAGTGTATCGCCTTGCCCCACGGCGCGGTAGAGCATGTTGCGTTGCGGATGGACGGCGGCCTCTTCCGGCGTCAGTTGCCCGATCTCGACGAGCTTGTGCACAAGGGAATGGTCCCTCGTCAGCAGCGTGATTGGTTTGTCCGCTTCGGAGGTGCGCCGCAGATAGGCGCGGCTGTCGCCCACGTGCCCGATGATCAGCCGCTCTCCGACGATCATCGCACAGGTCAGCGTCGTGCCGCTCCCCGGTGCGATGGTGCCGACCTCGGTGTTGGCCGTGGAAATGGCCTGCTGCATCACTTCCGTAAGCGAGGCCTGGCCGCCGCTGCGGTCATGCCCCAGCAGGATAGGGAGGTAGATTTTGTCCAGCAAATACCCCGCCGTAACGCGCGTGGCGACGGCGCTGGCGACTTCGCCGGCCTGATGGCCGCCCATCCCGTCGGCGAGGATGAAGAGGCCGAAGGGGATGAGGGGATGGTCGCTTTCCTGTTCCGCGATGAAAACGAAGAGGCCATCCTCGTTGTGCTGACGCACCTGCCCGACATCGCTGCGCCAGCCGGCCCAGAGGGCACCGGAGGTGAGCATCCGCCAGCGCTCCTCTTGCGAAGCAAGCCGTTCGCTGCGCACGGGCAGGGGAATGGTGTCGTGCAAGGCATCCCTGGCCGCTTCGACGGCCTCCGTCGTAGTCTGTAAGGTCTTTTCTGCGGTATCTTCTGCTTCCTCCGCGCCGATCTCCCCCTCATCCACCGGGGCCGAGGTGAAAAGTCGTTTCCACCATTGTTTCACGCTCTCGAACATATCGTCCTCCCTACACGGGGATCGCGTACACGTAATGGTCAAGCGAGCCGAAGTAGAGCACGTCGTTGGCGATGACCGGCGTGCCGGTGATGGCTCCATCGGTCTCGTAGTGCCAGCGGAGTGTGCCGTTACGGGCATCGAGATGATAGAGGATACCGTTAACCGCGCCAATGTAAAGGCTGTCGCGGTAGAGGAGGGGAGAACCGGTAACCTGCTCACCGACCTCATATTTCCAGACGACGCGCCCTTCGCGTGCATCGACGGCGTAGATAAAGCCATCCGCCGAGCCGAAGAAGACCATCCCCAGTCCGGCGGCCGGGGAGGAGACGATCGCCCCCCCTGTGCGCACCTTCCACGCCGACCAGCCGGAGCGCACGTCCAGCGCGTAGAAATTCCAGTCCATCGAACCGACGTAGAGCAGCCCTTCGGCGACGGTGGGCGAGGAGAGGATCGCCCGCCGCGAGCGGAAGCGCCAGCGGATCGTCCGGTCGAGGTTGAGGGCGTAGACGATGCCCGCCTGGCAGGCGAAAAAGATCACGTTGTTGGCAATGTGGGGGCGCGTGCGTATCGGGCCGTCGGCCTGGTACTTCCACGAGGGGCGTCCTGCAGCGATGTGGATCGCGTAGAGCTGTCGGTCATCGGAGCCGATGAAGGCATGCCCGAATTCGAGGCGCGGGGAACTGTAGATGCGCCCCTCCGTCGGCACCGTCCAGAGGAGACGCCCGCTGTCGATGGAAACGGCATAGACGACCTTGTCCACCGAGCCGAAGATGACGGCTCCTTCCGCGACCGCAGGCTGCGTCCCGATGCCCCCCTCGGCGGCATATTTCCAGATGAACTTGCCGTCTTCCGCGTCGAGGGCATAGACGTTGTGATCGTAGGAGGGGACGAAGACGCGCCCCTGGGCTACCGTGACGCCCGCGCGTATCTCGTCCTCGCAGGCAAAACGCCATAGCGGCTTGACCAGCCCGCTCTTGGCGAAGGCAGCGGTTTCGCTGCGCAGCTTGCCGCTGATGCCCCGCGCCGTCGGCACGGCGAGCAGCGCCCGCTTGAACTCCTCCGCCGAGCCCCACCGCTTGTTGATGTCGTACTCGAGTGCCTTGTCGATGACTTCCTGAAGCTCGCGGGAGACGGTGGGATTGCTCTTGTAGATGGGGCGCTCGTGGAACGAGAAGGGCGGTTCGAGGCGCGGGTCCTGCTTGCTGAGCAGGTGGTGCAGCGTCGCTCCCAGCGCGTAGATGTCGCCGCGCGGCTCGGCGATACCGCGGTATTGCTCGGGTGGCGAGTAGCCCTCCGTCCCGATCATCGTCCCCTTCTCCCCGCTCTGGAAGAGCTTGGCGATGCCGAAGTCGATCAGGCGGATGCGGTCGTGGACGTCCAGCATGATGTTGGACGGTTTGAGATCGCGGAAGATGATGGGGCGCGGCTTGTGATTGTGCAGATACGAAAGGACGTCGCAGACCTGGACGGCCCATTCGATGACCTGCACCTCCGGGAAGAATCCCTCGGTTTCGCTGAGCAACGCCTCCAGGTCTTTCCCCTCGATGTACTCCAGCACCAGGTAGCTGCGATCCCCCTCGGTGAAGTAGTCGTACACCTGGGGGATGGCGGGGTGATTGAGCGTGGCCAGGATGCTCGCTTCGCGCTCGAAGTTGCGCACGATCATCTGGCGCACCTGCGGGTCGGTGGCCGTGTTGATCATCTCCTTGATGGCGCAGAGGCGCTGCACGTTGGGGAAGCGCATATCCTGCGCCTTGTAGACCGCGCCCATCCCGCCAACGCCGATGACGCCGAGGACTTTGTAGCGCCGCTGGAGCATGACCCCCGCCTGCAGAAGCCCGCCCGCCGGTCGCGCCTGTTGTTCCACCGCCTTGGCGCGAACCTGTCCCGTCGTCATACGGCGGATCTGGCGCGTGGGGGAAGGCTGGTCCGCAGGTGTTGGCTGCGCCGCCTGTGCCTGCGGCGCTGTCTGCGTCTTGCCCTCGTGAGAGGAGATGGCGCGTGTCGGTGCGGGCGCAGGAGCGGGAGGAGCGGTGTCGGGAGGCAGGTTGGCCTCCACGCTGAGCGGCTTGTGCAGCCGCTGGGAAAGCCCGCGGATGCGTCTCGTCTTGAGAGGCTTTTGTGCTTCTTTGTCGTCCTTCTGATTCACCGGGTGCTCCTTGCGCCAAAAATCGCCACTCTACTCCTGTGCGGCTATGGTGTGTACCTGAATTATAGGATGATTGAGCGAAAGGACAACCGGAGAGGGCCGCTCGGCACGGCGGCTTGGGAGGGATGAGGGCACGGCCATTGGCTTGTCTCGAAGATGGGCTATAATCCTGCGCGTGGGCGTGCGCCCTGTCATTTTGGAGATGCGCAAGGAGGCGGCAGTTGTCGGATACAGTCGAAGAACCTGTCGAAATTTCGCCGGAGCTTCCGCAGGTGCCCGAAGCACCGGCACCGAACGCAGGGGTGAAATCCTGGCTTCAGGATACCCTCGAAACATTGCTTCTGGCCGTTATCCTCTTCCTGGTCATCAATGCCATCAGCGGGCGCTACCAAGTGCACGGGCAAAGTATGGAGCCGAGCCTGCACGAGGGACAGTACATCATCGCCAGTAAAATCTCCTACTGGCTGCATCCGCCGGAACGGGGGGACATCGTCGTCCTCCGTCCGCCCGCAGGCGACATTCCCTACATCAAGCGCATCATCGGCCTGCCGGGAGATACGGTGGAGATCGCTGATGGCCGGGTCTGGATCAACGGCGTCGCGATCAACGAGCCTTACATCAGCGGGCCGCCGCTCTATCACGGGGAATGGAAGGTAACGGACGATCATTACTTCGTCCTCGGTGATAACCGCAACAATTCCAGCGATTCCCACGTCTGGGGGCTGCTGGCACGGGACAAACTCATCGGCAAGGCCATCTTTTGCTACTGGCCGCCGGAATACTGGGGACCGATGCCGCATTACACCTACCCCGAACTCCGGCAAGCCGAACCCTGAGGAGGTGCTACGATGAAGCGAGCGCAATTGGCGCGGATGATCGATCACACCCTGCTCAAGCCGGAGGCGACGCCGCAGCAGATCGAGCAACTCTGCGAGGAGGCGTTGACCTACCACTTCGCCACCGTCTGCGTCAACCCCGTCTACGTCCCCCTGGCGGCGGAAAAGCTGCGCGGCAGCGACGTGGGCGTCTGCACCGTCGTCGGCTTCCCCCTGGGTGCGACGCCGACCGCCGTCAAGGTCTGCGAGACGCAGTTGGCTATCGCCGAGGGCGCGGGCGAGATCGATATGGTGCTGCCCATCGGCCTGCTCAAGGCGGGCGAGGATGAGGCGGTGAAGGGCGACATCGCCGCCGTCGCCGCCGTCTGCCACGCCGAGGACGCGCACCTGAAGGTGATCATCGAGGCGGCCTTGCTCACCGACGAGGAGAAGGTGCGGGCCTGTCGTCTGGCGAAAGAGGCGGGCGCCGACTTCGTCAAGACCTCCACCGGCTTCGCCAGGAGCGGCGCCAAAGTCGAGGACGTGGCGCTGATGCGGCGCACCGTCGGGCCGGAGATGGGGGTGAAGGCGGCGGGCGGCATCCACACCTACGAGGAGGCGATGGCGATGATCGAGGCGGGGGCGACCCGCATCGGGGCCAGCCGTAGCCTGCAGATCATCGCGGGGGCCGAGCCGTAACCGCCCCTCGACGAGGCGAATCTTCCCGTAGCGCATACGGTACCGATTCTCAGATTCAGGAGGTCAAGATGCCCAAATCCAACCGTCCCAAAGTCGATCGCAAGGCGCGGATGAAGATGGCGCCCGTCCCAACGCCGGAACGTCCGCCGGAGGAGCGCGTGCGCGATTTCGACGAAATCCTCGTCCTCTACTCGATGGAGGAGGCCGTTTTGGAGGCTTCGCGCTGCCTGCAGTGCCCCACCGCGCCTTGTCAGAAAGCGTGCCCCATCCACAACGACATCCCCGCGGCCCTGTGGCTGCTGGAGCAGGGCGACGTCGTCGGCGCGGCGGAGGTCTACCGCCGCACCAGCACCCTGCCGGAAATCTGCGGCATGCTCTGCCCGCAGACCTTCTGCCAGGATGCCTGCGTCCTCAACAAGGCGGGCAAGCCGATCAACACGCGGCGGCTGGAGACCTTCATCAACGCCGCCCGTGTCGAGCAGGACGGCGAGCCGCTGCCGGAGAAGGCCCCTCCGAGCGGCAAGAAGGTCGCCGTCATCGGGAGCGGCCCCGCCGGTCTGACCGTGGCCGAGCTGCTCACCATCGCCGGGCACGAGGTCGTCGTCTTCGAGCGCCATCCCCGTCCGGGCGGCCTGCTCCTCTACGGCATCCCCAACTTCAAGCTGGACAAGAAGCGCGTCGAGCGCAAGATCGCTTGGCTGGAGGCCCTGGGGGTCGAGTTCCGCTGCGGCGTCGATGTGGGCAAGGCCATCACCTTCGAGCAGCTTCTGGCCGACTATGACGCCATCTTCTTGGGGATGGGCGCCCATCGTCCCGTCGTCCCGCGCATCCCCGGCGTGGAGCTGAAGGGCGTCCACCTGGCGCTGGAGTTTCTCTCCCGCGCCAACCTCCCCTTCGAGATTCTGCCCCCCGAATGGCAGGAGGAGAAGCCCTTCGGGCCGCGCATTCACGTCCTCGGCGGCGGTGACACGGCGATGGACTGCATCCGCACGGCGGTGCGCCTCCCCGGCGTGACGGAGGCGACCTGCTACTACCGCCGCAGCGAGGCGGAGATGCCCGCCCACGCCGAGGACTACCGCCACGCGCTGGAGGAGGGCGGTCGCTTCGTCTGGCAGGCCAGCCCCGTCCGCTTCCTCGGCGACGAGCAGGGGCGGCTGAAGGCCATCGTCTACCAGCGGATGGAGCTTGGCGAGCCGGATGAGAGCGGTCGCCGCCGTCCGGTCCCCATCCCCGGCTCGGAGTTCACCGTCGAGGTGGATGACGTCGTGCTGGCGTTGGGCTTCCGCCCCGATCCCTCCGCGCTGGAGCAGATTCCCGGCCTCGAACTGGAGCGCTGGGGATCGCCCAAGGTCGAGTCGCAGGAGACGGGACGCACGAGCGTCCCCGGCCTCTTCGCCGCGGGCGATCTGGTGCGCGGGGCTTCTCTCGTCGCCCCCGCCGTCGCCGATGCCCGCAAGGTCGCCCAGGCGATGGATGCTTACCTCCGCGGCGAGGGCTGAGCGTTCGTTCCGGATGCAAAAACGCCGACGGGTTATCCGCCCGTCGGCGTTCGTGCTATCGGGAAGTACGGGAGCTTAGAAGCCCATCCCGCCGCCCATCTCCGCGCCCGGCGCTGCCGGTTTCTCCGGCTCCGGGATGTCGGTGATGAGCGCCTCGGTGCTGAGCACCATCGCCGCCACGGAGGCCGCGTTGAGCAGCGCGCCCTTCGTCACCTTGGCCGGATCGATGATGCCCGCCTTCACCATATCCTCGAACTTGCCGGTGATGACGTCGTAGCCGATGTGGTCGTTGCCCTCTTCCGCCTGCTTGCGCAGCACGTCGGCGAGGATGACCGCGCCGTCCATTCCTGCGTTCTCCGCGATCTTGCGCACGGGCATCTCCAGGGCCTTGCGCAGGATGGTGACGCCGGTCTGCTCGTCGGCGTAGTCCATCTTCATGCCGTCGAGGGCCTTGCGGGCGTTGAGCAGGGCCACGCCGCCACCGGGGACGATGCCCTCCTCGACCGCAGCGCGGGTTGCGGAAAGGGCGTCCTCGACGCGGTGCTTCTTCTCCTTCAGCTCGGTCTCCGTCGCCGCCCCGACGCGGATGATCGCCACGCCCCCGGCCAGCTTCGCCAGCCGCTCCTGGAGCTTCTCGCGGTCGTAGTCGGAGGTGGAGCGCTCGATCTCGGCCTTGATCTGCTCGATGCGTGCCTTGATCATCGCCTCATCGCCGCGCCCGCCGACGATCGTCGTCTCGTCCTTGGTGGAAACGACCTTGTCGGCGCGACCGAGGTCGGCCAGCGTGGCGCTATCCAGCTTGCGCCCTTCCTCCTCGGTGATGACGTGCCCGCCGGTGAGGATGGCGATATCCTGGAGCATCGCCTTGCGCCGGTCGCCGAAGCCGGGGGCCTTGACGGCCAGCACGTTGAGCAGACCGCGCAGCTTGTTGACGACCAGCGTGGCGAGCGCCTCGCCGTCCACGTCCTCGGCGATGATCACCAGGTTGCGCGCGCCCTGCTGCACCAGCTTCTCCAGGATCGGCACCAGGTCCTGCGCGGCGGAGATCTTCTTGTCGTGGATGAGGATGTACGGCTCCTCGATGACCGCTTCCATCGTCTCCGCGTTGGTGACGAAGTAGGGGCTGATGTAGCCGCGGTCGAACTGCATACCCTCGACGTACTCGGTCTCGAACTCCAGACCCTTGGACTCCTCGACGGTGATGACGCCGTCCTTGCCGACCTTCTCCATCACCTCGGCGATCAACTCACCGATGGCGCGATCCTGGGCGGAGATGGAGGCCACGTTGGCGATGTCTTCCTTCGTGGCGACCTCGATCGCCGCCTCCTTGATGGCCGCAGCGACCTTTTCCGCCGCGGCGAGGATGCCCTTCTTGAGGAGCATCGGGTTCGCGCCCGCGGCAACGTTCTTCATCCCCTCCTCGATGAGGATGTGGGCGAGCAGCGTCGCCGTCGTCGTGCCGTCACCGGCGATGTCGTTCGTCTTCGTCGCTGCTTCCTTGAGCAACTGCGCCCCCATATTCTCGAAGGGGTCCTTCAGTTCGATCTCCTTCGCCACCGTAACCCCGTCGTGGGTGATGGTGGGCGAACCCCATTTCTTGTCCAGCGCGACGTTGCGCCCCTTCGGGCCCAGGGTGGTGATGACGGCCTTGGCCATCACGTCCATACCGCGCTTCAACGCAGCACGTGCTTCGGTACCGAACAATAACTGCTTAGCCATCCTTCTGCCTCCTCACTCAGGGATTAGTCGTTCTCGACGATGCCGAGGATGTCGTCCTCGCGCAGAATCAGCCATTCCTTGCCTTCCGCCGTCTTGAAGGTGGTGCCGGCGTACTTGGCGTAGATGACGATGTCGCCCACTTTCGGGCCGACGATGTTGCCGTCCTCATCCTCGGTGATGATATCCGGGCCGATGGCGAGGACCTTGCCCTGCTGGGGTTTTTCCTTGGCGGTGTCGGGGAGTACCAGCTTGCCGCCTGCGATGGTAACCTCTTCCTCTTCGATCGGTTCGACCAAGATGCGGTCACCCAAGGGACGAATCTTCACGCTCATCCTGTACCTCCATAGCTGTTGATCTGGTTTGTTGGCAATCGGTGGGTTGGACTGCCAAAATCCACGCTGATGATAGCATGGAGGGCGGGATTTGTCAAGCGCTCGCGCATCGAGTTTGCTAAAAATCCCGTCAAAAAGCGGCGGGCGGGACTTGCCACGCCGCTCGTGCTGCGTAGCATGGCGCGTGGGCCGTCCGCGGAAGCCGACGGCGGCGTGACGGAAGCGTTCACATCGACCACAGCAGGAGGGATGATGGGGCATACGATTCAGATTACCGGTGAGCATCTGACGATGGAGGAGGTGGCCGCGATCGCAACGGGGGCGACGGCGACGCTCGCACCGGAGGCGGTAGCGGCGATGGCGCGTTCGCGGCGGGGCGTCGAGCGCCTGCTGGCCCGCGGCGAGATCGCCTACGGCATCACGACGGGCTTCGGGGCCTTCAAGGGGCGGATCATCCCGCCGCACGAGGTGGCCGCGCTCCAGCGCAACCTCGTCCTCAGCCACGCCTCCGGCGTTGGGCCGCTGCTGGGGCGCGAGGCGGTGCGCGCCGTCATCGCCGTGCGGGCCAACACGTTGGCGATGGGCTACTCCGGCATCCGTCCGCAGGTGGTGCAGCGCCTCCTCGACCTGCTGCGCCACGATCTCGTCCCCTGCATCCCCGCCTACGGCTCGGTGGGCGCGAGCGGCGATCTGGCCCCGCTGGCGCACCTGGCCTGTGTCCTCATCGGCGAGGGCGAGGCCTTCTACCGCGGCGAGCGCTTGCCCGGCGGTGAGGCGCTGCGCCGCGCCGGGCTGGAGCCGGTGGAGCTTCGGGCGAAGGAGGGGCTGGCGCTGATCAACGGGACGGCGGTTACGACGGCGTTAGGCACGCTGGCGACGCTCCGCGCCGAACGGCTCATCCGCACGGCGGATATCGTCGGCGCGATGACGTTGGAGGCCCTGCGCGGCACGCCCGATGCCTTCGACGAGCGGATTCACCTGGTCCGCCCCCATCCCCGCCAGGTCGAGGCGGCGGCCTTCATCCGTCGTCTGCTGCAGGGGAGCACCTTCCTCCGCCCGCGCGATCCGCGCGACATTCAGGATGCCTACAGTCTGCGCTGCATCCCCCAGGTGCACGGGGCCATCCGCGATACCGTCGCCTACGCCCGCTGGGCGCTGGAGATCGAGTTGAACGCGGTAACGGACAATCCGCTCATCTTCTTCGAGGGGGAGGAGCCGGTCGTCCTCTCCGGCGGCAACTTCCACGCCGAGCCGATCGGCCTGGCGCTGGACTACCTCAAGCTCGGCCTGGTCGAACTGGGCAACATCAGTGAGCGGCGCATTGCCCGCCTCGTGGATGAGAGCCTGAGCAACGGTCTGCCGCCTTTCCTCACCCGCCACGGCGGGCTGGAAAGCGGCTTCATGCTGGCACAGTACACCGCCGCCTCGCTCGCTTCGCGCAACAAGGTGCTCGCCCATCCCTCCACCGCCGACACGATCCCCACCTCCGCCAACACCGAGGATCACGTGAGCATGGCGACGAATGCCGCGCATCACACCCTGGCCGTCATCGAGAGTGTGGAGACGATCATCGCCATCGAGCTGCTTGCCGCCGCGCAGGGGATCGACTTCCGCCGCGAGCAACTGGGCACCTCCGCCGTGCTCGGCGCGGGGACGGCGCGGGCTTATGCCGTCGTGCGTGAGACGATCCCCTTCCTGGAGCACGACCGCCCTCTGGCCCCCCTCATCGAGCAGGCGCGCAAGCTGGTGACGGAGGGCGCTCTGGTGGAGGCCGTTCCCGCGTGAGCGTGGCGTAGGAAGCGGCCTGCCTTCGAAAAAGCAGGCCGCCGGGGCGGAGCATCAGTCGATGGAGAAGGGGCTTTTCCGGTGCCGGTACAGGAGCCGTAGGCCTTCCAGACGGATGAGTTCTGGATAGAAGCGGCGATAGATGCGACAGTAGCGGCGGTGGGCCTCCGTACCTCGCAGGAGGGGACATCCCCCGCCACAAGCGTAGCGCCAGGGGCACGTTGCGCAATCGGGCAGCTCGTCCACGGCAGGGGCGAAGGTCGCCTTGCTTCGCCGTCGCACCTCCGCGAGCGGGTCTGTGGCCTCGATGGTGCTGAGTGGATTCGCCGTTTCCATATGGCAGGGCGCAATGCGTCCATCGGGCAGGATGGCGATGTAGTCCCTTCCGGCGGCGCAGGTGTGCGTGTGAGGGAAGTCGAAGCGGGCGCGGTCGAAGCTGGCGGTCAGCGGGTGGGGGTAGGTGGCGATGTGCTGTTCCATAACGCGGAAGGCCGAGTGCAGGGCTTGCGCCAGCGCCTCGGCCTCCGGTACCCAAGGTTGGGGCTGCCTCTCGCGGACGAAATTCAGATTGAAGGGGAGGGCCTTTTCCATCGCCAGACGCACGACATCACTGACGCCGTCCAGATTCCAGGCTGTGATGGTGAGCGAGAGGGTGATCTCTATCCCGCGTTCGAGAGCTTTCTCGATGGTCCACAGCACCTTCTCGTAGCTGCTCCGGCCATTAGGGAAGGCCCGCAGGCGGTTATGGGCCTCGGCTCCGCCATCGAGGGAGATGGCCATGTGGATGCCGTGCTCGGCGATGAAGTCGAGCCGCTCTTCGTTCCAGGTCGTCCCGTTGGTGAGGACGACGCTCTCCGCTTCCAGCCCCGCCGCCCGGCTCTGCTCGGTCAGGGCGGACTGTATCGTGCGGATGAGGTCGAAGCGAAGCGTTGGCTCGCCCCCGGCATATTTGATCTTGATGCGGCGGTACCCATGGCGCTTAGTCATCTCCGTCAGTTTGGCGATGGCGGCGCGGGCCGTGGCTTCGTCCATCGAGGCGTTACGATGCGGCACATAGCAGTAGGGGCAGCGGAGGTTGCATTGCTGGGTGAGATAGAGCCAGGCGGTCAACGTTGTGGGCTGCGGCTCGAGAGGGGGCGCGATCTCGACGGCTTCCCACGGGCGGATGAGGCCCACGCGGGCCATGGTCGCCAGCGGGGCCTCCACGTCCGTGCGAGGAAGGTCGAAGAGGGAAGCCAGCTCCGCCACGCTGCGTGGTTCGGAGAGCGCCGACCACAGGCGCTGTGCGGCCGCGTTCATGACCGTGACGGGGGTCGTTGCCGTGGGGACGTAATAGGCCCGCCATGCGCCGCGCTCGATGGACTGCGTGAGGGCGGGCTGCCTGGCTTGCCACATGCCTGATAGCGGCGGCGGAGAAGTGCTCGAGGCGGGATAAGGCGTGCCGCAGGCGCAGTCGCAGTCTATAGACCTGTGGGCCTCTATCTGGAAGAGAATTTCAGGCCTCTGCATGGCCGTTACCGACCTCTATTCCATTGGATAATAGGAACCAAAACGTTCATCGAGCCATTGCATAAAAGCTACACCGTCCACGTCATTGCGCCAGTAGGAATACTGGAGCTGATGGTTCTCGATAAATTCTCGCCCGTACTGATAGAGCAGAGGGAGCAGTTCATCCTCCCACCCTTCGATGCTGAGGAGCAAGTTATTAAGCCCCTCTTCAGCACGGCGCATGTCATAGTGGTTTTCCCCCATCATATGGACATATTCCAAGGCGTAAATGACATGCCCGATGTTGTCCCTGATGATCCTCTCGCGTTCTGCTTGGGAATATTTCCACCATCCGCGCAGGGCACTGTGGAAGAGGAGCATTTCAACCTTGCCGAGCACGCTCCAGAGCATAATATGGGCATGCTGGCGCTTCCTTTTCGGCTCGGGAAGATGGTAGGCCTCGGGGATGAGGGCATAGACCAGTTCGTAGATAGCCTGAAGCCGCTCCTTTGCCCTTCGTTGATAGTGCCAGTGCCAGCCAAGATTTGTGAGGGCAAGTGCGGGCAGGTAGGGGTCTCCTCCGAGCTTCTCGATGCGCCGCCAACCACGCTCTTTCCAGATTTCCAGCCCTTCCGGCAGGTCCACAGGCGGCTTGTCCTCCGGAGTGCTCATAACGCCTGCGGTGGCCATCAGGTATCGATCGGCTTGCTCGTTCGATTGCTGAAAGGCCTCTATCTCCTCTTCTATCAATGTAGTTGTGAGCACACGCCGCATATCCTGCCATTTCCGATAGAGCCATGCCATTTCACGGGCAATGCATCCCCGTTCACCCCAGCGTTCAGCGAGGTAGTAGGATAAAGGCTGTTTGAAAGTCAGAGCCTGACGAATATGGTCATAGGCAGGCCAGAGCGTCTTTGTCCAGGTTGATTTTTCATGCCAGCGTTCCTGAGAGACTTTTCTGTTCCACGCGTAGCGGTAGGCGCGGGCGAGATTGGTATGGATGAGTGCGCGGAGGAAGGGGGCTTCAAGGTTATTATCTTCGAGTATTTTGAGGGCTTCCTCGCCGTACTTTATCCCTTCCGCATAATTGGAATCCTGTGCCTCCAGAATACCAGCGACGTTGAGAATCACGGCCAGTTCATAGCTGTTGCCACGTCGCTCCGCCAGATGCTGCGCTTCATCCAGGTTCTGGCGGGCGCGGCGGAACCAGCTGACCATTGTCATCGCGTAAGCCAAGTTGGCCAGTGTTGTCGTCAATGTGGAGAGTTTAAGCTGGCGAAACTTTTGCACTGCCTCTTGGTAATGATGGATGGCGGAATAATATTCTCCTTTGAGTCGATCCAGGTAGCCGAGGTAGCTTACGGCATACGCACGGAGTAACTCTGTGATCTTTGAGCACTTCGACGATGCAGGAACTTCGTCACTTACAACTTGTAATATACCGTGGAGAGTCTCTTGAACTTTTTGAGTATCCCCTCCTGCACGAAGAAGGATAAGGGCCTGGTAGAACTTGTACTGCGCCTTGAGCAGGGGATTGATGAGCGTTGCATCCCTCCCTTGCCAGAAGCGTGCTTTTTCGAGCAAGGTTTGAGCACGTTGGGCATCGCTTTCCACGAAGAGGAGATAACGGCTCCAGCGCAGAGCCAGGTCATAGTCGATCCACGGCTCAAGGGGGTAGTTGGCGCACCAGTCAGGGGCGTTCGAGCCAATGATGTCGGACATGTCCCGTCCGGTGGTAGCGGATGGAGAGCCGAGTTGCTTCCGCACACGGAGGATCTCACGGGCTTGCAGCAAGGTGCTATGGAGCAACAAGAAAAGCTCTCGATCGCGACCGTCCAGGGCGTCCTCGGAGCGGAGGAAGAACTCACTGAAGCCCTCG
>JALXBP010000106.1 GCA_026991395.1 Anaerolineae bacterium | reverse complement strand
GGGTGGGGGAGATCGTCCTGGCCTCGACCGGCAATGCGGCTACGGCCTATGCCGCCTACTGCGCACGTGCCGGTATCAAGCTGTGGGTCTTCCTGACGAGCAGCGTGCCGCCGGAGAAGATGCGTGAACTGGCCCTCTACGGAGCCGAGGTCATCAAGGTCTCCGGCACCTACGATCAGGCCAAGGAGATCGCCGCCGATTTCGCCCGTCGCCGCGGCATCTACAAGGACGGGGGGGCAAAGTCGATTCCTTGCAAGGAGAGTATGAAGACGATCGCCCTGGAGATTGTCGAGCAACTCGGCTGGCGAGCGCCGGATTGGTACGTCCAGGCCGTTTCCGGGGGAATCGGCCCGCTGGGCGTTTCCAAGGGCTTCCGCGAGCTTTACGAGCTGGGCATCATTGACCATATGCCCAAGCTGGGCATCGTCCAAAGCGAAGGCTGTGCGCCGATGGTGCATGCTTGGGAGCGCGGCCTGGACGAGGCCGAACCTGTGCAGCCCGACAGCCTCATCTTCATCCTGGCGACGGGTAAACCGGGCTTCTCCTATACGCTCCTCAAGCGCTACGTCGATCGCCACGGTGGCGCGATGGTGGCCGTGAGCGATGAGGAAGCCTTCCGTGCGATGCGCAAGGTCGCGCGCAGTGAAGGGATATCGATGGAACCGGCGGCGGGCGTGGCCTTTGCCGGACTGGAGAGGCTGCGCGAGCGCGGTTACATCCGCGAGGACGAAACAGTCGTCGTGAACTGCTCGGGTCATTCCATCAGCGCCGAGAAGTACGCGCTGGAGGACCGCTACATCGTTTCCATCAACGCCGACTTCCAGCCCAAGGAAGGGGTCGCGCAGGCCCTGACCCAGTTGGACGAGAAGATCACCACGATCGTGGTCATCGACGACAATATGCAGGACACGCGGCTGATCCGCCGCCTCCTGCAGAGTTACAAGGACTACCGCATCCTGGAAGCCTACAACGGGCGCGAGGGGATCGAACTGGTCGAGCAGCACCATCCCGATCTCGTGATTCTCGACCTGACGATGCCGGGTATGGACGGCTTCTCCGTCCTGGAGACGCTGAAGGAACGAAGGGGGACGCGGGACATTCCCATCATCATCATCTCGGCGAAGAACCTGGGTGATGGTGAGGAGACCTATCTGCGCCGCTACACCGATTCCATCTGGCAGAAGGGCAACTTCAGCGCCCGTGAGTTGGCTCAACACGTTACCCACCTTCTTGGGGATGATATCGAATTGCCGACGCTCCCTTCCCCGGAGGATGTGCGGAGGCACAGAAAGGTCGAAACATTCGGCAAGCAGGAGAAGCCGATAGTCTTGGTGATCGAGGACAATGTGTGGGAGGCCCGGCTGCTTCACCGGCTGCTGGAATCCCGGCATCATTTTGTCGTCCACGAGGTATACACGGCCCGCGAGGCCCTGACATATGTGAAGGAGCACGTCCCGGCCATCATCGTGTTGGACTTCGATCTTCCCGATGAGAATGGGGAGGTGCTCATCGAGCGTCTCCGTCAGCTCAAGCGCTTGCGCAACGTCCCCATCCTCGTCTTGGCGGAGTTGGAGCGGCAGCCTGGGCTGGTAGAACGATTGCAGGACAAGGTGAACTCTCTGTGGAACAAGATATCGCTGGATCGCAATCAGTTCCTGGACTACGTTGAAAATCTCCTGCTCTCCTGATTCGAGTGAGGCGAGGTATGGGTTATAATCATACTCCGGAAGAAGAGAAGACGATCCTTTATATCGAGGACAACTTCCATAACCGCCGCTTGGTGCGCAAAGTCCTCGTTTCGCGGGGTTATAATGTCGAAGAAGCTGCCGACGGCGTCGAGGGACTGCAGAAAATCCGTGAACTCCGTCCCGATGTCGTTTTGCTCGACATCAGCCTGCCCCGTATGGATGGGATCGAGGTCATCAAGCACGTCCGTGAGGACCCCGAACTGTGGAACATCCCCGTGATCGCCCTCACGGCCTCGGCGATGGTGGGCGATCGAGAGCGTTTCCTCGCCGCCGGTTGCGATGATTACCTCTCGAAACCGGTGCGTATGACGGTGTTGTTGGAGCGTGTGCATCATTACGCTTTCCGCTCTTCCGCATCGCGGTCTGAAGACGAATAGGGAGAAGGTCGAGATGGTGAAAGTGCTCATTGTAGAAGACAACCCTTACGATGCTCGGTTGATGAGCTCCCTCCTGCGCAAAGATGGCCATGAGGTCTTCGTTGCCGAGGAGGGTGGGGAGGGGATTGTCATCGCCCGTCAGGAGCAGCCCGACATTATCCTCGTCGATATGGGGCTGCCCGATCTGGATGGACAGACGGTGATTGCGCTCCTTCGTGACGACAAGGCGGTAGGTGATCCGATCATCATTACCGTAACGGCTTGGCCGCCCGATACGGCTCGCCTCATGGCGGAGGCTTACGGTTCTGACGGCTACATCTCCAAGCCGTTCAAGGTGCGTACTTTCCAGGCCAAGATCCGCTCCTTCTTGGAAAGCCGCCGTGAGTAGCTTATGAGCGCTCAACGACTCTCCTTAGCGCCTTTGACCGTGCGGCCGGCTTCTGAGTTCTCGCTCAAGATCCTGACCGACATCTATAACCGCGCGCGCATCGATTACATCATCCCTATGCCGATGAGTGTGCGGCGGATGGAGGAGTACCTGCGCTTCTACGATGTCGATCTCTCTCGCTCCGCTGTGGCCGAAGCGGGCGGTGAGTTGCTCGGCGTGGGGATGCTCGGTGTGCGGCCGGATCGGACGTGGATCACCCGCCTGGGCGTGATCCCGGCCAAACGACGCCGCGGTGTCGGCAGGGCTCTGATGCGCCATTTCATCCGTGAATCGCGCAATCTCGGTGTCTCGCGGATCATCTTGGAGGTGATCAAGGGCAATGTCGCCGCCCATCGCCTCTTTCATCGCTACGATTTCCGCGAGCAGCGGGAGTTGCTCATCCTGCGGCGGCCCCCGATTATGCCGCGCTTCGATGCACCTGCCTACGAGGCCGAGTTGCTCTATGGCGAGGCCGTCTTCGCCTTGCTGGAGAAACGGACGACGACACCTTCCTGGCTGGACGATCTCCCCTCGCTGCGCAAGGTCGGCGGTATGCATGCGCTGCGTGTAACATTGCGCAACGGCGGTTGTGGCTGGATCGCCTTCCATCTGCAGCCCTATCAACTCAGCCGTCTGGTCATCGAGGTCGAGGAAGGGGACAACGAGGCCGTAACCCGCGCCTTGCTTCACAGCCTGCATACCCGCTATCCGCGCCACGACACCAAGCTCGAAAACCTGCCTGCCGACTCGCACTATCGGCAATCCTTGGAGGCGGTGGGGTATTTCGTGGCCTTCACGCGCATCGAGATGGTGAAGTGGCTTTCCTACGCCTGAGGTTCGGCGGCGGTCAAAATGCAGGAAGCGGGGTCAAAAGACCCCGCTTCCTCGTACCTCGGAGGGATTACCGCGCTTCGAGCATCTGCGGTATACGCAGGCGCTCCTCCAGCCAGCTCAGCAGGCGATTGGTGGCGAAGGTGAGGAGGAAGTAGATCAAACCCGCAATCGCGAAGATGAGGAGCGGGGCGCGCAGACGCGCGGCGACCTGTTGCGAGCGCCGTAAAAGCTCCGCCAGCCCTACGGCATAGACCAGCGACGAATCCTTGACGACCACCGCCGCCTCGTTCGACCATCCGGGGATGGCATTGCGGAACGCCTGCGGGAGGATGATGTGCACGATCGCCTGCCAGCGGCTCATCCCCAACGCCCGCGCAGCCATCATCTGCCCCTGGCTCACGGCCTGGATAGCTCCGCGGAAAATCTCCGCCTGGTATGCGCTGCTCGTGACTCCCAGGGCAAAGCATCCGGCCAGAAAGGGCGAGAGGTTCACGGACGAAGCGAAGACGAAGTAGACGATGAAGAGCGTAACCAGCGAGGGAAAGCCGCGCAGGATGAGGATGTAGAGCGAGGCGAAGCCGCGGGCCAGGCGACCGCCGTAAACGCGCATCATAGCCAGCAACACGCCGATGATCAGCCCGACGAAGAGGGAGATGACGCTGATCGCGATAGTGTACATCGTCCCTTCCGCAAGGTAGGGAAGGGCCTCCGAGGCAGCTTTCAACACGGCCGCTTACTCCTGATTCACCAGGTATTCCATCGCCAGCTTGTCGATGAAGCCCTCGTCCTTGAGTTGCTGGATGATCTCGTCCAGCTTGGCCTTCAGTTCCGTCGAACCCTCCGGAACGGCGATGGCCATATTCTCCCCCGAGAGATTGGTCGTCAGAGCCAGCTTGATCCCGCCTTGCTGGATGTAGGCCTGAGCGGCGTAGTAATCCATCGCCACCACGTCGATGCGTCCGCTCTTCAGGT
This sequence comes from Anaerolineae bacterium, assembly GCA_026991395.1. Lineage (GTDB taxonomy): Bacteria > Chloroflexota > Anaerolineae > B4-G1 > SLSP01 > JALXBP01. The sequence continues at coordinate 10,043 of JALXBP010000106.1, read as the reverse complement.
CCATAATGGCCTGATCGGCCCGCTCGTAGCGAGAGACCTGCGCGTCGGGCAGGTGCTCATCGACCCACTGCTCGTGAATCGTGCCGCTTTGCACGCCGATCTTGTACTTACCCATATCCTCCGGGCTGTTGATGACGATGTCGGAATCCTCGGCGACGAGGATGGCGTCGGTGCCCTCGAGGTACGGTATGGTGAAGTCCACTTCCTTGTCGCGTTCGGGCGTGGCGCTCATCGCGGCAATGATGGCATCGATCTTCCCCGCCTTCAGCGCACCGATGAGGCCGTCGAAGCTGATGTCCTGCCATTCGACGGAAACGCCCATTCGCTTGGCGATCTCGTTCATCAGCACGACGTCGAAGCCCGCGAATTCGTTGTTCTCGTCCATGTACTCGAAGGGGGGATAATCGGCAGAGGTGCCTACGACGATCTTGCCTGCTTCCATAATCTGATCGAGCTTGCTCTTCTCCTTGGGCTTGCAAGCCGCCACCATCGTGGACAACAGGACAACGACCAACAACAGGGAAACTAACCGCCAGTGTTTCATGATTCTCCTCCTTGCTTGTGTTGACTGAGATAGCGCCTGGGAGTGGGGGACAGCGCACAGGCTCATTATAGGGAGAGCCCGCGTCGAAGTCAATACCGAATTTCGAGCGGCAAGGCCTCTCTGCGGGTCTCCTCGGCCCTCGAGCACCTGTCGAGCAGTTCCGTCGCCGCCGTCGCCAGCCCGATCATCAGCCAGAAGATCGTGGCCGAGTGATGGAAATCCAGGCTGAAGAAGTAGTGATCGAAGATGCCGCCGATCAACCCGCCGAAGATGGCCGCGTGGACACCGTACCAGAGCGCCTCCAGCCGCGGACAGCGGCGGGCAAGTCCGCGCCGCCGCCAGAAGCGCAGGAAGAGAACGGCGAGGATGAGCAGGAAACAGCCCAGGCCGACCAGCCCCATCTCCTCTGCCACGAGCAGGTAGACGCTGGAAACGCCGATGTAGGTATCGATATCCGGCGCTCCGGCGAAGCCGACGCCCAAAACAGGATAGCGGCGGATGAGGATGAGCGCATCCTTGTACTCCCCGAAGCGCATCTTCGTCGAAAGGTCCTGTCCCTCCACGCCTGCGATGAAATGCTGCACCAGGCCCTGCGTCTGGGGGAGCAGGAGCAGAAGCCCCAACGCGACCGCCATCCAGGGAATGAGCCTGCGATAGCGCAGGAGCGCCAGGGCGAGGATAGCCATCGCTGCCCCGAACATCGAACCGCGGGAGATGGTCAGCCCCAATCCCGCGGCGAGCAGGCCGATCATCGGCAGGAGGTAGCGGGGACGAAAGAGCGGCCGCTCGGCGTAGAGCTGGGAGACGGCCAGCGCCAGCGAGAGATTGAGCAAGCTCCCCAGGACGTTCGGATCGACGGAGGTCGCCGTGGCCCGCTGCATCTGCGAGGGATCGTCCATGATGAAGCGCAGGACGCCCGCCCCCGTCGGGTAGCCCACTCGTCCCAGCGCTGAAAGGAGCCGGATGGCCGTCGCATCGGGGAGGAAGTAGAGCACGATACCGATCAGCGCTTCCAGGGTCGCCGCCAGCAGGAAGAGGCGCAACAGTCGTCTCAGCCGTCCGGCGGTACGCACCGTGTTGACGACGAGGTAGAAGGAGAAGACGCTGAGGAGTACCTCGCCGAAATGGCGCAGGAGGTAGGGCGTAACCGCGCCGTGGCCTAATCCGGCGACGAAGGAGCCGATGGCCAGCAGCACGAAGACGAGAACGGGCAGATCGAGCGGCGTTGGCGTGAGGGTGAAGTCCCGTCGGGCCAGCAGGAGCGGCATCAGCCAGGCGAGGAAGAGCAGCCCGATCGCCGCATCGAGAAAGGTCGGTGTGAAGCCGAGGCGGAATGGAAAGGAGGCAAAGGGCAGCAGCGTCACGATGATGATCACGCCCGCATAGGCGATCTCGATCCGCGCCAGTCCCCACAGCCCTGCTGCCAGGGCCGCCATCACGGCTATCGCGGGCAGCAAGCCAAGCACGGCGATCAGCCATCCCACCAGCACGGCGGCGGCGACTCCCACGAGCAGCGCGACCCATACACGCAGCGCGCGGTGGGAGCTCAGCCAGAGGCGGTGTAAAGGCGTGGCCTCCAGAAAATCGTAGACGAGTTCGCGCATAGCCTCCATCGCGCCGATTATACGGGCGCGAGGTGGCAGGTCAAGGGTGCGGCGATTTCGATCACCCCGCGACTGTGGTATAATCAAGAGAGAAATCAGCGTAAATCTGAAGCAACAAGGCAGGTTATGATGAAGATATTGGTTGTTGATGACAACAAAGTCATGCTCAACCTTCTCAAGACGTTGTTGGAACTGGAGGGGGGCGAAGCCATCACACTCACGCAAGTCGATGAGATCATCCCCACCGCCCGAGCCGAGCGGCCCGACCTCATCATGCTGGACTTCCATCTGGCGGGCGGCAATTCGATGGGCATCTTGCAGGCGCTCAAGAGCGACGAGGTGCTGAAGGAGATTCCCGTCATCGTCGCCTCCGGTATGGATCGCGCTGATGCGGCCCGTCGTATGGGTGCCGATGACTTCATCCTCAAACCTTTCCGCCCTGCAGAACTGATCGAGCGCTTCCATCGGTTGATCGAGGAGTAAGTAGCGACGATGGTTCTGCCCTGCAAGCACGAGCAGCGCATGGTGCGCCAGGCCCGACCGACCATCGAACTGCTCACGCACCTCGACCGATGGCATCCCGATGTCAATGCACCGGTACACGGCACTCACACCGTGGTCAATGCGTGGAGGTTTGTTGCAGCGAAGCGGGAGCAGGAGCCGAGGCAACTTCAGCTTTTCCAGGTGGTTGAGCAGCCTCAACCGCTGAGGCTGGATGCGCAACTCTGGCGAGGTTCGTTCAACGGGAAGGAGAGCACCCTCCAGCAGCTTTCGCCCTACGTCGGCAAGATGAAATCGGGGATGGCAAGCGTGCTGGTGCAGCTCTACTCCCAACCCGGCGAGGTTGTGCTTGACCCCTTCTCCGGTTCCGGGGTCGTGCCGCTGGAGGCCCTCCTGGCCGGACGTGAGGCATGGGCCAACGATCTCAGCCCCTACGCCTACGTGCTGACGCGCGGCAAGATGGAAGCGCCTGCTTCCCTGAGCGAGGCGTTGCATCGGGCCGAGGAAGTGTTGGCCGAGGTGGAGCGGATGGCTCCGCAGGTGGATTTGGAGAACGTGCCGGAGTGGGTACGTGAGTTCTTCCATCCCGATACTCTGCGCGAGGTGCTGGCCGCCTTTCGAATCCTCCAGGCAAGAGAGGACTATTTCCTGATGGCCTCGCTGCTGGGCATTCTCCATCACGTGCGGCCGGGGTTCCTCTCTTACCCGGCCAGCCACCTGGTGCCCTACCTGCGGAAGCGCAAGTATCCCCCCGACCGCTTCCCGGAGATGTATGCCTATCGAGACCTGCGCTCCCGTCTGCTGGCCAAAGTGCGCCGAGCTTACCGTCGTCCCAAGCTCTCCCCGAATTGGCCGCAGCGCCGCTTTCGTGTGTGGAAGCGCAACGCGATGCATCTCCCAATCGCCGATGAGAGCGTGGACACGATCATCTCCAGCCCGCCCTACTTTGGAGCGCTGGATTACGCACGCGATAATCGCCTGTGCCTGTGGTTCCTGGGGTGCCGCGATTGGAAGCAGTTGGACGCCTCGCTGACGGCCAGCCGGAAGGTCTACCTCCCCCAGATGGAGCGTTGCCTGCTCGAAATGCATCGGGTCTTGAAGCCGGGGCGCCCCTGTGTCCTCGTCCTGGGCGATGTGGAGCGCGACGGCAAGACCCACCGCACCGCAGAGATCCTGGCCCGGCTGGCGCAGGAAGCGACCGAAGGAGAGTTCACCGTCGAGACGATCTACGATGATCGCATCCCCGACGAAAGGCGCTCTCGCCGTCGCACGAAGACGACGAAGTTTGAGCGCATCCTGGTCCTGCGAAAGCAGTGATCGATTCCTACCGCATTAGGAGTTCCTATGCCACGAAGACGTCGCAAGAAGAAACGACCCAACCAGCAATGGTACAAGATGGATTTGCACATTCACACCCCCGCCTCGTCGGATTACCAGCAGGAAGGGGTAAGCTATCTCGACATCCTCAAGGAGGCCGAGCGCAAGGGATTGGATATCATCGCCTTCACCGATCACAATACCGTCGCGGGATACAAGGCGATGATGGCCGAGATCGAAGATCTGGAGTTGCTCGAGCGGCTCAACCGCCTCACCGATGAGGAGCGTCGGCGGCTGGAGGATTATCGCCGCCTCCTGGAGAAAATCCTCGTCCTCACCGGCTTCGAATTCACCGCCACCTTCGGCTTCCACATCCTCGGCCTCTTCCCGCCCGACACCCCCATCCGCGACCTGGAGTTCTTGCTGCTCAAGCTGAACATCCCGGCGGACAAGCTCGACGAGGGCGCGACCGATGTCGGCGCGACGACCGATGTCCTCAACACCTACCGCATCATCGACGAGGCGGGCGGCATCGTCATCGCCGCCCACGCCAACTCGACGCACGGCGTCGCGCTCCAGGGATTGAGCTTCGGCGGGCAGACGCGCATCGCCTTCACGCAGGACCCCCACCTCCACGCGCTGGAGGTTACCGACCTGGAGAAGAAGGGCAAGAAGACGACCGCCCGCTTCTTCGACGGCTCCAAGCCGGAGTACCCGCGCCGCATGCGCTGCATCCAGGGTTCCGACGCCCACCGCCTCACCCGCCACCCGCACAACAACAAGCAACTCGGCATCGGCGATCGCGTAACCGAAATCCTGCTGGAGGAGCGCACCTTCGAAGCCATTCGCGCCGTCTTCCTCGGCGATGACTTCGCCCGCACGCGCCCCTACCGCCCGGAAGCCCATCCCTTCGACTACATCCAGGCCGCCCGCGAGGAGGGGCCGAATATCGTCCAGGAGTTCCACGAGCGCTACAACAAGCGGGGCGGCTACCTCGATGCCATCATCGCCGATGTGGGGGCCTTCGCCAACACCAACGGCGGCACGCTCTACATCGGCGTCTCCTCCGACCCGAAGACGCCCCCCATCGGCGTGGGGCAGAACCCGAACCGCATTGTCAAGTTGCTCAAGGAGGAGATCGCCACGCGCATCAATCCCGACCCGAACGTCACGGTGGACTTGCAGGAGACGCGCGGCGTCAAGGTCATCCGCATCACCGTGCCCAAGGGGGAAGTGCCGCCCTACACCGTCGATGAAAGCTACATCTACATCCGCAGCGAGGCGGAAACGACCCTGGCCGTGCGCGACGAGATCGTCGCGCTGGTCGAGCGAGGGATGAAGCACCATCGCCGCAGCCACCGCGAACGCCCCGCCCCGCCCGCCGAGACGACGGCGGAGGCCGAGGCGAAGGCCGCCGTCCCGCCCGACCTCCCCGGCGGTGAGGAGGGGACGATCACCCCGCCGCGCACCGGCGTCGAAATCGCCGCCGTCGAGGAGCGCAACGGCACGCGCTACTACACGATGCGCGATCTGCGCAACGGCAACCTGGTGAAGAACGTAACCCGCCGCTCCGCCCGCCGTCTCTGGCGCTACGCCATCGAGGAGGCGGAGGGGAACCCCGTCAAGCCGGGGCAGGTGCGGTGGATGGGGCCGATCGGCCTGTGGAAGCGCCGCGAGCACGGCAACCTCGTCCGCTACGACCTGGTGCAGAAGGATGGAGAGACCATCCGCGTTTACTACGGCGTCACGGAAGAGGGACTGCACGGCGCGTGGAATGCCCTGGTCGGCGACTGACCGACGCTGAAGGAGAGCGCCGATGGCTACGCGAGCAGTTCGGGAGCGTGCCTCGGCGCTCTTTCCTCTCTGTGCTTCCCTCTTGCCCGAACAACTCTGACCTTCATTGGAGGCTTGGATGAACGATCGACCGATCCGAATTGCCATTCTGACGCTCAGCGACCGTGCGGCAGCCGGGGCCTACGACGACCGCAGCGGCCCGGCGCTGCGCGCCCTCGTCGAAGAGGCGCTGGGAGCCGAGGTGGTGGCCTACCGCCTGCTGCCCGACGACCGCCAGGCCATCGCCGACCAACTGCGGGCCTGGGCCGATGGCGGCCGGGTGGACATCGTCCTCACCACCGGCGGAACCGGCTTCGGGCCGCGCGACATCACCCCGGAGGCGACGCGCGACGTCATCGAGCGCGAGGCCCCCGGCCTGGCCGAAGCGATGCGGGCCGCCTCCCTGCGCATCACACCGCACGCGATGCTCTCCCGCGCCCGCTGCGGTATCCGCGGCGCGACGCTCATCGTCAACCTGCCCGGCAGCCTCAAGGGCGCGACGGAGAACCTCCGCGTCATCCTCCCCGCACTGCCGCACGCCATCGAACTGCTGCGCGGCACGCCGCAGGGCAGCGACGGGCACGCTTAGGAGGCGGGGATGCGTATCCTGACCGTCGAAGCGATGCGCAGGATGGAGATGGAGGCCGACCGTGCCGGGCAGAGCTACCGCGCGATGATGGAAGCGGCGGGCCAGGCCGTCGCCGAGGCTGCCCTCACGCGCTACCCCCGTGCCCGCCGCGTCCTCGTCCTCGTCGGGCCGGGGAACAACGGCGGCGATGCCCTCGTCGCCGCGCGTTACCTCCGCGACCGTGGGCTGGAGGTCGCCGCCTGGCTCAGCCGCCAACGCGATGACGAGATGAGCCGCGCGGCACGCGCGCGGGGTGTCGCCCTCCTCACCGAGGGAGAGGGCGACTTGGGCGCGCTCGTGCGCACCGCCGACCTCATCCTGGACGGCCTGCTGGGCACGGGAGCGCGGCCACCGCTGCGCGGGACCATCGCCGCCATTCTGGAGCGGCTCTCGCAGGCGCTGGCCGCGCCGCCGCAACGGCTGCACCCGCTCACGCCGCGGCCTTCCGCCCCCTCCCGTCCGCGGATCGTCGCCGTGGACGGCCCTTCGGGGATGGACTTCGACAGCGGCGAGGTCGATCCGCTCACACCGCGGGCCGACCTGACCGTAACCTTCGCCCATCCCAAGCAGGGGCACTTCCGTTTCCCTGCCGCCGATCGCCTTGGCGAGTTGCTCGTCGCCGACATCGGCATCCCCCCGCAGGTGGAGCCGCCCGCCGATGCCCCCTTCGTCGCCGACGCGGAAAGCATCCGCGCGATGCTCCCCCCGCGTCCGGAGCAGGGGCACAAGGGCAGCTTCGGGCGTCTCCTCGTCGTGGCCGGTTCGGCCAACTACACCGGGGCCGCCGCCCTCACGACGCGGGGCGCGTTGCGCAGCGGCACCGGCATCGTCACGCTGGCCTTGCCCGGCTCCCTGCACGGGGCCGTCCTTTCTCTCGTCCCCGAAGCGACCTTCCTCCACCTGCCGCACGCGCTCGGCGTCGTGACGGAGGAGGCCGTCGAACTCCTGCGCCCGCTCTTCGCCGAGGTGCAGGCCGCGGTCATCGGGCCGGGGTTGACGCAGGAGGCGGAGGCCGTCGTCTTCATCGAAAAGCTCTTTGGGCTGGAGACGGCCTCGCGTGCTGCGGGCCTCATCCCGCGCCCGACGGCGCAGAAACCGCCCGCGCTGCCGCCGCTCGTCCTCGATGCCGACGCGCTCAACATCCTCAGCCGCCACGAGGGCTGGGCCGAACGCCTGCCCGCGGACACGATCCTCACCCCCCATCCCGGCGAAATGGCCCGGCTGAGCGGGCTGAGTACGGCGGCCATCCTGCAGGCGCGGGTCGAGGTCGCCCGCGAGTACGCCCGCCGCTGGCAGGTCGTTCTCCTCCTCAAGGGAGCCTTCACGGTCGTCGCCGAAGCCGGGGGGCGCGCAACGCTCATCCCCTTCGCCAACAGCGGCCTGGCCAAGGGCGGCAGCGGCGACCTGCTCGCCGGTCTCATCGGCGGGCTGCGGGCGCAGGGCATGCCGCCCTACGAGGCGGCCGTCGCCGGAGCCTACCTGCACGCGCTGGCCGGCGATCTCGCCCGCCGACGACTGGGCGCACGGGGAATGACGCCGCTCGATCTTGCCCGCGCCATCCCCGAAGCCTGGCAGCACCTTGCGGCGGAGGCGGGGCGGTGAAACCGGCGCTCATCGTCCACGGCGGTGCCTGGTTCCTCCCCCAACGCAAGCGCGAGGCCGCGCTCCGCGGTGTGCGCCTGGCGGCGGAGGCGGGGTGGGCCGTGCTGCGCGGCGGCGGCTCGGCGATCGACGCCGTCGAGGCGGCGGTGCGCGCGATGGAAGACGATCCGACCTTCGATGCCGGGCGCGGCAGCTACCTCAACCTGGAGGGCGAGGTCGAGATGGACGCCATCCTGATGGACGGGCGCACGCTCGACCTGGGTGCTGTCGCCGCCATCCGGCGCGTCCGCCATCCCGTAACCGTGGCCCGGCTGGTGATGGAGCGTTCGCCGCACGCCTTCTTCGTCGGCGAGGGGGCCACGGCCTTCGCCGCGGCGATGGGCATTCCCCTCTGCGATCCCGCTGACCTGCTCGGACGGACGGGCGACGAGTTCCCCGATGACGAGCGCTGGCTGCCGCCGGAGTGGGTCGCGGCGCAGGCTGCCCGCGCCGCCGATACCGTCGGTGCGGTGGCGCTGGACGCGGCGGGGCATCTGGCCGTTGCCACCTCCACCGGCGGGATGCCGCACAAGGCCCCCGGTCGCGTCGGCGATTCGCCGCTGGTGGGCAGCGGGGCTTACGCCGATGATCGGCTCGGCGCGGCCTCGGCCACCGGCTGGGGGGAGCGGCTGATGCGCGTCGTCATCAGCAAGACGGCCTGCGATTGGCTCGGGCGCGGTCTGAGCGCCCAGGAGGCCGCCGAGGCGGCCATCGCGCTGCTCCACGAGCGGGTGCGCGGCTACGGCGGGCTGATCGTCATCGACCGCGAGGGGCGGATCGGCGCGGCGCACAACACACCGCATATGGCCCGCGCCTGGGTTACGCCCGGCGGCGAGATCGCGGCGACGATCGGAGGCGGGTGATGCACCTCCGTGCGGCTGCGCCGCTCCCCGCCTGCCACCTCCACCAGGGGGAAAGCAACGACTGCGGCCCCTTCAGCGCCGCGATCGTCATCAACGCGCTGCTGGGGCGCGGGCGGGCGGACCCGCACGAGCTATCCGGGCGGCTCGAAAGATGGGAGGGGCTGCGCCCGCCGGGGCGCATTCCGCGCGGCCCAACCTTCCCCTGGGGGATGGTGCACCTCCTGCGCGGCTACGGCCTGAGTGCCCGCTGGCGGCCCTTCGCCACCGTCGAGCGGCTGCGTGCCAACTTGCGCGAGGGGCGCGTAACCATCGTGCTCATCGGGGAGCCGCTGCGTTTCTGCCGCTGGCGCTGGTGCGGCTGGATGCACTACGGCGTCCTCTACGGCTGGGAGCCGGGGCGGTGGCTCTTCGTCGATCCGGCGGTGCGCGAGGCGACGACGACGGTCGAGGAAGCCCTCTTCCTGCGGCGCTGGCGCAACGCGGCGCGCATCCTCATCGAGGTGGAACAGCCGGCCCCTCAGCGCCGCTCGAACTGAGCGGCGAGCTGTTCGACCGGGAGGCGCAGGATGGTCGGCCGCCCGTGAGGGCAAGTGCGCGGGTTGCGCGTGGCCTCCAGATCGTGCACGAGCCGTTCCATCTCCTGCCGGGAAAGCACCTGTCCGGCCTTGACGGCGGCCCGCTTGCAGATCGCCCGCACCGCCGCCTCCTCCAGCGCCTCCCGCACAGGCCCTTCCGCCTCCTCCGCCGCGGCGATGTCGGCCAGCAGTGCCTGGGGCGAGCTTCGTTCCAGCACGGCGGGGAGCGAGCGGACGAGGAAGGTCCCCGGCCCGAACGGTTCCACCTCCAGCCCCAAGCGGCCCAGACGGTCGAGGCGGCCTTCCAGCCGCGCCGCCTCGTCGGCGGGGAGCGTTACCGGCACCGGCTCCAGGAGCGGCTGCGCCGGAATGCCCCCCTCCTGCCACTGCTGCATCATCCGCTCGTAGAGGATGCGTTCGTGCGCGGCGTGCTGGTCGATGAGGTAGAGGCCGTCCGGCCCTTCCGCCACGATGAACATCGTCGCCGCCTGGCCGATGACGCGCAGGGGCGGCAGTTGGCGGGCCGGGGCGGGGGGC
>JALXBP010000105.1 GCA_026991395.1 Anaerolineae bacterium | reverse complement strand
GTTCGGGGATGGGGACGATGAACTGGTCGTAGGGGGCGAAGACGCCTTCTTCCTCGGCTTCCTGGACGAGAGCGTTGGCGACGCCCTCGGCTAAGCGTCGATCTGTCGGTGCAAGGGGGATTTCCGACGGAACAGAGCGGAGCCATTTCTGGACTTCCGGCGGGAAGCGGACGATCCCGCGCGAGACTAAGGCGTAATACTCCAGCCAGAGCCAGGAGGCCGTCCGCCGTTTGGGGGCATTGCTCAATCCTGCGTAGCTCTCCTCGCCTATGCGCACCTTGCGATGGGTACTGCCCCAGAGGGCGGCCAGCATACCGGCACGCAGGACGGTTCCGGGTTCCTCCGGCGGGACGGAGGCCATCCCCTCCGGCTCCCAGAGGAACCGGCTGAGTTCCATCACTGCCCGCGCTGCATTGACGGCCCCCGCAGGCAGGGGGACATCCGGATGGGGGTAGGTGCGCAGCCAGGTAATCCCGTGCTCCTCGACCCAACGGGCGATCTCCTTGCGGCTCCACCGGCGTACCATGGGGCGCAGGTGGTTGTCGTCCTTGTCCACAATGAAGGTGCCTAAGTAGGGAGCGGTGGACGGTAATCTGCCCTGCCGGTCGGCAGTGATGGCGGCGTAGAGGATGCCGAGGAGCGCGGGCGGGATGTCCTCCTCCGTCTCTTCCAGTTGGTAGAGGGCGTCGAGGGGCTGGATATAGGGGGGATGAGCGAAACGCAGCATGATGAAGAGGTTGATCCCCTCTCTCAGCGTGTTGACCGTCAGGAGGCCGACGACGCCCTGAAAGCGCTTGAAGCCCTCGCTGAGCGGTGTTCCGGGAGGCAACTCCCTGAGGTATTGCTTCCAGGAACGCCACTCCAGATCGAGTGAGCGTGTGACGGCCCCCACGTCCTCCACGGTCAGCGGGAATGGCACCCCGTTGTTCAGGGCCAGAGCATCAAGCTGAGGGCCGTTGACCTCTCCCCAGCCCAGCCCCTGGGATTGCGGAACACGCCGTGCGGTCACAATGCCTCCCCGATGCGTCTCCCTCTCATCGCTTGCGCTTCTTCCGCCCGATCCTGAATGGATCCACCGTCGTGCGGTTGTAGAGACGATTGCGGGCGGCACGCCTGGGGTTGGTAACCCAGCCCCAGCCGCGTGGAGCCTTGAGGCCCAGGCTGTGGCGCACATAGCGCTTGAGCGATGTACGGGCCGCAATGCGTCTTTTCAGCGAAGGCTTTCGTATGCCGAGCTTCACAGGATCATCCCCCTTTACTGCGGCGTGAAGCTGGTGGAGGTGTAGTAGGTCTTGCCGTTCCACGTGATGGCTACATCGATGCGGACGGTGTAGCCGACCGTTGCCCGTCCGATGCGCCGCTGGCAGGCGGCCACACCATCGCTGCCTGTCGTTCCGTCGCAGGTTGAGGTCGTGGATTTATAGTGCCAGGTGGTACGCATTTGAGCATTGCCTACCCCTGCCCCGTTGCAGGTCAGCTTCCCGAAGACGGTAACGGTGGAGTTTTGGGATGGATTCGGATTATCCACCCAAGCCTCAATGTTGCAGGAGACGGGCACCGGCGTCGGCGTTGCCGGAGGCGGTGGCACAGGGGTAGGCGGTACTGGGGTCGCCGTGGGGCGCGGGGTATTGGTGGGTACGGGGGTCTTTGTCGGCGTGGGAGTCGGGGTACGGGTCGGCGTTGAAGTAGCGGTGGGCGTTGGCGAGGCTGTAAGCGTGGGGGAAGCTGTAGGTGTAGGAGGGACGGGTGTGGCTGCAATCATCGGCATTTTGTTCTTGCTGCTTCCAAACAGGGCAGAACTGCCATAGCATCCCCCCAAGAGCATAAGAAGCATAAGGACAAACAAAACTATTGCCCCGCTTTGAGACATCGTTAGTCGCTCTGATCTTCCGGGTATAGGGACGCTTACCTTGGCTGCTGTAGATGGTTTCTGCTCAAAGGTCTTGGTTTCCACAGTGGGATGAGGGCATTGGTCCGGGATCGCCCGCCAGATGGATAACTGTAAGGCATAGGGGTTTTCGGCCTGGACGAATTGAAGTCGTTTGCGATCCCTGCGCTGGATGATCACTCCTTTAGCCGTCGGATGGCAAGCTTCCACTTTGTTCAACATAATGCGCTTGCCTCCGACGTAGATCGAACGATTGGTTACAACCAGGGGGCCTTCTTCCTGAGGCACCCATCGTTCTCCCTCGGCCTTGGAAACGCGCTGCTCGGCTAACAGGCCATGCTCTTCGGCATAGAGGCAAACCTCGTTTTTCTTGAGTGCCAGGGGCGAGGTGCAGAGAGGTGGCTCATCTTCAATGAGATGGCGGGTAAGAGCGCGATGCTCTGCGGCCCGCCGATAGGCTTGGTCTCCTAATTGTTGTGCCGTACCGTAGGGAATGAAGCCCTTGAGCTTTTCCCAGCTATTCTTCGGCCAGAAGCTCGCGGTCTCCTCCGGGATGAGGAGGAAGCGTACGGCCTTGATCGTTCCCCCCTTGTCCTCCTTGATCTCCATCTGCGCCCCGCAATGGGGGCAGGTTGCGACGGGATAGGGAATGAGCCATCCCTCGCGTTCGGCCGGGGAGATTTCCAGGGGGTGGCCACAGATGGGGCAACGAGGAACTTCCTGGTGTGCTGCGTCATTCGGCGTGTCATTCGGCATGGCTTGAGTCCTCCTTGCTTGGGTCGAGAGATGATTCATACTCAAGTTGAGCAATGGCTTGGACAAGGGCTGTGTAGTTATAGATACTATCGGTAAGGCGCAGCAGAATGTAGAGAGCCAAGAAGAGAACGATAAAAGCCGCAGAGGGTGTATTGCCGAGTAGATCGATGAGACGATCTGCTGCAATGCCTATTCCTATCGTCCATGGCCAGGTTAGTCCTTCCTGGGCGGAAAGCTGAATCTCAATCTGTTTGGCGAGTTGTTTGTAAGCTTCAGGGGGATAATCAGCAACGACTTCCTTGGCGCAGCGCAGGACTTCAAGCTGGGGTTTAAGGAGCGAAGCCTGAAGCCCCCGGATGATTTCAGGGTTACCCAGGGAGAACTTCAGTAATTCTTGGCTGCCATACAAGACAAAGAGATAAAACTCCATTCCTATAATACGCCAGAGTTGGGGGAGAGATGGCCACCAGAAGATAATAGGGGCAATGATAAAGAACCATTGATCCTTGTTGCCCTTGTATCGATGGTAGAAGCTTTTGAAAGCATCCTTCCATCGCTGAACTCGACAGAGCCGACTGACAATGTTTGTATCCCACAGGAAAAAACCTGTGAAGGTAAGTGCCCCGCCTATGATACTCTGTTCAATGTTTCCCACAAAAAACCCGGAAGCAGGACGCTGAGAAAGGATAAAGGCACCGAGAAGAAAAACCCATGCTATCCATCCGGGGACAATGGGCTTGCATAGCCTAGTCTGAAGGCACTCTTTGAGCTTCTTCCTTACTTCTTCAATGAGAGGGTCTCTGTTTGTCATTGTCATCCTACAGCTCTTCCACCATCTCCTGTATTTGTCGCCGGTTGGGGTGCAGGTAGCGCTGCGTGGTCGCCACACTGCTATGCCCCAGCAACTTTTGGATTGAAACCAGGTCTGTACCTTTTTCATTCAGACGGGTGGCGAAGGTGTGACGCAGAATGTGCGGCGAAACCCTGTGCTCAATCCCCGCCTTCTTCGCCGCATTGGCGATCATCGCCTGAACGGTGCGGCGACTCAGAGGACGTTTCCAGCTGGAAATGAAGAGGGCATCGGTTTCCACAGGGGGACGACGGAGGAGATAGTTCCGCAAGGCGCGGCGTGTTTCGGCGGAGAGCGGCACCTGTCGCTGTTTGTTCCCCTTGCCTTTGCGCACCAGGACAGAGCCAGAGCGCGGACGGAGGGTAATATCGCTCATCTTGAGCTCAGTGAGTTCTTCCAGGCGCAGGCCTGCGCGGGCCAGCAGGGCAATGATGGCCTCATTGCGCAAGCCGACCCATTCCGGCTGAGCTTGGAGGGCAGCACGGACGAGTCGCCCCAGATCACGGGCGGTGAGCGTTTCAATGGGAGGCAGCACGGCCTTCTCCATCGGCACCTCCAGGCGGTTATTCTCCTGGCGCACAGCCCATTTCAGGGCGGAGAGAAGCAGGTTGCGCGTACTGGCCGAGAGACCCTCTTCTCGCAGGGCGGCAAGGTACTCGCGCACCTCCTCTTCGGTGAGGAGGGCGTAGTCGGGGGCGGTGTCATAGCGCCGCCAGTACCAGGTTTCGAAGCGGCGCAAGGCTTTTTGATAGAGTTCTTGGGTGCGTGGGGATATATGCTTCAAGTTGCTACCTCCCTGGTCTCCCTCATTATAATTGCCGCAAGGAGGTTGTCAAATCTTGTGCGCAATTAGTTCGACCCCGTTAGAGGGCCTCTGGAAGCCCCCTGGAGGGCCAAAAACTGCGCACAATGATACTTGTGCGCAGTTATCGCCGAAAGCGAAACGGGGAGATCATCCGCAGATGATCTCCCCGTTCTAATCTTGGGGGAACCTCTACGCAAAGCCAAAGAGCGGCAGTTGTTGTGCCACTGGCTGCTGCCGCCGGGCCTTGCGCTTGCGCCGCCTGGGGCGCTGCTGCTTCATTGCCGCCATTGCCGCCCGGAGTTCTTCCAGCGACGGACGCCGTTGGTCCTCCTGCGGCTCGGCCTCGACCTGGACGGTGGCCACCTGCGCCGCAGCGCCGAAGATGGCCTTGAGGTCGGGCAGTTCCGCATCCTCCAGCACCGAACGGGCCAGTTCGGTGAGGAAGCTGTCGGCCCCGCCTTCGGGGACGATGGCTCCGCCAACCTCATCACCGTAGAGAAGCTGAGCTGCACGCATCTTCTGGCCCATTAAGCGCATAGCCCGCTCCTCCATGGTGTCCTTGTAGACGGCGAAGACGACCCGCACAGGGCGCTTTTGCCCCAGCCGCCACACTCTGCGCATTGCCTGCCACAGGGTGTAGAGGCTGTACTCGATCTCGAAGAAGACGACGGTGGCGTATTCGACGAGATCGAGGCCCGTCTCGACCAGGCGCGGGTTGGTGATGAGCACCTGGTAGGGGTGCTCCTTGAGCCACGCCTCGCGCTTGCGCGGGTTGACCGAGCCGGGCAGGTGCCCAGCCTTCAGGCCCGCCCGCTGGAGGACTTCGACGATGCGAGGCTGGATGTCCCGCGTCCCCGTCTGGCGGAGGAAGACGACGACGCGCCGGCCCTTCGCCGCCTCTGCTTTGCAGAACTCAACGAGCCACTGCTCCTTGGGGAGTAGCTCCTTGCCTTTGACGACGGCAGGGAGAACGCGGCTGTTGAGTTCCCGTACCCTCTCGGTGCGGAAGGCGGAGTTGGGGCGGGCCAGGCTCCACTGGAGCCACGCCGACAGATAGGATCGATCCTGCGAAGCCAGGTCCCACAGTGCCGACTGGACACGGCGGTAGCTTCGCGCCTGCGCCTCGCTCATTTCGAGGAGGGCGACCTCCTCGGCATAGTCGGGCAGGGCGACGCCTAAGTCCTTGAGCGCCAGGAAGAGGACGTTCTCGGCCATCAGTTCCATGATGGCCGGGCTGATGCCGGGCACCTCGCGGGTATGGGTGCGCACCTTGGTGCGTCCGCTGTAGTGCCCCACGTCCTTGTCCTGATAGACTTCTTCTCTTCTCTCCACCAGGCCGTAGCGCCCGACCCATCGAGCGACATCGTTGAAGGCGAAGCGGCGGGAAACGCTGCCGACGTTTAGCCGGTGGAGCAGCCAGAAGATGGAGGTTGCCCGACCCCCGAAGAAGGTGCCCGTCAGGGCAAGCTGCTCCTCCGTTGCCCGCACCAGATGGTGGAAGGCTAAGGCGCGGTCGCTCTCCTGTCCCTTGAACTGGTGGACCTCATCGGCCACCAGGACGCGGAACAGATTCTTGTGCTTCCGCCGGATGTAGTCGGCCAGCGGCCAGCGGCGGAAGCGGCCCTGCCCGTAGTCGGTCAGCACGGTTCCGCACTTGGGGCATCGCCGCCCGGACTTCTTCTTTTCGAGGAAGTCGAGGGGGAGGCGCTTCTCCTCCTCCACCCCCTCCAGAGGCTGGGTAGGGTCCCAGCCGCAGTGAGGGCAGGCGGCGACCTCTAACGTGCGGGCATAGCCTTGGCCGTCCTTGTAGTGGTGGCGTCGGCGCGTTGCTCCCACCTTCCACCCGCCGCCTAACTTGGCGGAGGTGGCCGCCATAACGGCGATGGCGGGCTTGTCGCGCCCGCGCACGGCCACAGCTTTGGCAAAGGCCTCCACATCGGCGATGCGCTTTAGCTCTACCGCGTAGACCTCTTCCCCCAGCACCTCCCTGGCCTCCCTGATCCACTTGGGGACCAGGTGCGGGGGGCAGATGACGACGGCAGGCCACTTCTTGCGCAGGGCCAGCGTAGCCAGGGCGATGGTGGTCTTGCCCAGCCCCATCTCGCCCTGGACGATGGCCTTCTTGCGCTTGCGCAGGGCACGGGCCAGGGCGATGGCCGCGTGCTTCTGCACCGGCAGCAGCCCCGCCTCCTTTTGCCCGGGTAAGGGACGCCGCCCCTTGCCGAGGGCAGAGACGGTTGCCCACTCCTCCCGCGTCGGATCGTTGCGGTAGAGCGGAGGCTGGTCGAGGATGGCGCGGGCAAGGGCCTCGCCGTGCTCCTGCATAAAGGCCTCCAGGTCCTTGACTTCATCGATGACCTGCAAGCCCTTCGAGGAGAGCGTGGAGATCGTGGTCTTGAAGCTTTCGCGCGTGACCACGATGTCCTTTTTCCCGTCGCTTGTCGAGGAAACGACCGCTTCCTCCTTGGCCACCCGGCCCTTGACGAGCATCGTTCCGTCGGGCGTGGTGATTTCCAGTGTGCCCATCAGTCCGGAGGCGATGAGCATCGCCACGTGCCCCTTCTTGAGCGGCACGATGGGGGTAAATCCCTTGCCCACCGTTGCCTCGGGCACGATGCTCTGTTTAACTTCACGGGGCAAGCCGACCTTGAGTGCCTCGCGCAGCAGGTGGTTGTCACTGGGTGCGACGAGGCGCATCACCTCGCCTTCCGGCACGGCAGGCAGCCGGTAGCGGCCCTCTGCGCCCGTCAGCGGCGGCAGTTCGGCCCCGGCCAGTGCCCGCAGCGCCAGCACCGCCTCCTTCGTCGGCGGGTGGTACTTGGCGCGGCGTCGGGCCAGAACAACGACCTGGCGGAAGCGCTCGAATTCCCCATCGGGGAAGCGGCGCACATCCATCGCCTCGAAGTTTCCGGCCAGGAGGCGGGCGACATCCACATCGCCCAGCACGTGCTGGGGGACGATGTAGACCAGCACACCACCGGTGGCCAGCGTCGTCAGGGCCGTGCGCAGGAACTCCGTCTCCAGGCGCTCGCCCTGGTTCGTCCCTGCCCCGTAGGGTGGGTTGAGCCAGAGCAGGGAGACGGAGCGCATCTTAACGCGCACCGACTTCCACGCCCCCTCGATGACCTGCGTCAGGCGCTGCGCGGCTACAGCTGCGCGGCTGTAGCTCAGTTCAACGCCCAACGTCTCCGACATACCGCCGACAAGGGCGGCGCATTGTGCTGCAGCCTCCCCTTCCCCGGCGCAGGGGTCGAGGAGCCGCCACAGTCCGGACGCCGGCGGGACAAGCCGCCGGGAAATCATCTCTACCACCACGCCGGGCGTGGGGTAGAAGCCTACTTTCTCCCATCCTGCAAGTCTCATTGCTTTCCTCCTTGAGTGATCTTGAGTGATCCCCCAAGGAGGAACGCCGCCATCTCCCCCAGGGGGAGCGCGGTCGCTCCTCCTGGGGTGGTAACCTGGTTAATTCATTTGTTCGACGATCTCGCGCCAGGCGTGGATGTTTCCCACGCGGACGCTAACACTGCTATCAAAGCCTTTCCCCTTGACGGTTATCGGAGATATCAATCTCTTCACATCTGCTTCCGTCCAGAACCGCCTGGCTTGGGGCAATGATGCATTGGCCCAGACCTCGGGGAAGGGGAAAGGCAGGCGGGCATTGAGCAGGCGCAGGATGCGCCGCCGCTTTTCCTCTGGAGGCAATCCTTCCTCGAAGAGGAGGTAGGCGCATCCCTCATCGTCTTCTTCTCCCTCAGCAGGCAAGGCGGCTACGTGGACGAAGGTCGCCAGCCACCCCGTCCCGTCGGGCAGGGGAACAAAGGTGCTGCGATAACGCCGCCTCGAGGCGGCCTGCATCGGGTAGAGCGTCTTGGCGTCTCCTCCATCTGTGAAGAAAAGGCGGAGCCTCTTCTTCTTCGCTCCTCCGTGGCCGTTCAGGGTACCGAAGAGGCTTCTCAGCGCCTCCTTGGTGGTGGCCACAGCTTGGAGGACGACAAGGCGATAGTCCCTTCCGTTGAAGGCATAGGCTACTCCCTTGCAGATGGCCGAGACGTGATCGTTGGCTATACGCATCTCTACGCCCTTCACGGGGACGAACCCCACGGGAAACATCGAGAGATACAGATTTGTTTTTCGCATATAGTCATCCACCCGGCGCTTCAGCTCGGGGTTCTTCTCCAGAACCTTTTCGAGAATGCGTTGAATTTCTCTGGAGGGATTACCCCGAAGTCGATCTACAAGGATCATCTCTGCCTGCGATACGACGAAGGTGATCTTGGCCCTGCCGTTCTCGATTTTGAACCGGTAGTGGCCTTTCCATTCGTCTCTGTCGGCGTCGTCCGGCGGTTCCCACCGCCACACCTCCACGGTTTTGTCCTTGATGACAGGCAACAGGCCCGTCATCAACACCGCCTTGTATGGGCCGAGGGTTGTTGCTTTGTGCAGGCCAGCATACTTGATCTCTTCGATGAAATCCGCGGCATTTATGTCTATCTCCGTGTTGGCATAGTAGCTTGTTATCCAGGCAGTGGGGGAATTGGTGGATGCCCGGACGTTATACCCCCACACCGCCACAACCTCTTGCCGTTGTATCTCGACAACGGCTTCAATATCAATGTGTCTCATCGTTCTCCTCCTTTGGGTGATCTTGGATTGATCCCCTAAGAGGAACGTCGCTGCCCCCTTGCGGGGAGCCGCGACGCTCCCCCGGGGGCCATAGGGTCATACAAGGGCGGGCGCAGGTGCCCGCACATCGACGATCTCCCCTGTCTCCTCATCGACCAGGTGGCCCTGGAGGGGGACAAGGGGGAGCTTCCGTTCGCGCTCGCGGTCGGGCAGTGCCCGGATGAGCGCGTCCAGTTCCAGGGTCAGCCACTGCTCCGTTTGGCGGTTACGCTCCAGGGGGTATGGCTGCCCTCCGACATCGATCCACAGCTGCGCTTCCCTGTCTAACCAGGGCGGCGCGGCCTCGTCCTCGCCGCCTGCCCAGCGCAGCAGGCCGATGAAGGCCCCTTTGCCGGGCAGTTCCACCGGAACGGGCGGCAGGGAATAGTTGTCGCCCTGATACTCGGCGGTAACCTCCAGCGTGTGGTAGCGGGGAAAACCTCCGGGTTCAAGGCCGATGTTTCCCCGCTCATCGATCTCTGTCACCTGAAAGGCCGTTAGTGTGAAGCGCGGAGCCAGCAGTCCCGCTTCGCTGGGAAGCCACCACTGTGGCTCAGGGCCTTTCAGGACGAGCCAGAGAACGCGATCCAGCGGCTGGACGCCCCGCCGAATGCGTTCCTCGTTGATCCGCTCCATCTCCGTCCAGGTTGGTTCCTGGACGGAGACGCTGACCACGCGAAAACCCGGATTGAGGTCAATCGTCTTCATCGAAGACCTCCCAGGCAGGACGCGGCGGAATGGGGACACAGCGAGGCCAGAGGTCGGCTTCCTCTGGGTTCTCGAATAGGTGCCTGCGCTGAATGGCCAGCACCTCGACCCAGTTACGGAAACACTCGGCACAGGTACGTCCCCACACGGGATTACCAACACTGTCAAAGGCCACATACTCATAGCGCCATTCGGCGCAGTTGGTGGCCGAACACTGCTCCTCCTGCTCCTGGTCGAGCAGGGCATCGATAGTTGTCATTGCAAGCCTCCTTTTTGTTTCATTTCGGAGGCCGTGCTCATCGCCGAGGAGGCGCGGGCACGGCCTCCTCGGTCTTTGGTACATAGGGAAAGAGGGCTGACAGGGTCAGCCCTCTTTGTAATCGCGGGGAACCTAACTCTCGGTCAGCTTCAGGCTTGCAGCCAGAAGCAGACCGAAAGTGATGGCCCCCACCGTGGCCGCCGCCACGTACCGCCCTGCCATAACGAGGAGGGTTACTCCCGTCATAAACAGGGGCAGTACCAGGGAGGTGTGCCGGACGGCGAACTGCCCGGCAACGTCCCCCCATTGCGCGATCACGGCGATCACGCGGCGGCGAATACGGTGGTCATTGCGGTCATTGCGGCGCTGGGGCACCGCCTTGCGGCGGCGCGGTACCCAGCGGCGAACCTTGGTGCGGCGCATTGTCTTCCTCCTTAGAAGGGGAAGTCATCGTCAGGCACCGGCTCGGGTTCGGGCGGGGCCTGCGGCTCCGGTTCGGGTTCCGGCTCCGGGGCCTGGGCCTCGTCGGCCTGGGCCTCGTTGGCCTGGCGTCGCTGCGTCGACCACTCCTCAGCCTGGGGGTAGTACTTGTCCGCAATGATGTTTGCGAACTTATCCCCCACGTAATGAGGGGACACCTCCCAGGCCAGTGCGGTGCGCACAGAGCCGTACTTGGTCCGCGTCCGCTTACCCTTGATGAGCAGCAGCGTGTAGGTCGCAGCTACTTTATCCAGGCTTGCCCCCTTGGCCAAGGCACGCTTGATCTCAGGGAGTTCCTTGACCGTCTCGCGGTGGCTTTGAAGCGCCTGATAAAGTTCGCTCGCGGCTTTACCGGAGGTCGTGATCATCACCGGGCCGACGAAGCGGTTCTCGCCAACGCGGATAAACACAGCGAGCTGCCGCTTGCTGCGGGCACCCTTCCGATACTTGGAGATAATCTGATCTCCAAACCGCCAGATGGTGCGGTAGCGCAGCGGGACGATCTCCACGGCCTCGGCCAGCAGGCCATTCACTGTGTTGCTTCCCAGCTCGATCTGCGCCGGATGGAACCCGGCCGTAAGCAGGGCCTGCTCGATGCGCTCCTCATCCTTGCCCATCTTCTGGGCGAGAAGCGCGACCTCGTCGCGGGGCATGAAGAACCCCTTGCCAGTGAACTGGACGAAGGGGTAAAGGCGCTCACCGCGCCCATTCCCCTTGAACGCATCCGGATTGCTTGCCACAACAGTGTCGATAGACATGATACTTACCTCCTTGTTTGTTTTGTTAGGTTTTGTTCCTGCGAAAGGGATCAAAACCCACAAGGAGGCACCTCCATCGTTCCCCACGCGGGGAGACGACGGAGCGCCTCCCTGTGGGGAACGAACGTAGTTGGGTCATCGCCCCCTACCAGGCTACCACGACGGTGCCGGTCGGGGGGAACATGGAGTCGATCCAGCGCTTGAAGGTCTTAATGGCCATCGAGCTGGCCCATTGACGCTCTTCCTCAAGAAAGCGGTATCTCTCCGCCTCCATCTCGACGAGCATCTTGCGAGCCTGCTCGATCGCATCAAGCGCATCGAGCGCGGTCGTTGTCTTGGTCATTGTGGTCATTGGGCACCTCCTCTTCGAATTTTCTTGGAGGAAGGCCCACGTCGCGCTCCCAGGGAGGCGACGCGGCACCTCCCCGGGGACATTGGACTGACAGGGTTACTTGTCCTGCCGGCGCTGGACTTGTTCCGCGATCTCCGCCGCCTTCTTCAGCACTTCCGCGCTGAGAAGCAGCGCGAGGAAGGCGGGTTGATCCTTTTCCGGGATTTGCGCCCGCAAGCGCCGCAGGACGGACTTGGACATGATACGGGGCTTGGCCCCGCTTTTGCCTCACTTTCCATGGCTACCCGTCGCGCCACTTTTCGAGGAAGTCGTACAGTCCCTCGATGACATATCCGTCATTGAGGGCTTCCTCGTAAATGATCTTGGCGAGATCGCTTAGCTCCTCGTGCGTCGCATTGGCGTTGAGATCGATACAATCAGGGTCCGGAGGATAACAGTCTTGGTACCAGTCCTCGGCCTGTATCACCTCAAAGACCCTGGTGGGGACATCGGCAAGCGCCTCAACGACTTTGTTGAGCTTGGGTGTAGCACCTTTGCGCCAGGCGCAGACCCATTGAGCCGTTGTATGGTCAAAGTGGCATTCAAACTCCTCCTTAAGCGCAGCTTCGAAGAGGAGCCTGAACTCCTTTGACTTGAGTGTGTTATACAGGGCTATGGGTTCGGGGTACTCCAGATAGTCGTCCTCGTCTGGTGGCCACTCGTACAGACTCTGCTCCCGACCGTAGACTGGAGTAATCCCGTCCCCTGGGGCATAGGAATTCACCCGCACGCTCACATTTCCGTTGTCCCCGTTGAAATCGACGAAGAACTTCACCTGCGTTACGGTGATGGTGTCATTTTGAGGCGATCGCAGCAGTGGAACGCAGTCGTCTTCGTCGTCTTCATCGATACGATCATCAATCGTCAGGCTTAGAACGTTCATTGCAATAGCACCTCCTTGGCGGAGGAGACCCCGGCATCTCCCTAGAAGGAGACGACGGAGGTCTTCTCCAGGGGAAGGGGTCATTGTTAGCAAAACCGCCCCGGATGTTCTCACAGGGCGGTCATTGAAGAAGGCTGCTGGAGTTAGTCTTCGGATCTTAGCTCGTTGCGCCAGCGGCGAAGAACGGCTTCAATGTCCCCATCAATTGCGTACCCAGAACGGGCCGCATCCAGCCGAATCTCATTGGCGATCTCTTCGAGCTTCTTCTCAGGGGTTTGGGCTGTAACGCCAACGTCCTCTGGCCCCACCCACTGAAGCCAATCCTCAGCGCTCCAAATGCCCTCCCAATGTATGGTCGGGACATTGGATAGCATTTCGACCAGCCGGTCAAACTTCGGGGTTCCACCGTCCTTCTCACGGCGGAAGCCGCAGAAAGTATGACCGCGATAGGGGTCGAGTCGACAGACGTATTCCTCCTCCACCGCTTCGCGGAAGAGCTTTTGGAATTTCTTCGACTTGATCAGCTTATACAGGGCCTTCTTTTCAGGAAGCTCTAACTCATCCCACTTGCCATCTTCATCCAGTTCCGGCCAGCTGTAGAGCGTGTTAACATAGCCATAGTACTCCTCGGCGGGGGTTCCTGTGATCCCCCAATCGTCCTCGGTGACGTAAACCTCCGGTTCATCGTCCTCAACCGAGAATTTTACGACAACGTGGACGATCTCCAGGTCGCTGTAAGCTGACCTTTCCGGAATGAACTCGTCAAACGTTTTCATCGCCTTCCTCCTTGTCATTGGTTTCATCGGTTCCGCCCGCAGGGGCGGAGGATCAAGGTATCATCCATCGGTATCATTCATCGTCCGCAACTCCAGTGCTCTGCATAACAAAGAGGGTCGGCCTTTGCCCATGGTGGTGTCATCTGACCTCATTGTACAGATGCAAGCGGGAAAACCCGCAACACCACCCCACGAATGTGGGGACAAAGAACCGACCCTCTCAGTAAAGTCATCCTGTCTGCGCCCCCGGCTATTCCTTCGAGGGCGCAGACAAGACGACCTCAAAGGAGCCGGTGCGCCGAGGGGGGTACCATCGACGCCCTGCCGCACTTTGGGCGACGGCAAGGCCCATACACTCCCCGGTCTGTCGGGGAGATCATAGCCATCATCTATTTGAGTTGTTAAGGTTCCCCCAAATCCGGAGGTCTCTCAGAGCCTCCGCTCATTGGACAAGACGCCCTTGTCCAATGAGCGGAAACCCCGACACACTTAGTATAGTCGAGGTTTCCCTGTTTGTCAACTACACCTCGGCCTCCTTGTCGTTGCCGTTGGCCTTGTTGCCACCCTTGCGATGGATCATCCACGACTCGGCGATGATCTCGGTGATGGGACGCGGAACAAATGTCTGCTCCAGGAGTTTCATCACTTCGGCGTCGACCTCGACCGCCTCATCGCCCTTCTTGTCCCGGTTGGCCCGTCTGAGCAGATCAGCAAGCGAGACCTTGGTATCGCGCTGCTGGAGGAAACCGGAGATGGAGACCACCGTTCCGGCAGGCAGCAGCTTGCGCATCTCCGTTGCCGGAAGGCGGTGGGTAAAGATAGCGGTAACGGCATCGAAGCCCTTCCCGTCCGGATTGGTCGGCATCCCCGGCGTGCGCCGCACGAGCACCCGTGCCCGCACACTTCCGTCGGGAAGCAACCGCGCCCTGCTGATCGTTCCGATGACATTCACCTGATTGACAACCGTAGCCATTTCCTTGCCTCCTTCTTCATTGGATGTCTTAGTTTCTCTCGCGGGGAACGACAATGAGCCACCATGGGGCCTCCTTGCGAAGCACCACGGCGGCTTCCTCGACCTGTGGATCGAGCCGACGAACCCACGCCGCCCACAGCGCGTAGGCATCGAGCCGTGCTTCGGGATAGAGCACGGCATCCAAGGGGATGGCCTTGCGCCGCAGGGAGCGCTTCCACCCCTGGAGCGTGGTCGTCAGCAGATACTCAACGTCGGGGGTACGGCTCGAGGCGATGACGAGCTTAGGCGGTTCGGACGCAGCCAGCACGACCTGCAGATCGTCCTCGCTGCCCAGCCTGGTTTTGCCCGTGGCGCGGGCCAGCATCTGCAGGGCCACCCCGCGCCACGCCTCCGCATTGCCTTCCAGGCGTTCCGTCAGCGTCTGCACATAGGTTTGCAACTGCTCGCGCATCCGATCCTCGCGTTCCATCGCCTTCTGGCGGCGCATCGAGCGCTCCAGGTAGAGGATGGCCGACATCACGGAGAAGTTCCCCACCGTGATCACCACCCCTAATACGACAATGGAAAACAGGATCGCCAAAGCTAGCAACTGATCGAAGTTCATTGTTCCTCCTCCTCGTACATCTCGGCAATGCGCCGGATCGCCTTTGCGCGGAAGTCCAGCGCGAAGGCCAGGGCCAGCACGAGCAGCACCAGCGGCCCGGCGCAGAGCAGCCAGGGCAGGGCCTGCCGTGCCGCCTGAGGCAAGACAGGCGGGATACCCCTTGCGGGGATGCGGATGAAGGGCGTCGGCGTTGGGGCGAACGTCGGTGGAGGTGGCGGGGTCGGCGGACGCGGAACGGTCGGCGTCGGCGTCGGCGTGGAGGTGGGCGTCGGGGTCGGGGTCGGCGTTGAGGTCGCCTGCGGGTGTAAGGTCGCCGTTGGCGTCGGGGTTGGCGTTTCCCCGCCTCCCCCGAAGGAAGGCACCCCTGTCGGCGTAGGCGTTGGGGTCTCCGTCGGCATCAGCATCGGCGTCGGGGTCGGCGTGACAATGGGCGCAGGCGTCGGCGTAGGCGGCGGCTGGGTCCGGGCATAGACGGTAGCAACGGCCAGCGAGCGGTTCCCGGCTATATCCTCGACCTCCAAGGCCAGGGTATAGCGGGCGGGATCGTCCCGTGGCGGTGCCCAGGTATAAGTCGCCGCCTCCGCGCCGTCTCCGTCCATCGAGGAGCGCACCCCGTTGCTTCCCACGATGCGCACCTCCCAGTGCCGCACGCCGGAGGTCGCATCGTCGGCCAGCAACGAGAAGGTCAGCCCCTGGCCGCAGGCAGGGCAGAAGTCCGAGGCCTGCAGCGTCGCCGTCGGCGCGTGGGCATCGATGCGCACTTCCACCTGCGCTTCTGTCCGCCATCCGGCGATGTCCTCTGCCCAGACGGTGATCACCTGTTCCCCGTCCCCCTCGATGCGCTGCTGCTGTGGGGTACTGCCCGCCAAGCCGCTGCCCGGCATCGGATCGAGGCTCTCCGTCGTCAGCGTTACCGCCCCCGTATACCACCCGTCGTGCCCTAACGGCCCGGCAAGCGTCGGCGTAATAACCGGCGGGCGCGTATCGATGCGCACCACCACCGTCTCCTGCCGCTGCCATCCGGCAACGTCCTGTGCCTGGAGCCGGTGCAGCGACGTGCCCTCGCTCCCGACGCGGACCGCTGTTGTGCCCGAAAGGCCGTCCGTGCTCCAGGTGCGCAAGGCACTGCCCGGCACGGGATCGGTGAAGACGACGGAGAGCGTAACGGGCGTGGTGTACCAGCCGCCCGTTCCCTGCACGCCCTGAAGCGAGGGAGTTATGATCGGCGGGCGGGTATCGATGCGCACCACCTGCAACTGCGGCATCGAGGTATTACCCGCGATGTCCGTGGCGTAGTAGGCAAAGAGCTGTGCCCCCTCCTCGTTGAGTACGAAGCCGGACGGACACGGAGACCAGGGGGCAGGACCGCAGTAGAAGCCCCAGACACCACTGCCCGGCTGCGGGTCGGCGGCGCTCAGGGTAACGGAGACCGGTGCGGTGTACCAGCCATTTGCCCCCATTGGCCCGTTCAGGGTCGCCGTCGTCGTGGGAGGCCGCGTATCGATGCCGAAGAGCCACGGATCGGCGGGACGCCCCCACCCCTCGGCATTGTGCGCCTGCACCGACCAGAGGAGAACGCGGTCGTGGTCGGCCGTGTAGTGGTGCGTCGTGGCCGTCAGCGTCGCCGTCTCCGTGACGAACCCCTCCTCGCCCCATGCCTGCAGGCGGTAGTCGTCCACCGGCGGCGTATCGGGCAGGGTCGAGGCCGCATCCCAGCGGAACTCGACCTCGCGCGAGCGCAGCCAGGCCCCATTGGGCGGGTAGCGCAGGGAGACGCGGAGCGGCTCATCGTCTAACAGGCGCACGGGCACCCAGGGCGAAGTGCAGCCCAAGTCCTCGTTGGCGGCATTGACCAGGCGGACGCGGTAGAAGACGTAGCCCGAAGGCGGAGCCGGAGCGGGGAAGGTGCCGCCGACCGTCGCCTCCCCGCCCGTGGATAGCGCAGGAAGCGCCGCACCGCCGCCCGCCGTCCCTTGCCAGAGACCGCGCAGGATATCCACCACGGCAAAGACCTCGTTCGTCCCCCACGGATCGAGGAGGTTGCGCACCGTCGCCGTCCAGGTTACCGTATGGCCCACGATGACCTGCGGGGAAAAGTCGGCCGAGACCGCCCCGCACCACTGCGGCACGGGTGTAGGCGAGGGCGCAGGCGGAGGCGGCGGAGAACAGCGCTCGACACGCACATAGTCGAGCGAGACGTCGCTCCAGTCGCCCCAGTAGGTCATCAGGTAGTAGTTCCCTGCCCAGAAGGAGACGGGGCGTTCGTCGAGGGTATTTTCCCCGATGAGTACGCCATCGACATAGAGGCGGCGGGTATTTCCCTCGACCTCGACGCGCACCGTGTGCCAGCTTGTATCCCCGCGTGTTCCAGACCAGACCACCGACTCGGCCTGCGTTGTATGCTGCCAGGTATTCTGTGCGTTGAACTGATGGGTTCCGGCAAAGTCGCCCAGTTCGCGGATCACCGGCTTGTTCTGATCCTGTCTCGGCACGGGCATTGCGCGGGAACCTGCCGAGACGCTCACCCCGTAGGCCGTCAGCGACTCGTAGCGATAGCGGTACTCCAGAACGAAGTCGCCCTGTGCAGGGAAGAGATCGTTGCGCCAGAGCATCGGGAAGCGGTCGGTATACTGCCCGCCGCGATTGCGCAGGGTAACGACCCCGCCGCCGACGGTGATCTGGCCCGAGGATGGCACATCCATACTCCAGCCCGGCAGGGCCGGGTTGTCGAAGTTATCCTCGAAGAGGACGGTACAGGGGTTGGGCGTCGGCGTTGGGGTCGGCGTGGCGGTAGGCGTCGGGATCGGCGTTGGGGTATAGGTCGGCGTCCCGCGCACCGGTCCGCCGGGGGTCGGTGTCGGCAGGGGCGTGCGGGTTGGGGTTGGTGAGAGTGTCGGCGTCGGGTTGCGTACCTCGAAGGGAGCCGTTGCCTCCTGGCTCCCTGCCTGCAGGTGCACCGTGTGGACGCCGTCGGCGGCATTGGCAGGCACGGTGAACCACCCCTCGACCTCCCCCGCGGGGGAGACTTCGAGCGTATCGGGGACGGTCCCCAGTGTCTGGGTATCCCAGATGAGCGTCGCCGTCTGTCCGGCGGTGAAGTTACCGCCGTGGAAGGCGACGCTCGCCCCTGCCGCCCCCGTGCCCGGGTCGAGTTCGAGCCACGGCCCGGGCGGCGTCGGGGTCGGCAGCGGACTGCTCAGGAAGGTATAGAGGCCCGCCGCCGGGGTGGCCGAGAAGAGCCACAAGAGGAGCAGTGGCAGGGCAAGCAGCCCTATTACGATCAGAGTCAGGCTCAGGTCGTCATTGCTGCTGCGCACGCGCCGGGTTTCCATCGGCCCTCCTCCCTACCGTCTGCGGATCACCAGCGGCAGGTTCGCCGTCCACGGCACGCCGGCGGTACAGGTGTAGGGCACATCCATCGAGATGCCCGCAGGCATCCAGGCCGGGGCGACGATGAGCAGTCCATCGTGCAGGTTTCCCCCTGCCAGCGGGCCGCGAAAGCCGAAGCGGGCCTCCTCCCCCGTAACCCACGCCGCCTCATCGGCCTGCAGTCCGCCAAGCCACAGCCGCCCCCAGCGCTGCTCCTCGGGGGCCGAGAGGCGGTAGTAGCGGGCGGCGAAGCCGGGGACGCTGCCCGTGATCTGCACGCTCACCGGCGGCGCAAGGGGCACGGTCAGAGCCTCGACGGGCACGGAGAGGGGCAGGGAGATGGAGGTGTAGGCGCGGGCGTAGTTGGCCAGCGCCCAGCCCTGGAAGAGGGCGACCGTCTCCGTCTGCACCGCCGCCGCCACCCCCTCGACGCTCTTGCCCTGTGAGGCGACGGCGGCGCGTATCCCTGCATCCCCGAAGTGCTCGTGCAGGTAGAGGCCCATCAGGGTACAGAGGCCGGTGTTGGTCACCGTCCCGTTGGGATGGACGAGCGAGACGGAAGGCTGGCGCAGGGCCGCCTCGACCGTCTCCGTCTCGACCCCGTACCCGGCTAAGAAGGGGACGAGCTGCGCCCCCGCCTCGTACCACCAGATATACTCATCGCGGTCATACCCCCAGTGGATGAGGTAGGCTAAGTCATGCGCCATGGCCCGCGCTCCCTCCGTCGTCGTGTAGGCGGTGGGAAAGGCGTCGAGGTAGATCATCTCCCGTCCGTTGGAGCAGCCCGTGCTCCAGCAGTAGCCGGGGTACTCGTTGATGGGATCGAAGTAGCCGCGCACGTAAGTCGTGGCGTTGGGATCGTGGCTGTAGGCATCGCGGATGTCGAGCAGCAGGACGGTCACCCGCGCCTGACCGTCCACATCCTGCGTGATCGGCCCCAAAGTCCCTACGGCCACCGGATAGAGATGTTCGAAGGCCGCGCCGACTTGGGCCATGCTCTCGTCGGGAACGGAGAGGGCCTCATCGACGTAAAAATAAGCGTGCGCCGTTGTCAGGCGCAGGGCCGCCGTGAGGGAATAGTCGCGGTAGGTGTAGAAGTCCAGCGCGTAGAAGGTCGTCGTCGGCCCCTCACTGCTTGCCGCCTGCGCAAAATGCGCTGGTTCTCTTGGTACCCTTGCCCGCAGACGTTCGAAGTCGGGGTAGCTCCCACCGCCGCCTCCTGCTGCGCGGACGAAGCCCGCCGTCAGCAGGAGGGCGACGGCCAGGCTCAGACCAACGAGCGCGAAGCGCTTGCTTGTCATCGCCGTTCCCCTTTCACGGCAGGAGGATGGACTGCAGTTCGATGACCGGCGTCGCCGCGCCGGGTCCGAAGCTGCCGCACTGCACCCCTTCCGGCGTTGCTCCCGCCGTGACCACCCCGGCCCAGGGGATGATCGGGGTATATCCCAGCGGGCGCAGGTCGTAGTCCACCCACGGTTCGGTAACCTCGACCCACTTCCAGGACTGGCAGACCTCGATGCGCCAGTAGCCAGGGTCATTAACCCCGTCGCCGTCGTTGTCGCACCCTGTGTGCGGTTGCCCCAACGGCTCCTCGGCGCGGTAGAAGCAGTCGGACCACCCCCGCCCGGTACACGACAGTCGATCGTACTTCCAGGTGTACTGTGGCCACCACCAGGTGGTGAAACCGACCTGGTAGGCCGGGGTATCCCAGGCCTGGACGCGCTCGTCGCAGGAGCATTCGCGCTCCTGGCAGACCGGGTTCCACGTCGGCCCGTTCTCCGGCAGGCCCCACGATGAGGTTTCGAAGGTATAGGTGGCGTGGTACCCGTCGCGGATGAGGCGGGAGAACTCGAAGTGCCCTCCCGGACTACACCCCTCACTGTGGCAGTAGGGCGACGGCGGGATGTCGAGCATCGCCTCGTAAGGCGGGCGATAGCCAAAGAGCCGCGGATCGCCGTCCCGCCACCGCTGCCAGGCCACGCCCAACCGGAGGTTGACCCGCGTCCCTTCCGAGACCTTGCCCACCGGATCGGGACAGGTAGGCAGTTCCGCCTCGCTGTGGTAGACTGCCCCGTAGTCCACCACGCAGGGGAAGGCGGCCTCCTCGGAGAAAGCCTCCACGCGGTTCGGCCCGCCGGTGTACCACCACTGCGTCTCCAAAGCCACCAGCGACCGGGGCCACGGATTGCGCAGGAGCTTGGCAGGGGGGATGCGGACGATAGCATGCAAGAACCATGCGTAGTCATCGCAGGTCTGCGTTAGTCCTCCGCCGTCTATCGTGGGGGCTTCCTCGCAGGGGTAGAGATCGGGCGGCGGCGGCGGCTCGGTCGGCCGGGGCGTCGGCGTCGGGATGGGGCCGCACTCCCCCTCGGCGGCACATCGTCCGCCGACGAAGTACCAGTTGTTGCCCACGACCCACCAGTCCACCACGGCTCGCTGCGTCGGGCAGCCCGGCACAATGGCGTCCGGGCCGGAGATGATGCAGGCGCGGACGTAGTGGCCGTTCGGCGGCAGGCCCTCCGGCGGCGTGGGCGTAGGCATAGGACGCACCGTTGGCTGCACCGTCGGCTCTCCACCGCCATTGCCGCCGCCGTTGCCGCCACCGTTGTCCCCGCCGCCGGGCGGGGGCAAGGTGGGATTGCCGCCGTCGTCGCCGGGGATCGGTGTTGGGCCGGGAATTACACCGCCAGCGCATTGGCCAAACAGTGGTGGCTGAGGCGTGCAATTGCCGCTCGCCAAGACTGGCTCATAGCCAGCCGTTGGCTGCATGTTCACCCACAGTCCTATGATTACAAACAGACCAAGAGCAAGGTACAGGTAATAGCGGAAGGTTCTATTTATCATCGTGCTGCCTCCGTCGATTGCTTCGAGAGTGAGGTTCGCGGGGAGCGGGGCGGCTCCCCTGCGAACCTAATCCGTCTCGCCCTCCCAGTCGGGCGGCGGGGGGATGCGGATGGTTTTCCATCCATTCAGCAGCCAGCGGCCGTCTTCCTGGCGATGGAAAGAACATTCGAAGATACCAAAACGCGAAGCCACACCCTCCTCTGCCTCGTGCTCTACCACATCATTGCCAGGAACGAAGCAGGGCGCAGTCGCATCGTCCACATCATTGAGAGCCTTGGCCCGTTCCTGACACCACCAATCATTGAGCACTTCCGCACCGCGATAGTTGAGCAGCGACTGGCTCACCGTGCAGTGCTCATAGTCGCTGCACTGGATATCGATGCGGGCACCCAAAGCCTCAACGACACTCAGGTATTCCTGACCCTGATCGGTATGGTTGATCTTGTTGGCTGAGATAGGGTATCTTTCCAGTGGCCCCTCGACGATGGCCTGCAGCGCCTCGTCGGTGATCCGCTCGCCTGACTCGGCCACCCAAGCCTTGAGCCATTCCTCGTCACGCGGCCACGGCTCGGCTACGAACAAAACGTCGCGTACCATCTCGAACTTCTGGCGCAGTTCCGCCCGTACATCGGGCGGCGGGACGAGGATCTCATCGCCGCCGATGACGAGTTGTTTCGTCGTCCACCCCTCGGCTGTAGGCGTCGGGGTTGCGGTAGGCAACGGCGTAGCCGTGGGCGGCCCGTCCGGGTAGGTGTACGTCGGGGTAACATCGAACATCTGGCGGAAAGCCTCCGCCTGCTGGTGGTCATTCCATGTCTTGATCCCCCACATCACGAAGATAACGAGGAAAATCCCCGTGATGATCCCGATGACCAGCATCGGCAGGGGGATGAACTTGCCGAAAACCTTCATCGTAAACCTCCTTGAAGCATGGATTTCATTGCCCCTCGCCTGAGATGCCCCAACTGGGGCGGGCCCGACCCCGCACGGTGACGAAAGTCACCGGCCCCGGTAGCAGGGTCGGGCGCAAGGCAGCACGACAGACCAATTCTACCCTGTTTCCCGCGATCGCGGGAGCACCGCAGCTTACAATCGCGGGACTGTTGCGCAGGGCGGCCTGTCGCGCTGCCTCCGTGGCCCCCGGGTCCAGCCGGACTTGGTCCGACCGGAGGTAGGCACCCCGGTCGATGTGCATCGCCGCTGCGTGCGCCCCCGCGTCGGCGGCGGCCTGGGCGATGCGATAGGTGCGGTACATCATCCCGCCCTCGAAGACCATGGCCACCACGAGCAGCAGCAGCGGCAGGAGGACGATGAGCCAGACGAGGACCTGTCCCTCCTCGCGCTCAAGTGCAACGCCTACCATCGGCTCTTCCATCGATCCACCTCGAAGGTTACCCGCTGATGGACCACCACGTATGGCCCCAGGACCGTCCCCATCACGGGCAGGTCGTCGAGCGGGACGGCGACGGCCACCTCATTGGCGGCGATGCCGTCGCGCCCCCAGGAGACGAAGCGCCAGGCGGCCAGGTCGGGATCGAAGCCGTTGGCCTCCAGGTTATAGGCCGAGGCCTGGTAAGCCTGGTAGGCGGCCTGCTCGGTCGAGAGGCTCTCGGCCCCGTACCGTGCCCCGGCGAAGGCCGCCTGATCGACGGCTACGCCGGCGATCATCACCCGCCCGAAGGCGACGACGGCAAAGAAGAGGAGGACGAGCAGCGGGAGCGCAATGAGCATCTCGACGTAGGCCTGTCCTGCCTCGTTGTGCAACATCTTTCCGGTCTTCATCGCCATCTCCCTACTCGAACGGCCCCTGCGGAGGCCCGCCGTAGAAATCCTCGCGGCGGAAGAAGGCCCCGGCCTTGATCTCCCGCTCGAAGCCGCTCGGCAGCAGCAGTGCCGGACCTTCGTACTCCGCCTGCGCCCACACACCCCGTGCAGGCGGTAAGAAAAAGACCGTCGTCTCCTGCCCGAAATCGACGTTGGAGACGGCCTCGAAGCGGGAGGCCACCACCTGCCCGAAGGCCGTATCCCCGGCCTTGCCCGCGTAGGCCGCCGCCTCCTGGGCGTAGGCCATCTGCCCTAAGTGCGTCCACAAGAGCCACCCTAAGCCGAGGATGGCCCCCGTGAGGAAGAGGAAGAGCGGCATCACGATGAGCATCTCGACGAAGGCCTGTCCCTCCTCGTTGTGCAGTACGTCTTTGGCTTTCACCTTGCCACCTCCGCATTGGGGGAAGGCGGCAGGGCACCTCCGGCGAGGCACCCTGCCGCAGGGGGCATCACGGTGCCTCGATCTGGATACCCTGCACAGCGTTTCCGGCATCCTCGTACTTGCTCTTGATCCTGTTGTAGAGGACGATCACCGCCGCGGCGACAAGCAGGACACCGGCCAGGATGATGATGTATTCGAGCATCCCCTGCCCCTCCTCGCGAGCCAGAGCCGTCGCATCGCCGCGCAGGAGCCGCACCTCACGGCGCAGGAAGTCGCGAATGCGCGGATGAGCCTCCAGCGCTTCCTGCAATCCCAGCTTAAGCTCCAGGTACTTCCGCAAAGCCTTCTCGTTCACTGCTACACCTCCTTTGAACTTTTCCCTTGTGCCGACACCGACGTTGAGTCCGAGCTTGAATCGATGAGCCTGCCGCATCACCTCCTTTCTCCTAAAAGCCGCCCCCGGATGACCCCAAGAAGCTCTCCATCATCCGCACAAAGCCGGGTGCGGCCATGACGAGCAGGGAGGCCAGAATGGCCAACCCGGCAGGGATGACCATGAGGATGGTGTTGCGGTAGCCCCGCTCGGTGATGCGCCGCTTCAGTTCTTCGCGCATCTCCCCCGCCAGGCGGCGCAGGTCTTCGGAGACCCCGCCGCCCAACCGGATATGGCTGCGCACCAAAGTCGCGAAGGGGACGAGGACGCCGGGTGAACCGTTGGCCTCCATCATCTGCTCGACGGCCACGGCCAGATCGCCGTGGCGGGAGAAGTCGGCGGCGACCGTGCGCAGCCAGGCGACGAAGGCCCCGCCGGGCCGCTCCGAGAAGAGCAGGACGGCCTGGCCGAGTGGCTGCCCTGCAGCCACGAAGTTGGCCAGCCGCTCTAAGGCCGTGGCCATATCGGCGACTAAGGCATCGTCGCGGTTGCGGATGGCCTTGTTCAGTTCCGCCTGGGGCATCAGCAGCCCCAGGGGGGCCGTGAGCAGGCCAAGGGGAAGGGCCAGGGAGGCGGGCTTCTGCGCCGCTGCCGCAATGAGCAATCCCCCGCCCCACCCCACGATGGCAGCAAGAGCGGCGGCCATCAGCTGGCGGGCGCGGAAGGCGGCCACCGACGGATAGGGCCCGGTCGGATCGCCCCAGAAGCCCGCTAAGCGCAGGCGGTGTTCCAGCCCGCCGTAATCCCCCCGCTTGCTCCACTGCTGCGCCAGATAGCCGAAGAGCCGCTCGGCCAGCGGCGGGCGCTCCCCTGTGTCGTACCCCAAGCGGGAGCGCAGGTCGACGCGGCGCACCTGGAAGGACGAAAGGACGAGGTAAACGCCGCCCAAAGCGATGAGCAGAGCCACGGCGAGCATCATTCCACCTCCCACGCGGTGATCCGTATTCCCGACGCGGCGATGCGCCGACTGAGCCACCAGGAGGCACTGCTCAGGACGAGGACGACGGCCAGGACCGCCTGCCCGGCCAGCGTGTGGTAGAAGCCGCCCTCGTAATCGGCCATCAGCTTCACACCGATGAGGAAGACGAAGGGGGCCACGGCGACGATTAACCCTTCCGTGCGCGGGGCGCTCTGCTTGGCCTCAATTTCGCGCCGGATATCGAGCAGGCCGCGCATCAGCTCATCGAGGCCGTCCAGGACGGCCTTGAGGCTGCCGCCGTGCGATTCGCGCAGGGTCAGCGCCTCGACGATCTGCCCCACGTAGGGGTTGCCCCGCCGCCGCTCCACCCAGGCTTCCAGCGCCTCCTGCAGCGGTGTGCCCGTATTGATGGCCGCCACGATCTGCTTCAAGTCCTCCTGCACCACTGCAGGCACATAGGGGACGATCTCCATCAGGGCGGCGCGGAGGTTGGGGCTGGCAGTATAAGCCCGCTGGAGACTGCCGACCATTGCCACCAGCGCCTGCAGATACTCCAGTTCGAACTTCTCCGCCTGTGCACCAAGGTACGACCAGTAGGCCAGCACCCCCAAGGGGACGGCGACGAAGGTGAGGATCGTCGGCCCCAGGAGCACCGTGAGCAGGACCGCCAGCACCATCCCGACGATGAGGCCGGTGCGCAGGAACTCCGCCCCCGAGAGGGGGACATCGTGGGCTTCGAGGTAGGCATCCAGGCGCTCCGGCATCGAGGGGCGCATCGTGCGGCGCTGCAGGCGCACGTCGTGGCGCACCGCGCCCGACCAGGCGATACCCGCCCCGATGAGCACCAGAGCAAAGGCAAAGGGAAGGACCATCGGCTTCACCTCCTTGTCTCGATCAGATACTGCTGCAGGGAGACCTTGTGCCCGGAGCGTACGTAGATCAGCTCCTCGAGGCGACTGGGGAAGGCCCCCGGCACGTGGCGCAGCCCCCGCCCCTTGTCCTCGAAGATGAGATTGACGGGCAGCTTGTCGCCCTCCATAAAGCGGGAGGGCGGGATTTCGGCGATCTGGACGACCTTGCGCAGAGTCTTCTCCCCGACGGTGATACGCCGCAGGAAGACGAGCAGATCGAAGGCATCGGCAAACCACCCCAAGATGACCCGTTCGGGCAGATCGCGGGCCAGCTGCGCCATCTGGACGATGCGCACCGGCACATCTAAGGCGGAGTTGGCATGCACGGTGAGCAGCTGCCCGTCGTGTCCGGTGTTGGCCGCGTTGATGATGCTGATGATCTCCTCGCCGCGTGCCTCGCCGGTGACGATCCGGTCCGGGCGCATGCGTAATGTGTTGCGCACCAGGTCGTCCATCGTCACGGCCCGCGTCCCCTCCTCGTTGGCCTCGCGGGTCACGAGGCGAACGGCATCGGGGAGGCCGGAGATGTCGACCTCCGGCGTATCCTCCAAGACGAGGACGCGCTCGAACCTCGCCACCGGGTCCTCGGCCACGGCATTGAGGAAGGCATTGAGCGTATTCGTCTTGCCCGTGCCCGTACCGCCTGCAACGACGATGTTGAGCTTGCCTAAGATACAGGCACGGAGGAAGTCCGCTGCCTGCTGCGTCAGTGTCCCCAGGCGCACCAGGTCCTCCATCCGCCGGGCCACCATACGGTGGCGGCGGATGGTGACGACGATGGGGTAGTTGTTGACAATGGGGCTCATCACAGCATTAAGACGAGACCCGTCGCTCATCTGGGCATCGACCTTCGGGCGCGAAGGGTCGATCTGGCGCCTCTGGCGCATGGCCACGCGGTTGACGAGGTTGACCACCTCCTGCGGACTGCGGAAACTAACCTCGGCCTTGTACTTGCCCCGCTCGGCATCGATGACCCAGACCTCCGTCCCGTTGATGATGATCTCCTCCACCGTCTCGGTGGCCAGGAGGCGGGCAATGGGGCCGAAGCCGAAGATGTCATCGACGAGCCGCCCGACGAGACTCTCGCTATCCTCGCTGACGGTGATCCCCTTCTCCTGCAGATGGAGCGTGTAGCTTTCGACCATCTGCCCTAAAAGCTGCCGTGCCCGGTCGAGCACCTGCTGGTCCGGGTCCTGCAGCTGTGCCGGGTTGAAGGTCTGGACCATCCGCTCCCTGGCCTGCCGCAGCAGGTCCTCGTAGGGATCGCCCATCGCACTCACCGCCGCGCCCCCCACGGCGGCGGCAAAGGGAGAGACTCTGCCTGCCATCTACGCCTCCCCCCGCAGGACCTTGCCAAACCACCCCTTGCGCTCCTTGCGGCGCTTGACCCGGCGACTCTTGACCTTGCCCTGCCCGCCGATGTGCCCGCCGCGCCGCTCCCAGATGGGCTTGAGCGGCGGGAAGAGACCGGCGGCCAACGTCACGATGGCATCGGCAGCCGGGCCGATCTCATCCTGCAGGACGAGGAACGCCTGCCGGTTGAGGAGATAGGTCGCCTTGGGGTCCCAGGGGATGGTCATCTCCAGCGGCATATCGGTGATGATGGAGATGACATCCTTGAGCGAAATCCCCGCCTCCTCGCTCCACTGGTTCACCACCAGGTGGAACTTGCCGTAGGACTGGCCGAAGGCGCGGCGCAGGGCGGGGATGACCTTTGCCGTACTGTCGACGTCGGAGATGTTGGGGCGGATGATGGTGAAGACATCCTCCGCCCACTGCAGGGCGGCGAAATGCACCGGGTGGTTCACATCCGGCCCCAAGTCGATGACGACGAAGTCCCACTGCTTCAGGGCCACATCCAGGATGCTCTCGATGATCGCCTGCGTCCGTGCCGCATCCTCGACGAACTCCGGTAGCCCGGCAATTTGCGGCTCGGCGACACCGGGCAGCAGGTCCAACTTTCCCCCCAGGCGCTCGGTATAGCGGCGCAGGAGGTCGGGGGTACACGCGGCCCGTCCCTGTCGGTTGTACTCGGCGGTGAGGAGGGAGACGAGCGGGAAGATATTCTTGCTGCGATCCCGCACCCCCTGATAGGAAGCCAGCGCCCCGCGCGACATATCGAGGTCGAGCAGGAGCGTCGGACGCTGCCCCAAGATACCCAATGCGGCGGCCACATTGAGGGCAAGGGAACTCTTGCCCACCCCGCCGCCGATCCCCCAGAAGGCGATGCCGCGCTTCCGCCACCCGGAAGCTTGCATTTCGGCCCTGAGATCGCGCGGCAGGGGGATATAGTCGCGGCTCTGCCGCAGCTGTTTAGCCTTGAAGACGACTTCGGGGATGAGCCGGGCCAACTCGGTCAGCGTCGAGGCGTCCACCGGCTCATAGAGATGGCCGCCCATATCGAAGCCGTAGTAGCGATCGGCCTCGTCCCTTCCCCCCGGCGGGAAAATCCCGATGGCGGCAATCGGCTTGCCCCCCTCTCGGTGGAGCAGCTGGTGGATCAGCTCCCCCGTCATCCCCGGCAAGCGCGGTGAAAAAAGCACAACATCCGGCTCTATCTGCTCGGCGCGTTCCTGAAGTTCCGCCGCCGAGTTGGCTATACCGACGACGCGGAACCCCTCCGTCAGCCCGCCGGAGATCGTCTGGGCATCCTGCCAGCTGACCAGCCCCAGCAGGACGAGATACTCCTTCTCCGCCATCGCTACGGCTCCTTCGCCGGTGGCTCCAGCCCCGCCTCTTGCCATGCTACATCCACGGCATGGCGGCGGCGCCAGAAGAGATCGTTGAAGTCCGACCAGGTAAAACCTTCCGTAGGCGGCTCCTTCACCGTGCCCGCGACCGCAGGGCGCAGGACGATGCTCATCGTCCCGTTGAGGATGGCCCACTGCGCCTCCTCAACGCTGGCATTAGGGATGAGCAGATCGACGCTCTCCACGTCGCCTTCGATATAAGGCGGAGCATTATTCTGGTCGCCCGTGCCGTACTGCGGATTGGGGATCAGCTTGTGGTTGATGCGCACCACCAACGCATGGGAAATTACGCGCATCGTCACGGGCATTTCCGAGGAGAAGGTGCGGGTGAAGGCCTCGCTCTCCTCCAGGTCGGGCACGACGGGCACAGGCAGGGCCTCCGTCTCCGCCGCCGCCGTGGGCGCTTCTTCCGCCTCCGTCGTCTCCGTCAGCACCGCCGCCGGATCGACGACGACATCGGTCATCAGTTCCGTTGCCCGAACGGCGCCGAAGGTGGCGTAGATATCGACCAGGTCGCCGTAGTAGAGCTTGGGCACGTGGGCCGGTTCGACCGGCACCCGCACGATGCCGTAGTCCGGCTCGGTAAGCGCGACGGAAAGGCGGCGCACCTTCTGCGCATTCTCGCCGGTGGCGACGTTGACGCGCATCAGGGGTTCACCGGCGCGCATCCTCTCGACGATCACCCCGTCCTGTAACAGGGCACCCAGTTCATCCTGCAGGACGTAGTACCCCTGCATTGAACCGGGGAAGCTCTGCTGCAGCGACCCGATCCACCCCTGATCCATCGCCTCCTGCAGTGGCGTATAGGCGGGGATTTCGTGCGCAGCGATGACGACGTTGTAATAACGCGGTGCCGTCATCGTGTTGACCAGGAAGACCCCGACGATGGCAACGAGCACCAGCACAACCCCAATGGCGATCTTGACGACCTTCGGACCCATCGTTACCTCCTACTTGAACGTAATTTTCATTCCCCGCAGAAAATCGGGGGCTTTCCTCGGCTTGACCTGCACGCCGAACCATTCGCGGGCCAGGGCCCGCGCCGCATCCTCGACATTGCCCACCACGGCCTTGGCCTCCAGGCCGCCGTGGGCCTCCTTCCAGCGGGCCTTGAGACAAGCCTCGTGGTAGAGGGCCGCCGGATCATCCAGGCTGATGATGAGTGCCTGGTCGGCGCTTTTCATCAGCACAGGCGACGGCTCGATCCCGCCGTCGATAACGACGGTAGCCAGCCGTGCCACCATCTGAAGCAGCTTCGGCGGCTGGGGGTAGACATCGCAGACGACATCCCAGAGTAAGGTGGGCCGCTGCCTGGCCAGCCGCCGCGCCTGCTCGGCCAGCCGCTGCTCCCCCCACCCCACGACATCCTGGAGGGCATAGCGCGGACGCCTCAGCTGTCCGGCCAGTGCCCCGTCGGCTGCATCGAGGCCGATGAGCCGCGCCGATGTAACCAGTGTTTCGACAAAGCGCGTCGTCCCCGTCCCGCCCTTAGCTCCGACAACGAGGATGAGCATCAGGCCACCTCCTGCCACTGTTGGACCATTGCCTCGATCTCCTCAGCCTCCAAGCGCTGCTCCAGCCGCTGCCAGGTCACGAGGATGCGCCAGCTATACCGCCGTCCTCCGTCCACGACCAGAGCATCGAAGCCCCGCAGATCGGCCTCGTCGGGTTCACCGGCCAGGAGTGTGATCCGTCCGTTAGGCGTCTGTGCCCGTTCTCCGCCCTCGACCGCCCGGCAGTCGGGCGGAACGACACCTGCGTAGATCCAGCTATCGAAGCGAAGCGTTGGGTCGGCCAGGAGCACGCGATAGCCGTGCCTGGCCAACGCCTGCGCCATATGGACGGCGGCCATCGTCACCCCCACCCCGCCGCGTGCGCCGTAGAAGCCGATGCGCACCGTCGGGACGACGACCGCCTCCGCGCCGAAGAGCGAGGCCGCAGGCGGAACGGGCACCTCCTCGCCTCCCTCCTCCTTCTCCTCGACCGTCGTCTCCGCTTCCAGCGCCTCTAAGAAGACCTGCAGCGCCCCGGCATTGGCCTGCTCCCCCTGCCAGACGAAGGTGGGCCGCGGCGGCTCATCCAGCGGCACGGTGCTGACGATGACCTCAGTGGCGGGGAAAGTCTCCAGCGTCGCCTGCACATCGGGCAGGCCGCAGGAAGCCAGGACATAGAGCAGCGGGGCTACCTGCGGAAAGAGCGCATCGACCTCCTGCTCCGTCCGTCCCACGAGGAGTGCCGCCCGCTGTCCCTGTTTCGTCATGGCCACACCTCCCCGGAGCGAACCTGCACCCCCTGCCAGCGCATCTCGATGTGGTAGGGCGGCACGGGATCATCGCCGACGGCAAAGACCCAGGTCAGTTCCCGCGTCGAACCGGCGGGGACGGAGAGCATCGCCCACGCACTTTGAGAGAGCAACTCGGCCTGTCCGTCGCGCCGGTATCGCCGCCCGTTGGCATCGACGAGCATGGCCTGCACCGTTCCCAAGTCCAGGGGGAGCGTACCGTAGTTAACGAGGCGCACCTGGACGACGGCAAAGTGCGCTGCCGCCGTCGCGATGGGCGTCCAGTCGCTGCGGAGCGTCTCCGTCAGCCCCTCGACGGCGGGCGTCGGGGCCTCGATGGGGCCGTCGATGATCTCGACGGAGAGCAATTCGATCTGTCCGGGGAAGGGCGTTGCCGTAGCTATGACCAGCGTCGGCGGAAGCATCGACGGGGGCTTCTCGACGAGGTGCGGTGCCCAGCAGGCCAGCCCCAGCAAAAGCAAGACATCGATAACGGTGAGAAGTACGATGCGTCGTTTCGCCATAGCTTACCCCCCTTTACGCTGCGCCCCTGCGCAGGATGTAACTCAGTTCCTCATCCGACGGCGGGCGGATGGAGGAGATATTGGGGAACTGCACAGGGAAGACCTCCATCGCCGCCTCCCTGCTGATGGGCTGCCTCGCCAGGCGCACCAACCCTACGCCGACGGGCAAGGTCATCATCAGGTGCGTCCACTGCGAATAGTCATCGATAGACGACGTCCCCGGCAACTTGCCTAACTTGGCCACTGCCAGCTTGGCATCCTCGATCGTGTCCACGGAGAGCGCCACGGCCATCCGCGAAGAGGTTACAACGCCGCCGGGCAGGTTTTTCCAGTGCTGGGCGGCGGTAAAGAGATAGAGACCGTACTTTCGTCCGCGGTCGGCAATATCGTTCCACAGCCCGGCTCCCGAATCCACGGCCTTGGCCGCCTCGCTGGCCGTGCCGTCGGGTTCCATCACCACGTGGGCCTCCTCGATGAAGAGGATTTGCTGCGGGATGGGGCGGCGTTCGCGGATCAAGCTGGCATACTGCAGCGCGGCATGCTGGTAGATGGCCGAGACGAGCAGGCCGATGACGAACTTCTTCAGCCCGTCATCCTCGCCGAAGTCCCCTTCCAGGACGGTCAGTCGGTGGGGATCGACCCACTCACTTACCGACGTCCCACCCGTCTTGCCGAAGGCCTCGTAGTACATCCCGCCGGGGAGGAACTCCTCCATCTTGTCCAGGATGCGCGAGACGACCCCGGCGGAGAGCTGATCGCGCTTCCGCTGCAGGTCCTCCAGCCTGGCCTGGAGGACTTCGTAGAGGTCGGCCATATGCAGCTGCGCCGACTTCTCCGGATCGTCCAGGACGCCGCGTTCGCGGTAGAGGGTCATCACCGCGCTCTTGACGAGGTTGAAGCCCGTCGCCCCCGTGGGGAAGGCCAATGCCCACCGCTTCCCGATGGCCGCCGCCCACTTCGAAGGCGGCACATAGGGGCTGGGGATACGCAGCGGATTGAAGCGCAGGGAGTGGAACGCCGGATCGGTCAGTGAGAAGAAGCGGAAGTCGTCTGGGCCGATGAGCTTGGCCATCTTGCGCCACTCCCCCGTCGGATCGAAGACGGTGATCCCGATGCGCATCCGCCCCTTGATCTCCGCGCCGACCTCCGTCTCCAGCAGCGGCCCGCTCGTCGGCACCTCGACGGGATACCAGTGCCCTTCTCCGTCCTCCTCCTCGCGCACCTTCTCGACGATCTGCTTGAGGAACCACATTGCCGCGACGCTCTTGCCCGCTCCGGATGCCCCCACAAAGAGGGTATGCATCAGGTTCTTGGCAGGGAGGCGGAAGACATTGCTTTGGTCCACCTCGCCGTTGATGTCCACGATAAAGCCCAGCGGGATTTCCCCCCGTGTTCGCTGCCGCGAGAGGCCCGCAGGCCAGGCAGGCAGGGAGGCCGAGATCGTCCCCGTTGTAATGCGCAGGGGGTGGACCAGCGCAGCCAGTTCATTGCTCGTCAGCCCCTGGGTATAGCGGCGTGCATCGAAGCCGGGCACACTCTCCGTGCGCTCGTCGAACTGCCAGCGCACCGCTCTTCGCCACAGGGTCTCATCCCCGGCCCGCACGGCCACGGGCACGACCACGCCCTCCTCCCGCCAGGCGGCCACCGCCGCCGCCGCCAGCCTGGCCAGCACCTCCTCGCTGGAAGCCAGCAGGACGGCCTGCGTGGTGAAAAATCCGGTATCCAGTCCTGCCGTTAGGCGCTGCACCTGCTGCCGGAGCAATTCGGCAATGACCTCCCGCCGCGCATCGGTATACTGGCGCGAGAAGCCCAGTCCGGCGATGAGCGAGCCACCGCTTGGCCCCGCGAGCGTGCGCGAGGTAAAGCGCGTCGTCGTTGCCCCGCTGAAGGCGGAACGCTGTTGCGTTGCTGCCTGTCCCTCCATAAAGCTGTGCCCCTCGCCGACCTTCTCCTCCTGGGAGAGCACGGCCTCCTGTCCTGTGGAGCGGCTGTCGCGGACCCCCTCGAACTGCTCATCGCGATGGCCCGCAATGGAGCGATCCACGCTGCGGTGCAAGTCGCGGTCGGCGACGATCTGATCGGCCTGGGAGAGGTGGCCGCTGCGGGAGCCCGTCTCGTCGTAGGTCCCGCCGTAGGCCTTGACGAAGTGCTGCACTCCTGTGCGTCCCATCTGTGAGCGCGAGGCATAGTCCATCTGCTGGGCCACATCGGAGTTCCAGTTCCGCGCCGTGTCGGTGGTGTGGTGATCGCTGTAAGCCTCCCGATAGCCGTAGCTCTCATTGTAGGCGAAGGCACTCGTCCGCGTCCCCCCGCCAACCTCCGTGTGGACATTGGTCAGCGTCTCCTCTCCACCGTAAGTACGCTGACTGTCCACCTGGCGGGAGGCGATGTTCGTCTCGTGTGAGACCTCCGTGCGATCTCCCGTAGCGGCGACGTTGGCCGTCTCCTGGCGCTGGAACTGCGTCTCTGCAGCAGAGACCCGTTGCGAGGTTGCATTCCCCGCCACGGCCTCCTGCGTTGTACGGTGGGCGTCGGTCAGGGAACCCCGCTGCCCCACCACCTCCTGCTGGCCATAGCCAATACTTCCAGGGAGGATCAGGCCGCCACCCTCAACCCCTCCTCCGATGCGTCCCGGCGTCGCGATGACCCCGCTCCCCGTCTCGTGACTATCTGCATAGGTACTCTGCTGTGCGCTCTGGGCCTGAAGATCACTGCTGCGATTGCCGCTGTAGTCCGTCTGCTCCAAGGTGCGGGTATCCACCTCATTGCTTCCCTGTGCCGATGTATCCCGCTCCTGATGCGAGGCATAGCCGCTCTGGGCCAGCGTCTGCTGCTCCCCGCTCATCTGCGAGGTCAGCCCTGTATCCATATGGCCGTCGAGCGTCCGGTGGTCAGTCGTGGTAACCTGCGAGAAGGACGAGAAGCTGTCCACCCGCGACCCTGCTCCGCTGCGGCTGCCCGCCCCGCTGCGCACCCCCTGCGTCGAGACAGCCTCGTGAGCCTGCAGGGCCCCCTGCTCGTGGACATTCTGCTGCCGCGACCCCGTGCTGTGCGTCCGCGCCGTCTCGGTCGTCCGCACCGTGCCGCCCTCCACCGCGTGATAGCTGCGATGGAGGACGTATTGGTCGGTATAATTGCGTTCCAGAGCGACCTGTGCCTCCTCGTGCTCGGTGATATGTTCGCCCAAGTGCTGGCCCTCCTGGTAGGAGCGCCCCTCTTCGCCGCTGTGAACCTCGTGCCGCTTGGCGGCCTTCCCCGCCGTCGTCAGCGCCTGTGAGCGCCCCACGGCCACCTCGTGCGTTGTATCCTGCCGGTGTTCCCGCGAGGCATCTGCCACGGCGCCCGTCGTCCGCTGCCGCTGTACCCCCGTGATGGCAA
The DNA here is from genome assembly GCA_026991395.1 of Anaerolineae bacterium. GTDB lineage: Bacteria > Chloroflexota > Anaerolineae > B4-G1 > SLSP01 > JALXBP01. Next base: position 11,975 of record JALXBP010000105.1, on the reverse strand, counting down.
CGGGATTGATCAGGGTTGGCAGGGCCATCGAGAAGGAGGCGCTCTCACTCTGCCGGACCAGTCCCAGATAGCGTGTCAGGGTCTGTGCCGTCTGGTCTAACATCCGCCGGATGTCGGTGGCCAGCATCGGTTCGGCCTGGACGAGGAAGGCGAAGGGATCGGGCACCCCTGCGGCCAGCGCCTCCAGCTGCTCCTGGGCGTCGGTGGTAATCAGGCCGCTGATCCCGCCGGTTCCCATAGACCCGGCCCCGGGCTTGAGGCGCGGCACCACCTGCCCGATGACGGCGGCAGCGTACCGGCTGCGCAGGAGCAATTCGAGGAAGGCCTGGGACTCATCGAGCGAGAGCGGGGTAAGGCGGCTCTGCCGGAAGCGCCCCGTCAGGGCGGCCACGAGGTAGGCCGTTCCCCGCCGTGCCCGCGCCGCCGCCTCCTCCGGGGTATGCCCATCGGCGTAGGCCCCGTAGAGCTGCATCAGGCCGGTCTCCGGCGGTCGGGCGAGAGCGAAAATAGCCGGGACATTGTTGCGTCCCTGCGGATCGTACAGGGAGGAGGCCACATCGTCGGTCAGGTCCAGCATGGCGCGGCTCTGGGCATAGAAACGCCGCAGGATACGCAGCGCCACGGGACTCCACGCCCGCCAGCGCCCCGGGCTTATCTGCCAGGCAAAGCCTAAGGCCTGCTCCGCCCCCCGTTCCGGCGTTACCAGCCGGAACGGTTCACTGTCGCTTGATCTGAGCGATAACGTCATGGGCCGTCTCCCTTCCGCCGAAGAGCGGTGTTTGCCGATCCCAGAAGACGAAACGGAGGATGTAGGCGAAGATGCCCATCGCCACCATCGCGGCAATGCCCAGCAGCCAGTTGCCAATGCCCCACATCGTCGAGGCATAAGGCTCCGGCGACCCCTGCGCGATGGCCAGCACAACGGCATGCCCGATGATGAGCAGCGAAACCCCCGTGATGCCCATCAGGAGGTAGGGCGTATGAGCAGGGCGGTCATCGGGCCGCGCCCAGAGCAGCCAGGCCGCAGCAGGCCAGAGCGCCGCCAGTGGCCAGCGCACAGGCGGCGGCACCAGGACGAGCGCGACCAGCGACAACAGGCCGACGGTGTAGAGCATGGCAGCGTGCACCTCCGTTTTCAGACAACGAAAAAGAGGGCACCTGAGCCAAACACCGCCGCACGCTGTCCCCCTGTCGGGTACAGGTGCCAAGCGATATTCAACTCAGATGCCCTCTTTTTTCTCTCTGACCTCTGCCCAGGCGTCGCAGGCAAGTGGCTCTCCTGCGACCTCGAATGACGGGGTAGCTCCGTGGACGGGCAGATCCACGGCCCCGCCTTCCCGCGTATCTTTAACGAGGCAAGCGGGCAGCCTCGCGATTACTCTATCATAACTTGCTCAGTTTGTCAACATCAACGGAATGAGAAGCTCGGCTCTGTTTCTGCGCCTCTGTCCACCTTAGCTTCGTGCCAGCGCGGGGGGCGGCCCTGCCAGACGAAGGCCGCGAAGCCTGCCCCGGCCAGGGCGAAGGGGCCGATCCGCCAGAGGAAGAGCGCAGCCAGCACCATGCCATTGCCCCACAGGTGGAGCACAAAGCGTACCGCGTGGGTAATTGCCTCACCGTCCATTCCTGCCACCTCCCTTGACCTTGTGCTTGTAGTAGTAGAAGACGGGCCATGCCCCCTGTGGCCAGGCTTTCGAAGGCTGGCCGTTGTGCAGCCACTCCGTCTCGATCATCCGCGGCGAGGGCACCCACCCCGCCTCGACCCCGGCGATCTCCGGCAGTGAGAAGATGGCGACGAAGGCGCGATTGGGCAGGACAGCCTTGCCCTCGCGCACATCCGCCGTTACCTTGCGCACTGCTCCGCGCAGAAGCTGCGCCGCTTCCTTCGTCGTAGCCACATAGTATGTCGCCGCGAAGCCCGCCCCGGTATAGTGCCGCAGGTTCTTGGCCACCTTTGCCTTGAGGGCGTGTGCAGCGTAGAGTGCACGCTCCACCTCCACGGCCACACTGAGCGCCTGCCCGCCCTGCCGTGCCCGCATCCGCACGATGAGATCGGGTTCACTGCCGCGCCGCGACCCGTCCTCATCGCCATAGCGACGGCGGAAGCCCGCCGTATTCGTCGCCTCCGGCTCGGCGACGGGATCGAAGACCTCATAGGCAAAGCGCCCGCCCGGGGCCTCGTTCCCCCTGCGTATCATCTGCGCCACGGTGGAGATAAACCACCAGGCCTCCGGCGAGTGATAGCCGCCGAAGGCCGTCTCGGTGCTCATCGGCTCGGCACCGAAGAGACCCCGGTAAACCTTGCGCCCCTCCTCCGTGAGGAGGTAGAGCGTACTACTCAACTCCCCCACCCCTTTGGGGACGGCCAGGCTACGGCGTTCCACCAGTCCCATCTCCTTCAGTTCACTCAGCAGGCGGTGGACGGTTCGCTCCGAGTTTCCCAGCCGTTCTGTTGCCCGTCGGAGCACCTGCCGCGCCGCCAGTTCGATACCCAGCACCTGAAGGACAATGCGCTGCTCCTCCGTCAGTTCGACGGTCGGCGCTTCCTCCGCCGCCTCTTCTTTGTCCTCTCCCCTGCTCTCTTCACACTGCGATGCTCCGTTGTCATCGGGCCGCAGCAGTCCTTGCCGCCGTTCCAGAAGCAGCTGATAGAGCCGCCGACCCACCTCGTCATCGCCCAATCCTGCGGCAATCAGCGAGGCCAGTTCCGCAGGGAAGAGGACCTCCCAGACGGAGCGCAGCAAGGCCCTGCGCCGCTCGGCCAGGCGGGCCATCTTCACGGCGCGTCCCTGCGCCGCCTCGTACTGACGGTGCAGGAGTTCCAGGCGGACGTTCAGGTCATCCACCACGCCGCCACACCTCCCGGCACGGTCGCGGTCTCAAGGCCTCCACGCCGGTGAGGAGATCATCGAGGCCCTGCCGCGCCTCTGCAAAGCCGTTGCGGGCCTCGTTCAGGTGCTCCCCCGAACCATCCCCGTAGTAAGCCAGCAATGCCTCGACGGAGGCAAGGGCCAAGTCGTGGAGGGCCTCCATCTGTCCCTGAAGGGAGGCATAGGCGGGGGGAGCCTGGGGAAGCTCGTGGGCCTCCATCCGTGCCTGAAGCTGTCCGGCCTCCTCGGCACGGGCATAGCCTTCCCCCAAGGAGGTCGGCGGCGGTTCGGCTATCATCGTGCCCAGCCGCTCCAGCAGTTCATCCTCCGTCTCCCCCCAGGCCAGCACCTCGTCCAGGTAACTCACCCGCTCGATCTGGTAAGGCGACAGGAGGATGGGGTCGCCGAAGTCATCGCAGGGCGAGGCGGCCACGCCGACGAGCAGCGGCCCGACGAGAAGCATCAACGCAAGGAACCCCCAAAGCCAACGCCGATTTGACACGGTGAACCTCCGGTGCTATGATAGAGCTGTCTCACGTTGCCGGATTGCCCCGAAGGGTCGGGGACGGCAGGCAACACCGAGCGCGATTGGAGCACCGCGCACAAAAGGGCGTGGTGCTTTCTTTTTCCCGCAGTCGGCTTGCCCTGCGGACAAGCCGCCAATGCCATTTTCCCCTGTCTCCACTTTGCCGGGCATCCTTGTCCCTTTTCCCTGTTTTGCCCCCTTGCTCCCCGCTATGGCGCAGCCGCCCTGTGGGAGCCTGCCGCCTTTGGCCTGTGCGACGAGCGAAGGAGAGCATCTCTGCCCTTTTTCCCCGCCCTGTCCCTTTGTGCCCGCCTTGGCGCAGCCGTGCGCGAAGGCCGAGGGAAGGACAGGGCTACGCCCCTTGCCTCTTCCCGCCGGGGATGGCGACTTCCCCCGCCGCCCGTCGGCGGAGCAACTCCTGCAGGACGGTGATCTCGTCATCGGAGAGAGCAGCCACGATCTGCTCCAGTGTCCCGCGTCGCTGTATATCCGCCTTCGAGGAGAGGCGCAGAAGCTGCTGGGCAACGATAGCCGAGCGAAAGCGCCCCTGCTCATCTGTGCTGTTCTCGATGTACCCGCGAACGAAGACCGTATCCCCCTTGTGGTAGGAGGCAGCGATCTGTGCCCAGTGCTCCCATGCCTTGACGGTATGCCAAGTCGTTGCCTGCTGCATATGCCCGTCGAGATCGCGGTAGCGGCGCGTCGTTGCCAGGCGGAAGGAGGTATAGGCCTTGTCCCCGCGCACCTCCACCTTGCCAATGCGCCCCACATAGCCGATGATGATCACCACCTGGTACATACGCCCTGCTCCTTTCCCAACGCAAAGAGGGCACGGCAGACGCCGGCGTCACACGACACCGGTTTCAACCGTGCCCTCTTTTTTCTCTCTGGCCCCTGCCCGGGCGTCGCAGGCAAGTGGCTCTCCTGCGACCTCGAATGACGGAGTTACTCCGCAGATGGACAGCCCTGCGGCCCCGCCTTCCCGCGTATCTTTAACGAGGCAAGCGGGCAGCCTCGTGCCGTCATTGTAGCATACCTTGGGGGAGTTGGCAAGGAGGGAACAACACCGCTCGATCCCCTTTTCCCCACCCTCGGAGCACCGTCTCAATCAACCTTGCAAACTCGCGCGTAGAGCCTCTCTAAGGGCCTTTTTCTCTGCAGATATATCATCATAGCCCCTCATCGAAAACAGGGGGCGAATTCGCCCCCCTCCGCGTTCGCCCGCTTACATTGCCGCTTGCGGCGGGGTAAGCGGTATGTAAGCGGCCTGTAAGCGGCCCGCTTACACTGCCGCTTGCGGCAGGGTGAAAAGACCCCGAAAAGTCTCGGTCGCGATCTCCGTCGATCACTATCTCACCCCCTGCCGCCAGGTCTCCAGCGCCAGGCGCAGCCCCTCCCGTACCCTTTGCTCCTGGAAAGCAAGGGTAAAGAAGCGGAAATTCCCCAGCAACGCCAGCCCGACGGATGACATCTCGCAGAAGGCCCCAAGTCCTCCGAGCCGCTTCCGCACCTCTCCAGCGAACCGCGGGGGAATAATACCGGCTCTGTTGCTGTGCCCTGCCGCCGCCAGGAGCAGCACCCGGCGAAGCTCCACTGAGAACCCGTCCCAGGCATCCAGCCAGGCCAGAACGAGGTCGGGAACGCCGGGGTGCGGAACGGCCCACTGGTACCGCCAGAGTTCGGTTAGCCGCACGTAATCTGCACGGCCCATATAGACGATGTGCGGCCCGGAGGGAAGATAGCGCTTCAACAGCAGCCAGTAGGCCCGCAGGGCCTCGAAGACCCCGGACCCGGCAAGGCGGTAGTCCTCTACCTGCCCGCTCCATCGCCGAAGCACAGCATCACTGTACCTCATCATCGTTGTCGCTCTCTTCCCCCGGGACGGGCACGGCCATCGCACCGCCTGCCTCCCGCCAGAGCCGGGCCAGGGAGACCGACCGGCCCTTCCCCTTTGCCTCCTGCCGCTGCAACAACTCGACGAAGCGGCGCAGCACCGTTTCATTCGGAGCATAGTACCCGTAGCCCTGTTCGTCATAGGCCGCCGGCGTCATCGTTATCATCGATGCCTCCTTCCTCCTCGACCTTCATCTCGGCCACGTCGAAGTAGCCCCCTTCGGCGTAGTTCCCCCTGATCTCCACCCGCTGTCCGGCCAGCAGCCGCAGGGCCGCGCCGTAGCGCCCGACCTTGAGCGGGACGCTGACGCCCTGCGCCGTAACCAGGTAGTGCAGTCCGTTGTTGTGGGTAACCAAGGTTCCCCTCAGAGTAACAGGCTGCACCGCGACCAGCGTCTCCGTCCTCCCCACCCCGCCGGAGGGCACGGCGAGGACGACGATCAGAGAGCCGTCATCCCGTCGGAGCAGCACGGCCTCCAGCGGATACTTCGTCGCAGGCAGGAGCAGGTCTCGCGGGTTGCCTCTGGCCGCGGCGATGAGCCGGGCCAGGGCCACATCCGGGGAGAGTTTCACCTTTGTGTGTGCCGTGTCGCCCATTGCCTTTTTCCCCCGTTCAACGACGGCTGCGCCGCACGGCGGCGCTCCCTCCGCGGTACGCTGCACATAGTCCCGCACCGGCAAGTACGCATTGCCCTTTTTCCAAGGGGCCATAAGCAGCCGCATTGCGCCGATGCTTTGCAGTGCGCATTAGCAGAGGCAAGTCCTAAGTGCGTGGCAATATTGCCACGCAATGGAGAATTGCATCGTTTACCGGATAGGGCAATCCCTAAGCGCAGCGTTACTGCGCAATGATCTGTTGCCAGCGCAATACGTGCATTGCCTCCTGCACCAATGCCCCCCGATCCCTGTTGTGCGGTCGCTGTGTGTGCGCCCGAATGAACATTGGCCCTTTCTCCGAAGAGAACAGGGGCAGCGCAGCGCCGATTTGTGCATTGACGCATTGCATTGCTTATGCGCTGGGGCAAATAACAAGGGCGTGGCAATGTTGACAGCAATGAGATGACAATGAACATGTCCCCCCTTGGCAATGTTGCCACGCAATAGAGTATTGCGGCGGCTGCGTTGCTGCTCATTGTACTCTGTATCCGTTGCTGGCCAGCATCGTTTCCAGCCGTGACCGCGCCTCTGCGGGCTTGCCTGCGTAGAAGCAGACGTAGTAGGCGAAGTTGCCCGTCAGGACGTGGTCGAGGTAGCCGGACCGCGTATAGGCCCCTAAGCCCGCCAACGGCGTGAGGTTCGAGCGCAGCAGGTCAACGTGGCCGCCATCACAGGCGATGCGGCGCAGGGCTTTGCGCTCACGTGCCCCAAGCTCGGCCCATGCCTTGTCCCAAGCCTTGACAAGGTCCCTTGCAACGTCGTGCCATAGCTGGCCCAGCCAGAAGGTGGAGAAGGTCTTGGTCTGTTCCAGCGTCCACCGGCTGCGAGGCACATCGAGGGGAAAGGTCGCCCCGATAGCACCCCAGTAGATATACAACGTCTTCAGCGCCTCCCAGAAGCGCTCGTCATAGTCATTCTTCGTGCCCAGCCATTTGACAAGGGCAGTGTGGCTCATCTATGGCCTCCTGACTGTGTCGTGCTCGGCTATGCCCCAGGACTGTGTCCCATTCCACAGGGTGAGTTGTTCGGGTTCTTGCCGATGAAGCGGTATGATGCCGCCAAGCCGCTTGCGCATTGTCTCAACGGCAACTTCGTCGATGTCCCCGACGATCCACCGGCGGCCGATCAGTTCGCAGGCCACAGCCGTTGTCCCGCCACCGGCCAGCGGATCGACGACCAGATCACCCGGCGCCGTCAGGCAGTCGATGTAGTACCGATGACTGTCCACGTCCTGCCCCCACGGGTGAAAGTCCTTGTCCGCCCCGTCGCCCCAGTAGAGCGAAGTCATAGCCGTGCGCTGGCAACCTCCCCCACGACGGCGATAGACGAGGACCAACTTTGTACGTATGGCAATCGGCATTCGTCTGCGCCACACCAGTCCCCCGTACCTGCCACTCAGTCCCAGCACGAAGGTGAAGTGATAGGCCAGTTCGGTCTCTCTGCTGAAAAGACCGATGATCTCGTCGAAGTAGAGATGCCCGGCCATCACGGCGACGAAGCCACCGGGACGCAGCAGACGCGCCGCCTCCCGCGCAACTGCGCCGTACAAAGGCAATGCCTGACGGTCATAGGGCGGATCGGTGAAGATCATATCCACCGACCCACTGCGCAACGGCAATCCGCCCAGGATGTCCCAGCGCAGAATATGCCCTGTGATCCCCGTCCCATCGCTCATGGCTATGCCTCCCCGATGAAGAACTCGACCGGCGGAGGAGCAACGAGGTCATCGGGTAAGGTCTCCTTCGTGAGAAACTCGACCGGCGGAGGATCGCCTTCGCCCGCCCAGAGCGACCTCACCGTTTTGAGGATACGCGGGTAGAGCCTGCCGGAGAGCCATTCCGCGGCGTAGCCGTTGGTAACCAGGACATACAGGTGCTGTCGTCCGTCACCGTTGGCACGCAGGGCCAGCCCGCGCGAGGGACGCAACCAGGTGTCGAAGACCGGTCGCGATAACTGCAATTCCAGTTCGCTCAGCACCTGACGCCAGAGGTCTTGAGCCTCCGGATCGATGCGCAGGCGCAGGCGTTGGGGCCGGAAGGGCGAAACCGGCGGCAGATCGGTGTTTCCTTCACCGCCGCTTTCCACTCTGCCCCACTTGGCTTCATCCAGGGCGGCCTCCACGTCCTCATCGAGATGGCCGTCCTTGAGACGGGCCACGGTCAGGCGGATGTCCTCTGTTTCCCGCAAGGTCTTCAGGAAGGCGGCTTTGGCTTCGTCGAGATCAAGGCCGCGTTCGTCCATCAGGGCTTCGACAATGCGCCTGGCCGGAGCCTCGAAGACGCCCCGCTCTGTCAGGAAGGCGAGGAGAGCGTCCTGCGGGGATGGCGATGGCGGGGAATTAATGTCAAATGGATTTTCCGTAAAATCCATTTGACGTAAATTCGCCCCATGTCTCTTTAGAGAGAGATCATCATCATCGGTTGGATCTACTACGTGACTCTCTCCAATAGATCTATCTCTATATAGATCATGATGATAGGGATTTTCCGTAAAATCTATTTTACGTAAAATAGGTTTTACGTTAATTCCCTCCGGTTTTACCAGCCGCAGGTATCGCCGCCCCTCCTTACGTTGTCGGGTAAGCAGGCCGTTTCTCTCCAGTTCCCGTATCAGGTTGTTGATCTGTTGTCGTGTCATCCCCATCCACTGCTGAAGCTCCTTGTCCATCAGCGCCACAGCAGGAGGACTGAAGCGACCACGCTCTTCATCCCTCCAGGCATGAGTGCGCAGGACGATCCACAGCTTCAGGGCATTGGCGCTCAAGGGTATCGACAATAGCCAGGTGGGAACCTTGATGAAGTCGGGCAGCTCCCACGCTGACGGCGATATGGGTGGTCGTCCACGTCGTCGTTGTCGCGGCATTGTCTCACCCCCTCGGAGCCACCAACCGAGGGCCCAAAGAGCACACCCCGGCGCTTCCCGTTGTGGAAGCCACCAGCCGAGGGCCCAGCGAGCACACCCCGGCGCTCCGTCGAACGCCTCCGTCCATCCACCATGCAATCCAGGCCACGGCACCGCTACCACCCCTCGCACACATCGCGAAGAGGCGGGCCGCGCCTCCTGCGTACCCCCCTGGAAGGCCTCCTGAGGGTACGGGGACGTTGTACCACCCCCTTTCATTCATCGTCTTGTCCTCCTTCCTCCTGGCGATGCTCTCCAGAGGAGGGCGAGGGAACGGACGAAGGGCGGAGGATCGGGAGAGCATCGCCTCCACTTCGCCCGCGCCTCGCCGCCCTCTGGAAGGCGTCGCGGCGGGATGCAAGCGGCTATGTTGGCGGCGTCGTAAGCGGTGCCGCTGACGATGCCGTAAGCGGTGCCGCTGACGATGCCGCTTGCGTCATCGCCTCTCCTCCGGGTAGAGGGTCATCGAGACCGCATTGCGCGGATGCGGGGTAAGGGCGAGGCGTCCTTCACGGAGTGCCTCTAAGCCGTACTCCAGCAGGCGGCGCACGATCTCCCCTGTGGGTACGTGCATCTGCTGCGCAATGGCGACGATCTCCTGATGCACCTCGTCCGGAATGTATCGGTAGGACCGTGTTCTGTGCCTTGTTTCCCACGCTCTGTTGCGCTTGGCACGGCTTGGGCGACGCCCCAGGACGGCGGGGATGGCCTCCGTCGGCTCCAAGGGAACCTCGGTTTCAAGCGCGGCGAAGGGGTCATTGACTGCTCGCTTCTTCCTCGGCATTGTTGCCTCCTACGTGAATTCCAGGACGTTCCAGATGAGCTGAGCGTATTCCTCGGCGGCACGGCTGCGCGGGTCATACTCGAAGATGGTCTGCCCTGCTGCGGCGGCCTCGCGCAGGATGGTGGCGCGGTGGATGGGCGGCAGGACGGGCAGTCCCAGCTCTTTGCCCTTGTCTTGCAGCAGGGCAAGGTTTTCCCGCGATGCCCGCGTGGGGTCGAAGAAGGTCGGCTGCATCCAGATCGCCCCCTGCCAGCCCTGCCGACGACGCAGAACGGCTATTGTGCTCAGGAAGCTGGCCACCCCGTGTAGGGCAAGGTGGTCGGTGGCCGCAGGGACAATGGCAAGGTCGGAGAGGGCAACGGCTGCCTCTTGGAAGCCTCCAACGGACGGGGCTGTGTCGAAGACAAGGTAGTCGATCCCCCCGTTGAGGCGGGCCGTGAGGTTCTGCCGCAGCGCCTCGGCAAGGTTCCACCCCTCGGAGAGCAGGACGGTCTGCGCCGTGACTGTGCGCTTGTCGCCGGGCAGAAGCCAGAGGTGATTGCGCCCTGTCCTCCGTGCAACGTCGCGCAAGGGGACTTCGGCGACGAGCAGCCGGTAGATGCCCGATGCCTGGGGTTGCCCCAAGGCAACGGCCACCTGTCCCTGCGGGTCGAGATCGACGAGGAGCACCGTCTTGCCCTCGAGCGCCAGCCCGTGGGCCAGGGTGATCGCCGTTGTCGTCTTGCCTACGCCGCCTTTCTGTGCTGCTACGGCGATAATCTTCACGCCATACCTCCTTCGACAAGGCCTTGCGAGAGACCTTGAGGGCCTTGAGGTGCCTTGAGGTCCCTTGAGGCCCCTTGAGGGCCTTGAGGCCTTGAGGCAACTTCCCGCAGGGCGGCGGTGATGGTACGCCGACCGGCGCGGTCGCGGCGCAGCCAGCCGCGCTCTTCCCACCGGCGCAGGATGGTGCGGGCCGCCCACTCCGACCACCCCGCCTCTTTCAGGATGGGGATGGAGAGCATCCCGCCGTGCTCCTGCGCAAGGCGCAGGAGGCGAAGCTCCTCCTCGCCGAGCTGGAACGGTGCGCCTGCGCGGGAAGAGGCTCCTGCCGCCTCGATGAGCAGCTCCTTGGGCAGCAGGTAGCTCTGGAACGTCCCCCATCGGGTGCTGACGGCCAGTCCCTTGCGGCGCAGGTGGACGGCCTGGGGTAACCCCAAGTTGCGGGCAGCGTCGGCGTTGCGCAGGCGGAAGGCCACGGCCTCCCCCTGGTCACGCAGCCGCCCGACGAGGCTTCGGTTGAACTCCTGTGCCGCCCAGACAAGGACGACGCCGAACTTGCGCCCGATACGGGCCAGGCGATCCACGCTCTGGGCAAGGGTACTGCGCGGGCCTCCGGCCTCTGCGACGAGGTTGGTGTATTCGTCGAGGATGACGAGGAGGCGGGGCAGCGGCTCCTTCCCTGCCTTCAGCGCAGCGGCGTTGTACTCCTCCAGGTTTTCGGGATAGCCCGGGATTTGTTCGTAGTGCATTGCACGGCGTGTACATTCGGCCAGTGCCTCCTCGATGATCTCCTGCGTCGAGAAGGCATCGGTGGCGATGGGGGCCTGCAGGGCAGGGTGGTCTCTGAGCATGGCGAAGGTCGTGCCGTAGGGGTCGGCCAGGAGCAGGCGCAGGCCGTCGCGCAGCGCCTGGTAGGCGATGAGGCGCAGGAAGTTGGACTTTCCGTAGCCGGTCATCCCTGCGACCAGCAGGTGGCCGACCTTCCACGGCACGGAGAGAGGGCCGCGATACCCCGCGCCCATCCCCAGCATGTCGCGCGGGGCATCGGCGGGGAATTCGACCTTGCGCGGCAGGCTGGGCAGGGGCGAGAGGGAGATGGCATAGCGCAGTCCGTTGGAGTTGGAGATGTAGATCGGTATCCCGCGCAGGGCGGTGCTCAGGTGGTGGAGCACGGCGGCGTCGGTGTAGGCCTCCAGCCGCTCGATTTGCTCGACATCGAGGATGCCGAAGAGCCACCAGGCACCGCTTTGCTGGGAGGGCGTAGCAATCCACTCCCTGATGGCGGGCTTCAGGCCACGCTGTGCTAACGTGGCAGGCAGGACGCGGATGATGTGCCGCGCCTTGTTGTGCAGCGGTCGGGGCAGGGTTGCCTCATTCATCGAATTCCTCCTCGCTTTCTTCCAGGGCCTTGGCCTCGACCTCCTCGACCCAGCGGCCCGGGGCACCTCGCGGCGGGACGACGCGGTAGGACGGCGGAGCAGGCCGCGGTGCAGAAGGCGATGCCCAGGAAGGACGCGGGCCGCCCATCAGGTCGCGGGCGGTGCGCAGGGCCTGCGCCCGTCGCCGGGTCGGGGAAGGGCGG
>JALXBP010000104.1 GCA_026991395.1 Anaerolineae bacterium | reverse complement strand
CGGCGGATTGCGCCCCCACGCGCTCCACAAGCTCGCGGAAAAGCCGCCGCTCCACCTCCGCGATGCGCTCCTCGGCGTTGAGCACCAGGCTCTCGTACTCCTTCAGTTCCGGCGTGATGAAGCGCTCGGCGTTGACCAGCGTCTGCTTGCGGATGTAGTTATCGGGCACCAGGTGGAGGTTGGCCTTCGTAACCTCGATGTAGTAGCCGAAGACCTTGTTGTAGCGGACGCGCAGGTTCTTGATCCCCGTTCGCTTCCGCTCCTTCGCCTCCAGCGAGGCAATCCAGTCACGGGCGTGCTGGCTGGCGTTGACGATGCCGTCCAGTTCGTCGGAGTAACCGGGGCGGATGAGACGCCCGCCGCCAAGCTGGGCCGGTGGATCATCCACCAGCGCCGCGCCGATGAGGTCGGCGACCGCCTCCAGCCCCTCCAGCCCTTCCAGCAGGGCGGCGAAGCCGGGCGGAGCGGTGGACCGCGCCTCCTCCAGCCGATGACGCAGTTCCGGCACGGCGAGCAACGCCGCGCGGATGCCCGCCAGGTCGCGCGGCGAGGCCTTGAGCGCCACCACGCGGTTGGTCATCCGCTCCAGATCGGGGATCGGCTTGAGGAGATGGCGCACGTCGGCGCGGAGGAGCGCGTCGTCGAAGAAAGCCTGCACCTGGTCGAGCCGCCGTTCCAGCGGCGCGATCTCCACCAGCGGGCGTGCCAGGCGGCGGAGCAGGAGCCGCCCGCCCATCGGCGTCAACGTCGCGTCGATGACGTGGAGCAGCGACCCCTTGCGCTCGCCGCGCAGCGTCTCCACCAGCTCCAGATTGCGCCGCGAGGCCGCGTCGATGATGACGAAACCGCCCGTCTCGTAGGTCGTCAGCCCGACGATCTGCGGCAGGAGGCCCTGCTGCGTCTCCTGCAGGTAGGCCAACAGCGCCCCGGCAGCGCGGAGCGCCAGCGGCTTCCCCTCGCAGCCGAAGCCGCGCAAGGTGCGCACGCCGAAGTGCTCCAGCAGCGCTTGACGGGCCGCCTCCTCGTCGAAGCGGAAGAGCGGCCAGCGCGTGAGGTGCAGCCCATCGAGGGGGGAGAGCCTCTCCTCCGGCCTCGGCTGCTCCCGCCCGTCGGCGCTCTCCTTCCACGAGGGGCTTTGCGGGATGAGCAGTTCGCGCGGGCGGAGACGGGCCAGTTCCTGCCGCACGGCGTTGAGCGGATCGTCATCCTCCAATTGCGTGGTGGCGAACTCGCCCGTGGAGATGTCGGCGTAGGCCAGCCCGGCCCGCTTCCCCTCGATGACGACGGCGGCGAGGTAGTTCGGCTCCTTGTCGGCCAGCAGCGCCGGTTCGATGAGCGTCCCCGGCGTGACGACGCGCGTAACGCGGCGCTCCATCGGCCCCTTCCCGTTCGGCTCGCCGATCTGCTCGGCGATGGCGACGCGGTAGCCCTTGTTGATCAGACGGGCGATGTAATTCTCGGCGGCGTGATGCGGGATACCGGCCATCGGCACGCGCTGCCCCTTCGCCACCGGCCGCGAGGTGAGGACGAGGTCAAGCTCGCGCGCGGCGATCTCTGCGTCCTCGTCGAAGGTCTCGTAGAAGTCGCCCAGCCGGAAGAAGAGGATCGCATTGGGGTATTGCGCCTTGAGTTGCAGGTATTGTCGGCGCAGCGGTGTCGTCGTTTGCTTTGCCATAACGAAGATTATACCGTGCGCGGGGTGATTGACAATGCAAGGCGGGCATTTATCATCCGCGGGTATGATGAGCGACAGCGTCTTGGCCGCCGTCGCCCCCCAATTCGCATTGAACTCAATCCAGGAGGCTGATATGTCCGACAAGAAAATCCGTGTAGCCATCATCGGTGTAGGGAACTGCGCCTCGGCGCTGGTGCAGGGGGTCGAGTTCTACAAGGAGGCTCCCGACGACGCCTTCATCCCCGGCCTGATGCACCCCCGGCTCGGCCCTTACCACGTGCGCGACATCGAGTTCACCGCCGCCTTCGACATCAACGCGGCCAAGGTGGGCAAGGACCTTTCCGAAGCGATCTTCGCGCCGCCCAACAACACGGCCAAGTTCGCCGACGTGCCCCATCTCGGCGTCCCCGTCTATCGTGGTATGACGCACGACGGCCTGGGCAAGTACCTGAAAGAGGTCATCGAGAAGGCCCCCGGCCCCACCGCCGACATCGTCGGCATCCTCAAGGAGACGAAGACCGATGTCGTCATCAACTTCCTCCCCGTGGGCAGCGAGATGGCGACGAAGTGGTACGTCGAGCAGGTGCTCGATGCCGGCTGCGCCTTCGTCAACGGCATCCCCGTCTTCATCGCCCGCGAGCTGTACTGGCAGCGGCGCTTCGCCGAGCGCGGCCTGCCCGTCGTCGGCGACGACATCAAGAGCCAGGTCGGCGCGACGATCATCCACCGCGTCCTCAGCCGCCTCTTCGTCGATCGCGGCGTGAAGATCGAGCGCACCTACCAGTTGAACTTCGGCGGCAACACCGACTTCCTCAACATGCTGGAGCGCGAGCGGCTGGAATCGAAGAAGATCTCCAAGACGCGGGCCGTAACCAGCCAGATTCCCTACAGCCTGGGCGAGCGCAACATCCACGTCGGGCCGAGCGACTACGTCCCCTGGCTGGAGGATCGCAAGTGGTGCTACATCCGTATGGAAGGGACGACCTTCGGCAACCTGCCGCTCAACGTCGAACTGAAGCTGGAGGTCTGGGACAGCCCCAACAGCGCCGGGGTGATGATCGACGCCATCCGCACCGCCAAGCTGGCGATGGATCGCGGCCTGGCCGGGGCGCTGGTCGAACCTTCGGCCTACTTTATGAAGTCGCCGCCCATCCAGTTCACCGACAGCGAGGCGCTGGAGAACCTGGAAGCCTATATCGCCGGGCAGCGGGCGACCGTCCTCCACGGCGAGGAAAGCTGAGGGACGCGATACGCAGCACGCGACACGCAACACGCAACACGCAGCATGCAACACGCAGCACGCAACACGCAGCACGTACTGCGTGTTGCGTGTTCCATCCCAAGTGAGGTGAAGTTTGCCCCCCGAAGCCATCGCACTCCGTGGCCTGACCTTCGCCTGGCCGACGCCGCCGGAAGGGCGCGAGGCCGTCCCTCTCTTCCGCGACCTCGCGCTCCATCTGGAGGAGGGCGCGGCGCGGACGGTGCTGGGCGCGAGCGACGGCGGCAAGAGCACGCTCTGCCATCTCCTCGACGCGCTGGTGCCCGCCTACACGGGCGGCGAGCTGCGGGCGGAGCGGCTGGAGGTGCTCGGCCTCGACCTGCGGCGGGAAATCCCCACGCCCGCGCAGGTCGGTCTCCTCTTCCAGGAGACGGCGACCCAACTCTTCACCACCTCGGTGGAGGAGGAGATCGCCTGGGGGCTGGAGGCGCTGGCGATGGAGCCGCAGGCCATCGGGCGGCGGGTGGAGGCGGCGCTGACCCGCTTCGGGCTGGCGGGGCTGAACCGCCGCCCGCCCTGGACGCTCTCCGGCGGCCAGCAGAAGCGGCTGGCGCTGGCGGCGCTCTGGGCGCAGTCGCCGCGCCTGCTGCTGCTCGACGAGCCGCTGGGCGGCCTCGATCCGCAGGGGCGGGCGGAGGTGCGCGCCGCGCTGGAGGAACTGCGGGCGGAGGGGGCGACGCTGCTCGCCACCGCCGCGCTCGACCGGCTCGCACCGTGGGCGGAAAGCTGCCTCCTCGCCGAGGGCATGCTCTCCCCGCCGCGCCCCCTCGACCGCTGGCCCAAGCAGGCACTGGCCGAACACGGCGTGGCGGTGGAGGATGCGGCGCTGGAGCGGCTGCGCGGGGCGGCTTCCCCTCGCGGCAAGGCGGCGGTGGAACTGCGCGGCGTGCGCTATCGCTACGCCAACGGCGTCGAGGCGCTGCGCGGCCTCTCCCTCCGGATTGCCGAGGGCGAGATGGTCGCCCTCATCGGCCCCAACGGCGCGGGCAAGAGCACGCTCCTGCGCCACCTGAACGGCCTGCTCCGTCCTGCCGCAGGCTCCGTCCGCCTCTTCGGCCAGGAGACGGCGGGGCGGTCGGTGGGCGAACTGGCCCGCGAGGTGGGCTTCCTCTTCCAGCGACCGGAGCGGCAGCTCTTCGCGGCGACGGTGCGCGAGGAGGTGGCCTACGGGCCGCGCCAGCTTGGGCTGGCGGAGGTGGATCGCCGCGTGGAGACGGCGCTGGTCCGCTTCGGGCTGGAGGGGCTGGCCGACGCGCCGCCCGCCATCCTCGGCTACGGGCGGCGGCGGGCGATCACGCTCGCCGCGCTGGCGGCGCTGGAGACGCCGATCCTCGTCCTCGATGAGCCGACGGTGGGGCTGGACGGGCGCGGCTGGCAGCAACTGCTCGCCTGGCTGACGGAGCGCCGCGCAGCCGGAACGACGATCCTCCTGGCGACCCACGAGATGGCGCTGGCTGCCACCGCCGACCGCGTGGTCCGTCTGGAGGCGGGGCGGATCGCGGCGCAGGGGGAACCGGCGGCGATGCTCGCCGGGGAGGGCGGGCGATGATCACCTTCGACCTCTACGTGCCGGGCGATTCACCGCTCCACCGGCTCGATCCCCGCGTCAAGCTGCTGCTGCTGGCCGAGGGGCTGACGGCGGCCTTCCTCATCCATTCGCCCTGGGCGATGGCGGCGGGGCTGCTCGTCCTGCTGGGCCTCCTGCGCCTCAACGGCGTTCCCCTCCACCTGCTGACCTGGCTCTGGCGGCAGATGCGGGTGCTTCTCTTCTTCATCCTCCTCCTGCAACCCTTCTTCTCGCCGGGCGGCGGGGTGCTGCTGGCGTGGGGGCCGTTGCGCTGGACTTCGGGCGGGGTGGAGGCGGCGCTCTACCTGGCGCTGCGCGTCCTGCTGATGGCCTATCTCGTCGCGGCGCTCCTCTTCACCACCGAGCAGCGCCGCCTGGTGCAGGCACTCGTCCGCCTGGGGATGCCCTACGAATGGGGGTTGATGCTCAGCCTGACGCTGCGCTTCATCCCCGCCATCTACGGCCTCTTCGTGACCGTGCGGGAAGCGCAGGCGGCGCGGGGATGGCGGGCGGAGGGACCGCTGCTGAAGCGATGGCGCGGCTACCTGCCCGTCCTCGTCGCCGTCGTCATCGGTACGCTGCGCCAGAGCGACCAACTGACGATGGCGCTGGCCGCGCGCGGGCTGGGGCGGACGGCGCGGCGCACCGTCTGGCGCGATCTGCGGATGCGCCCGCTCGATTGGCTCGCCTTGGGCGCGGGGCTGGCGGGTGCGATCGCCTTCGCCGCGCTGAGGGGGATCGGATGAGCGAGATCGCGCTCTACGTCCACGTTCCCTTCTGCCTGCGCCGCTGCGCCTACTGCGACTTCATCACCTACACCGGCAAGCTGCATCATCGCGCGGCCTACGTGGCCGCGCTGCAGGTGGAGATGCGTCATTGGGCCGAGCGCTTCCCGGCGCTGCGGGCGCGGACGCTCTACTTCGGCGGCGGGACGCCCTCCCTGCTCGAACCCGCCGAGGTGGCGGCGCTGGTGGCGCAGGCGCGGGCGAGCTTCCACCTCCCCCCGGAGGCGGAGATCACCCTGGAGGCCAATCCCGTGACGCTGACGGCGGAGCGGGCGGCGGCGCTGCGCGAGGCGGGCGTGAATCGGCTCAGCCTCGGCGTGCAGTCCTTCGACGATGCGGTATTGCGCCTGCTGGGGCGGCTCCACGACGCGGCGGGGGCGGTGCGTGCGGTGGAGGCGGCCCGCGCGGGCGGCTTCCGCAACCTCAGCCTCGACCTCATCTTCGGTCTGCCGCGTCAGAGCCTGGCAAGCTGGCAGGCCACGCTGGAGGCGGCGCTGGCGTTGCGCCCGCAGCACCTCTCGCTCTACGCGCTGACGGTGGAGCCGGGGACACCGTTGGAGGCGCAGATCGCCGCCGGGCAACTTCCCGCGCCCGACCCCGATCTGGCCGCCGAGATGTACGAGGCGGCCTCGATGCGGCTGGTGGAGGCGGGCTACTGGCAGTACGAAATCTCCAACTGGGCGCTGGGGACGGCGGTGCCGCGTCGGCCCTGGCAGCTTCCACCCGGCGGGCGGACGGAGGCGACGGTGCGCTTCGCCTCGCGCCACAACCTCACCTACTGGCGCAACGAACCCTGGCTCGGGATAGGCGTCGCCGCCCACTCCTGGCTGGAGGGTCGGCGCTGGCACAACGTCGAAGCGGTGGAGGAGTACCTGGCGCGGGTGGCGGAGCGTGGGGAGGCCGTCGCCGCCTCGGAGCGGATCGGGGCGGCGCTGGAGCGCGGCGAGACGCTGATGATGGGGCTGCGGCTGGCCGAGGGGGTCGGCGAGGTGGACTTTCTGCACCGTTTCGACCTGCCGCTGCGCGAATGTTTCCCGCAGGCCATCGAGCGCTTCACGGCGATGGGGCTGCTGGAATGGCGCGAGGGGCGGCTGCGGCTGACGGCGCGCGGTCGACTGCTGGGCAATCAGGTCTTCGCCGCCTTCCTCCCCGATGCGGCGGCGTGAGACCTCCGCGTGCCGCGGCTTGTGAGCGCTGCCCGCGGTCGTATAATAGCAGGGCACGCGGAGGAACTATGCCCGATTTCGTCCACCTGCACACACACACGATGTACTCCCTGCTCGACGGCCTGAGCAGTCCGAAAGCGCTGGCCGCCTACGCCGCCGAGTTGGGCATGCCCGCCCTGGCGATCACCGATCACGGGACGATGTACGGGGCGGTGGAGTTCTACTTCGCCTGCAAGAAGGCGGGCATCAAGCCGATCATCGGCATCGAAGCCTACCTGGCCGTCGGCTCCCGCCACAGCCGCGATCACCGCGAGGGGAAGCCCTACCACCTCGTCCTCCTGGCGCAGAATCAGACCGGCTACCAGAATCTGCTCAAGCTGGCGAGCATCGCCCAGCTTGAAGGTTTCTACTACAAGCCGCGCATCGACAAGGCGGTGCTGGCCGAGCACAGCGAGGGACTGATCGCGCTCAGCGCCTGCGTCGCCGGGGAGATTCCTCGCCTCATCTATCAGCGGCAGGAGGAGAAGGCCCGCGAAGCTATCCGCTGGTATCAGGAGGTTTTTCCGGGGCGTTTCTACATCGAACTGCAGTCGCACGAGATGCCGAAGTTCGAGCCGGTCTATCGCCGTATGGTCGAACTGGCCCGGGAGATGGGCGTCCCGCTGGTAGCGACCAACGACATCCACTACGCCCGCCCGGAACAGTACGAGGCGCACGACGTCCTCCTCTGCATCCAGACGGGGAAGACGGTCAACGAGCCGAACCGTATGCGGATGAGCGACAATTCCTACTACATGCGCTCGCCGCAAGAGATGGCGGAGCTTTTCGCCGAGCTGCCGGAGGCGCTGGAGAACACGGTGCGTATCGCCGAATCGTGCGAGGTGGAGATCAAGAAAGCGCCGCCCTATCACCTGCCCAGGTTTCCCCTCCCTGCCGACCAAGGCTCCTCGGAAAGCTATCTGCGCCATCTCTGCGAGGAGGGGCTGGTCTGGCGCTATGGGGCACGCGCCGACGATCCCCACATACGCGAGCGGCTGAACTACGAACTGGGCATCATCCACACGATGGGCTTCGACGATTACTTCCTCATCGTCTGGGACCTCTGCCGCGCCTCGGAGGAGCGCGACATCTGGTGGAACGTGCGCGGCTCCGGTGCGGGGAGCGTCGTCGCCTACACCTTGGGCATCAGCAACGTCGATCCTTTCAAGAACCGGCTGATGTTCGAGCGCTTCCTCAATCCGGCGCGAATCTCGATGCCCGACATCGACCTCGACTACCCGGACGACCGGCGCGAGGAGATGATCGCCTACACCGTGGAGCGATACGGAGCCGACCGCGTGGCGCAGATCATCACCTTCGGGACGTTAGGCGCTCGCGCCGCCATCCGCGATGTTGGCCGCGCGATGGACATTCCGCTCAACGAGGTGGACCGTGTGGCGCGGATGATCCCCAACATCCCCGGCAAGCCGGTCAGCCTGGCGCAGGCGCTGGAGACCATCCCGGAACTCAAGGAACTCTACGAAAGCACGCCCTACATCAAGCGGCTGATCGACACGGCGCAGCAACTGGAGGGGGTTACGCGGCACGCGAGCACACACGCGGCGGGCGTCATCATCTCCGACAAGCCGATCGTCGAGTATCTTCCGCTCCACCGCCCCACGAAAGGGGCCAGCGAGGAGAGCGCCATCGGCACCGTCTCCCAGTGGCCGATGGAGATCGTGGACAAGCTGGGAATGCTCAAGGTGGACTTCTTAGGTCTGCGCACGCTGACGCAGATGCGCAAGACCTGCGAGCTGATCGAGCAGGAGCACGGGCGCAAGCTGGATATGCAGACCATCCCCTACGAGCGCGTCCCCGATGACCCGGAAAAGGACGCCGACGTGAAGAAGCTCTACGACCTGCTCGCCAGCGGCGACACAACCGGCGTCTTCCAGGTGGAAGGGGCGGGAATGCGGCGCACGCTCCAGGAACTGCGCCCCTACAACTTCCAGCACATCGTCGCCGTCCTCGCGCTCTACCGCCCCGGCCCGATGGAGAATATCCCCACCTACATCCGCCGTCTGCACAGGGAGGAGCCGGTAACCTACCGCCATCCCATCCTCAAGGAGATTCTGGAGGATACCTACGGCATCATCATCTACCAGGAGCAGATTATGCAGATCGCCGTCGCCATGGCCGGATACGAACCCGGCGAGGCCGATATGATCCGCAAGGCGGTGGCGAAGAAGAAGAAAGAGATGATGGAGGAGCACAAGAAGAAGTTCCGCGAGGGGGCGCTCAAGCGCGGCATCGCGCCGGAGATCGTCGATGCCGTCTGGGGGGACATCGAATTCTTCGCCCGCTACGGCTTCAACCGTGCTCACGCCACCGATTACGCCGTCATCACCGCGCAGACGGCTTACCTCAAGGCCCATTACCCGCTGGAATTTATGGCGGCGCTGCTGACGACGGAGCGGCACAACATCGAAAAAGTCGGCTACCTGATCAACGATGCCCGCCGCCACGGCCTGAAGATCGTCGGCCCCAACATCAACCGCTCGGATGTCGAGTTCACCATCGAACACGACGGCGGTGAGCGATCCATCCGCATCGGCCTGGGGGCGATCAAGAATGTCGGCGACGATGCCGCCGCGACCATCGTCGAGGCACGCAAATCCGGCGGCACCTTCCATTCGTTAGGGGACTTCGCCGCCCGCGTGGACCTGCGGCGGCTCAACCGCCGCGTCCTCGAAACACTGATCCAGGCGGGGGCCTTCGACGACTTCGGCGAACGGCCTCTGCTGCTCCAGGTGGTGGATCAGATGGTCAGCGTGAGCACGCAGATCCACAACGCCCGCGATGTGGGGCAGTTCAGTCTCTTCGGGAATGAGACGGCGGTACAGTCGATCACCCTGCCCCCGACCGTCCCGCCCATCTCCCATCGTCAGCTTCTCGAATGGGAGAAGGAGTTGCTCGGCACCTACCTTTCCGAGCATCCGCTGGAAAAACAGGAGCGGCAACTGCTCGATGCCGGCCTGGTCACGATGCCCCTGGCCGAGGTAGAAGGCGCTCCGCTGGGCCAACAGATCATCGTCGTCGGGATGATCCGCCGCGTGCGCCGCATCACCACGAAGAAGGGCGATCCCATGGCCTTCGTGACGCTGGAAGGCAACGGCGGCACGGTGGATGTCGTCGTCTTCCCGCGCACCTATGCCAAGAGCCGACCGCTGCTCCGCGACGATGCCATCGTCGTTGTCAGCGGCAAGCTGGACGCCCGCTCCAACCGCGAGGACCATCCCCTCCTCGCCGACTGGATCAAGACCCCGGAGGCCCTGCTTCACCCGCAGCAAACACCTTCCCGCCAAGGAGAGAGCATGCTCAAAGAGAGAGAACCCGAATACACAACCACGGAGACCGCCGCCGAAGCCTCTGCCCCGATGCCGCCGCCGCCCGACGAACCGCCGACCCCGCCCTCGACACTCTACATCACGTTCCCGCGCAACGGCGACGTCGAAGCCGATTTCCGCCGCCTGCGGAAGCTCCACGCGCTGCTCACACGCGAGAAAGGCGAGGACGACTTCCTCATCCTCGTGGAAAGCGGCGGGAAACAGGTCGCCCTCCACTTCCCGGAAAAGACCCGCTACACCCCGGCCCTGCGCGCGGAGGTGGAAACGCTCGTGGGACGCGGGAGCGTGCGCATCGTCACGCCTCTCCCCTGAGCAGGAGGGGAGGAGCAGCGACGAACCCTTGGCCGCTTTCCCCCTGACAATGACGCTCGAAGGAGGAAGATGTTAGACAACTTACCCCGTTCGGTGTACAATAGCATCGCTCGTCCACAATGGACGCAGATCAGACCATCAACTTCAAACGAGGAGGTTTTGAACTATGGCCGTTCGTAAGGTAAAACCGGTCCCTTCCGACATCGAAATCGCCCAATCGGCCACCCTGAAGCCGATCACCGAGATCGCCGCATCGGCAGGATTGCGCGAGGACGACTTAGAGTTGTACGGCAAGTACAAGGCCAAGGTCCATCTCGACGTGCGCGAGAGATTGGCCGACCGCCCCAACGCCAAGTACATCGACGTTACCGCCATCACGCCGACGCCGTTAGGCGAGGGCAAGACGACGACGACGATCGGTCTGACGGAGGCGCTGGGCTACCTGGGCAAGAAGTCCCTCTGCGCCATCCGCCAGCCCTCGATGGGGCCGACCTTCGGCATCAAAGGCGGGGCGGCGGGCGGCGGTTACAGCCAGGTCGTCCCGATGGAGGACTTCAACCTCCACCTGACGGGCGACATCCACGCCATCGGCGCAGCGCACAACCTCTGCGCCGCGGCGATCGACGCCCGCATCTATCACGAAAGCCGGTGGAGCGACAAATATTTCGAGAAGCGCGGCTTGAAGAAGCTGCACATCGACCCCTACTCCATCACCTGGAACCGCGTGGTGGACATCAACGACCGCGCCTTGCGCAACATCATCGTCGGGCTGGGCGGCAAGGGCGACGGCCCCATCCGCCAGGCGGGCTACGACATCACCGTCGCCAGCGAACTGATGGCCATCCTCGCGCTGACGACCAGCCTCGAGGATATGCGCGAGCGCATCGGGCGCATCGTCGTGGGGATGGACAAGAAAAAGAATCCCATCACGACGGAGGATTTGGGCGTCGCCGGGGCAATGACGGTGCTGATGAAGGACGCCATCATGCCCAACCTGCTCCAGACGCTGGAAGAGCAGCCCGCCTTCGTCCACGCCGGGCCTTTCGCCAACATCGCCCACGGCAACTCCTCCGTCATCGCCGACCAGATCGGGATCAAGCTTGGCGACTTCCTCGTAACCGAGTCCGGCTTCGGCGCGGACATCGGCATGGAGAAGTTCTTCGACATCAAGTGCCGCGCCTCCGGCCTCGTGCCCAGCGCCGTCGTCCTCGTCGCTACCGTCCGCGCGCTGAAGATGCACGGCGGCGGCCCGAAGGTCGTTCCCGGTCGTCCGCTGGACAAAGCCTACACGGAGGAAAACGTCGAACTGGTGAAGAAGGGCCTGCCCAACCTGGAGGCGCACATCAAGATCGCCCGCAAGTTCGGCATCCCCGTCGTCGTCGCCATCAACGCCCGCACCACCGATACCGAGCGCGAATGGGCCGTCATCCGCGAAGCCTCCCTGCGCGCGGGAGCCTTCGACGCCGTCGTGACCTATCACTGGGCCGACGGCGGTGAGGGCGCTGCCGATCTGGCGGCGGCGGTGGTCAAGGCCAGCGAGGAGCCTTCCAACTTCAACTACCTCTACGCCATCGACGCCCCGATCAAGGAGAAGATCGAAATCCTGGCCCGCGAGGTCTACGGCGCTTCCGGCGTGGACTACAGCCCGGAGGCCGAAGCGAAGATCAAGCTCTACACCGATCTCGGCTACACCAACATGCCCATCTGCATGGCCAAGACCCACCTTTCGCTCAGCCACAACCCCGCCTGGAAGGGTGCGCCCAAGGACTACATCTTCCCCATCCGCGACATCCGCGCCAGCGTGGGGGCCGGCTTCCTCTACCCGTTGGCCGGGGCCATCCGCACGATGCCCGGTCTGCCCACCCGCCCTGCCTTCATGGACGTCGATCTGGTGGACGGCAAAGTCGTCGGCCTCTTCTAATCCCCCTTCACTCAAGGAGGTAGCATGACCGCGAAGTTGATTGACGGCAAGGCAATTGCCAAGGAGATTCAGGAAGAGTTGACCCGCGAGGTCGCCGAACTGAAGGAGAAACACGGCGTCGTGCCCGGCTTGGCGACGGTGCTCGTCGGCGATAACCCCGCCTCCCAGACCTACGTGCGGATGAAGCAGAAGCGCTCCGCCGAGGTCGGCATCCATTCCGTGGGCTACACGCTCCCCGGCGATGCGACGCAGGAGGAGGTGGAAGCGCTCGTCCGCAAGCTGAACGCCGATCCGACCATCCACGGCATCCTCGTCCAGCTTCCGCTGCCCAAGCACCTCAACGAGGAGGCGGTGCTCAATGCCATCAGCATCGAGAAGGACGTGGACGGCTTCCATCCCATCAACATCGGGCGGCTGGCGATGAAGGGGCGGCAGGCGCTCTTCGCCCCCTGCACCCCGGCGGGGATCATCGAGCTGATCGACCGCACCGGCATCGCCATCGAGGGCAAGGAAGCGGTCGTCCTGGGGCGGAGCAACATCGTCGGCCTGCCCGTCTCGATGCTCCTGCTCAAGCGCAATGCGACGATCACCATCTGCCACTCGCGCACGCACGACCTGCCCGCGGTAACCCGCCGCGCCGACATCCTCGTGGCGGCGGTCGGGCGTCCGCTGATGGTCAAGGCGGACTGGGTCAAGCCGGGCGCGGTCGTCATCGACGTGGGGATCAACCGCGTGGACGATCCGAGCCGCAAGCGCGGCTACCGCCTCGTCGGCGACGTGGACTTCGAGGAGGTCAAGGAAGTCGCTGGTTGGATCACCCCCGTGCCCGGCGGCGTCGGCCCGATGACCATCGCCATGCTGCTGAAGAACACCGTTACCGCGGCCAAACGGGCTGCCGGCCTGCTCTAAGCCATTGCCAACAGGAGGCCCTTGCGAGTGCAAGGGCCTCTTTTTCGTCGCCTCCCTCTTGCCTCACTTCGCAACCGTGATAGACTACCTCCCGTATGGGACAGGCACTCTACCGCAAATGGCGGCCCCAAACCTTCGACGATCTCATCGGACAAGAACCTATCGTCCACACGCTGCGCAACGCGCTGCGGATGGGACAGATTCACCACGCCTATCTCTTCGCCGGGCCACGCGGTACGGGGAAGACGACGACGGCCCGCCTCCTGGCCAAAGCGGTCAACTGCCTCGCCCCCGTCGAGGAGCGCCCGTGCAACCGGTGCGAAATCTGCCGCGCCGTCAACGAGGGGCGGCTGATGGACCTCATCGAGATCGACGCCGCCTCGCACACGGGCGTCGATAACGTCCGCGACATCCTGGAAAAGGTGCCCTTTCGTCCGACCCAGGGCCGCTACAAGGTGTACGTCATCGACGAGGCCCATATGCTCTCCACCTCCGCCTTCAACGCCCTGCTGAAGACCCTCGAAGAGCCACCTGAGCACGTGATCTTCGTCCTGGCCACCACCGAGCCGCACAAAATCCTCCCCACCGTCCTCTCCCGCTGCCAGCGCTTCGAATTCCGCCGCATCCCCGCGCAGGCGATCGCCACGCGGCTGCGGACGATCTGCAAAGCCGAGGGCATCGAAGCGGCACCGGAAGCCCTGGAGATCATCGCGCGGGCCTCCACCGGCAGCCTGCGCGATGCCATCAGCCTGCTGGATCAACTCGCTTCGGCGGGGGGCGTCTCCGTCGAAGCGGTACGCCGCACCTTGGGCAGCGGCTCCAACGAAGCGATCTTGGCCATCGTCCGCGCCTGGGTCCAGGCCGATCTCGCCGCCGGACTGGAGGCCATCAACCGCGCCGTGGAAAACGGCGTCGATGCGCGGCAACTGTCGCGCCAGATCGCCGACTTCCTCCGCGGGATGATGCTGATGAAGGCCGGCGCCGGTGCAGCCTGGAGCGAACTGACGGAGGAGGAGCGCCAAGAAGCAACCCGACTGGCCGCACGCCCGAAGACGGAGGCGCTCGTGCGGGCCACCCGCCTCTTCGCGGAAGCCGCCACCACGCGCAACAGCGGCTGGCGGCCCCAGCTTCCGCTGGAACTGGCCTTCGTCGAAGCCACGTTGCCGCCGGACGAGCCGAAGCCGCAGCGACCGACCGCGGCATCCGCACCGGTTACGCGCCAGGCCGCCCCTCCCGCCAAACCCGCCGCGCCCCCCATCGACGGGGCCATCGCCGCCCTGAGCAAACGATGGCGTGCGCTCTGCAGCCAGCTACGCCCCATCAACGTCTCGCTCTCCGCGCTGATCAACGATGCACAACCCCTCGCCTGGGAGGGCGAAACGCTCATCCTCGGCTTTCGCCACAACTTCCACAAGCAGAAGACCGCCACCGAGGACAACCGGCGCACGTTAGAAGCCTTTCTCGGCGAGAAGCTCGGACGGCCCGTGCGCGTGCGCTGCGTCCTCGCCGACGAGTGGCGTGCTCGCAGCCCGCAGCCCGCAGCACCGGCGGCCCAATCTCCGCAGGCGAGGGAGAAGCCC
>JALXBP010000103.1 GCA_026991395.1 Anaerolineae bacterium | reverse complement strand
TATCCTCCGCAATGGGCACCTTGGCCCGTCGCCCCACCACACGGTCGATCTCCATCGGCGAAATGCCGGTGCCGGGGCGCTTCATAATGAGCATCTCCTCGGTGATGACGGCCCCGGCGGGGATATCCACGCGCGCGATGATGCTTCTCCGCGCGTACTGCCGAGCCGCGGCCTCGACATCCAGCACCCCCAGATCGGGTGATCCCAGCGCTTTCTCGACGATGCGCACATTCTTGACGAAAGTTGCCAACTGCTGAGGATCGACGGAGAGGTAATGGTCATCGCCGGGCCACGTCCGACGCAGCGTGTAATGCTTCTCGATAACCTGCGCCCCCACGGCGACCGCCGCCGTGGGCACGATAACACAATCCTCCGGCACGGTGTGATCGGAAAAGCCGATGGGAATGTCCGGGAACTCCTTCGCCAGCGCCGGAATGCGCAACAGGTTGGCCTTCTCGTCCGGCGTGGGGTAGCTCAGCACGCAATGCAACAGGATGATCTGATCGTTGCCCTCCGCCCGAATGGCCTCGACCGAAGCGTGAATCTCGGCCAACGTCGAAGCGCCGGTGGACATAATGATCGGCTTGCCCTTGCGGGCGATGTGGCGCAGCAGCGGGAGATTGGTCAAGTCCGCCGAGGCCACCTTGAAAGCGGGCATGCCCAGCTCATCGAGGAAATCGACGAAGTGCAGATCGAACGGGGTGGAGAGGAAGGTAATGCCGGCGCGCTGACACTCATCATAGAGGATGGCGTACTCACGCTCCCCGAAGGCATCGGAACGCTTGAAGATGGCATACTGCGTTCCCGTTGGCTCATCGTCATCCCAGTAGCGCGGTGCCCAGCGCGTAACCAGCGTCTCCGCCTTGTAGCTCTGGAACTTGATGGCATCGGCTCCCGCCCCCGCCGCCTCCCAGATCATCTGCTTGGCCAACGCCAGGCTCCCCTTGTGATTGACCCCCGCCTCTGCAACGATGTAGGTCGGATGGCCCTCACCGATCGGCCGGTTCCCGATGGTTATCGTCTTCATCTCGTCCCTCCTCAAAAGCGCGATAGCGTTCGAAGATTGCACCTAACATCCGCTCACAGCCGCCGCGGATATCCACGGCTAGCATCCTTTCGTGCATCGCACGGCGCAACGCCACATCGTCGATCACCTGTTGCAGTCTCTCGGCGATGAATTGCGGCGAGAGACTGCGCCCCAGCCCCAGGTTGACGATGCCGTACTCCGACCGGGCATGCAGATGGCGCATCTCACGCTCGTTCTGCGCCAGGACAACGCAGGGCACCCCCATCGAGGCCACCTCCAAAACCGTGCGCCCCGCCGAGGTTACCGCCAGGTCGGCACGCTCGATCAACTCGCTCATCCGACGGACGTGACGATGGATGACCGGACGACGGCGCAAGGTCGGTATGAGCCGTTCAAGAGAGGCAGCGTAGGCATAGCCCAATCCCAACACAACCTCCACCTCGAAAGTGCCCTCCACGCGGTCGAGCGCACGCAGCACCCGCGCCGTCAAATCGCTCTCGTCCACCCCGCCGAAGGTCAGAAGGATGCGCTCCACGCGCTCCGTAAAAGGCTTGATCGGCACCGAGTAAAATTCATCGCGCAAACAGTCGTAGGTCGGCCCCCACAGATGATTGGGAAGAGGAATCGGGCTGTCGTAGAGGGCGTTGATGACCAAATGGGCCTCCCGCGCCCCCTCCCCCACATCCTCCAAGTTCACAACGAAAAGCCCCATCGCCTTCAACGCGCGGATGTAGTCGGCTTGCGTGTCGAGGATATCGTTGATGATGATGTCGCCTTTCAGCGCGGCAATGGTCGGCAGCGGATCCCCTTCGAAAGTCACGACGGGGTAATGGTAATGACGCACCAACTCAACGCCCATCGGCTGGGCAGCATCCATCACGAAGGTCAGCCGATGATCGATCAGCCGCCCGGCCAGCGAGAGCGCCCGATAGACGTGCCCCAGTCCAATCGCCTGACTCCCATCCACGCGGAGGAGCAAGTGCCGCCGCAGCAGCGACTTTTCCGCCAGCCACCAGTCGAAATAGGTGTCGATATCCACCGCCTCCTCCGGCGGCAGTTCCAGCAAGGTAATCCGCTCCCCGATGCGGCTTTCCGCCCTGACCACCTCCCGACGCGAGGCCAGAATAGCTCCCGTCTCGCGATAAACGGGCGGCAAGTATTGCCGGTTGACCCGCGCGGCATAGAGCGGCACGTAGCGCCCATCGGCCTCTTTCGTCCACGTCAGATGCGTATCGTTGATCACCGAGATCACCGTGTCGAAGCCCTCTTCCAGCAGGGCCACCGCCTCATCCAGCCGCCACGGCTTGATGAGCGGCGAAGTCGGCTGCACGGTAACCACGAAGGCCGGGGCATCGCCCATCGCCTCCACGGTTTGGACGGCGTGGAAGATGACGGGGTCGAGCGTAACCTCATCTCCGGCTAACTCCGGCGGACGCATCACCACCTCGGCCCCGTAGCGGCGCGCCACGGCTGCGATCTCCTCATCGTCCGTCGTCACGACGATGCGATCGACGCGCCGCGCCCGTTTCGCCGCCTCGATGGCGTAAGCGATCAGCGGACGCCCGGCCAACAAACGCACATTCTTGCGCGGAATGCCCTTCGAACCGCCTCGGGCCGGAATGACGACCAGCACCTTGCTCATCGCGCCTCCATCATCTCCTCCATCAGCGCCAGGACGCGCTCCCCGGCGCGGCCATCGAGCCGATAGGCGTAATCGCGGACGAAGCGGGCCATCCCCTCCCGCAGCCGACGGCGCGTCGGCTCGTCCTCCAGCACGGCGCGGATCGCCCCCGGCAGCGCCGAGGGATCGCGCACACCCAACGCCGCGCCGCGCTCCACGTAGGGCAAGGGATCGGGCTGACCGCTGAAATTGAGGACGATCACCGGTTTGCCCTGCAGCATCGCCTCCAGCGCCGTGGTGGAAAAGCGGGTTACCAAGAGGTCGCTCAGCGCCAGCAGAGCGGCCAGGTCGCTGTGCTGCGTCAGGTGGAGATCGACGCCCGCCAGTTCGCGCTGCAGGCGCTGATAGGGCGCGAACGCATCCGCCGGATGCAATTTTACCACGATCTGCAAGGCGGGGAATTCCCGCGCCGCCGCCACCACCGCCTCGATCTGGCGTCGGCTGGCCGCGAAGCTGTCGTTCTGCGTCGTCACCAGCAGGAGCGGACGCCCCGCCTCCAGCCTCAGCGAGCGCCGCACCCGCTCCATCCGCTCCGGCTCGACGCCCTGCGCCAGCCGGTCGAAGGCGGGATTGCCCGTAACCGCAATCCGCCCCGGCGACACCCCCGCCTCGACCAGCGCCCGCCGGTTCTCCTCGCCCCAGACGGCGATGCGGTCGCTGTGCACCTTCTGCCAGAGGAGCCAGTCGGCCATAATGCCATGCTGGAGATGCAGCGTCGGCACGCCCTGCCCCCGCGCCGTGAGCACCGCCGCCCGTCCCAGCACACGCAGATCGTTCATCACCACCAGCAGCGAGGGCCGAAGCGCCAGCAGCAAGGCCCGTACCGCCTCGACGTAGCCCGCCGCATCGAGGAAGGTCTCGTCGAAGCGCCGCCCCTCCCCCGGACGCAGCGAAAAGAGTCGCCGCAACTTCGCCTCCAGCAGCGGCCAGAGCGGACGCCCGGCCTCGTCGCGCAGCGCCGCCCCCAGCCGCGCCACCGCCTCCGCCGACCAGCGCCCCCGCAGCCGACGGCGCACCGCCGCCTCCGGCGGGAAGTAGCCCCACAGCCGCGTGTAGGGCACACCCGCTTTGTCCAGCGCCGCCTCCGTATCCGGCCCGAAGGCCACGACGAACGGCGACCATCCTTCCACCTGCGGCCAGAGCGCACGGAGCAGCGCCACGTGGCGGCTGGTGTAGAGGAAGAAGAGCACCCCTCGCCCCTCTTTTTGGGGGAGGATGAGGGGCGCTTGATGGGCGCGGCGGTACTCGCGCACGAAGGCCCTCGCCCGGCGACGCCAGAGCGACTCGCCCCTTGCGGGCACCACCCATTCGCGCACCGCCCCCTCCACCGAGGCCCGCAGTGCCGTCAGGAAGGGGTCGTCCCGCGCCCCCCAAAGCAGCAACGTCCCCTCCGCCGCGATGCGCGGCGCGGCAGCGCGGGCGACCAGCGCATCGAACAACCCTCGTCGCCGCTGGAAACTGCTTTCCGCCGCCACCCAGAGCGAGACGCCGTCGTAATCCAGCAGTTCGCGGACAGCGGGCAGCGCCGCCCAGCGGTCGAAGAGCCGCGCCGCCTCCTGCTCCAGCCGCGCCAACTCTGCCGCATCCAGGAAGGAGGCCGCCGAACGCGCCGGGAAGCCGCGCACCGCCATCGCCGCCGCCGCCGCCTCCGTGAGGACGACGATACCGGTCGCCTGCGAAGTGACCATCGCCCGACGCACCGCTCGAGGCGAGGGGAGAGGAGCACCGAGACAGAGCCAATGTGCTGCATCCATCACGTGGAGAAGATACCACGATTGGGAAGCGGGGCAAACCCCGACTTGTCTCATCCCTCATCATCGCTATACTCACAAGGCTGGCAGTCTCTGCCATCTGACCCCTGCAATGCTCATCCAAGGAGGCTGTATGAAGAAGATGTGGCTGCTCTTTCTGCTGCTGACCATCCTCGTCGGCGCGATGACGGCCTGCACGGGGACGGGAACGACGCAAACGCCCCCCACGACCGGGGCAGAAGCGGGCCCTATCGTCATCATCGACGATACCGGCCACGAAGAGCGCTTCGAAACGCCGCCTCAACGCATCGTCGTCGCCGGACGGGCGACCTTCATCGTCGCCAACACGCTGCTCACCTTCCCCGAGGGGCGCGAGCGAATGGTTACCGGCGAGAGCCGGGGGATCCAAAATATGGAATTCTACCGCCTCGTCGCCCCCAATCTCGATCCGGACACCTTCCTGGAGCGGGATGCCGGGCCGGAACAGATCGCCGCCTTCGATCCCGATGTCGTGCTGATGAAGAGCTACGTCGCGGAAAAGCTGGGACCGTCGCTGGAAGCGATCGGCATCCCCTACGTCGCCCTCGATCTGGAGACGCCGGAGCAATTCTACGCCGATCTCCGCCTGCTGGGCACGCTCCTGGACGATGAAGCGCGGGCCGAGGAGATCATCGCCTTCTACCACGAGAAGCTCGACAGGCTGGAAGCCCGCCGCGCCGATGTCGGGGAGCGTCCGCGCGTCCTCGTCATCAGCTACAGCGACAAGGGCGGCGAGGTCGCCTTCAAGGTCCCGCCCGCAGGCTGGATCCAGACGACAGAGGCGGTGATGGCCGGCGGCGAACCTGTCTGGGCGCGCGACGCGCAGGGCAACAACTGGAACGTGGTCGGCTTCGAGCAGATCGCCGCCTGGCAGCCGGAGGTCGTCTTCGTCATCGCTTACAACAAGGACAGCGGCGACATTGCCGCCCGGCTGCGGGCCGACGAGAACTGGCAATCGCTGCCCGCCGGACAAGCAGGGGCGATCTACGGCTTCCCCGCCGACTACTACTCCTGGGACACGCCCGATCCGCACTGGCTGCTCGGCGTCATCTGGATGAGCCGTATGCTCCACCCCCAGCTCTATGGCGACCTGGAGATCACGGCGGAAGTGCACGAGTTCTACCGCACCCTCTACGGGATGAGCGACGAGACCATCGACGAGATGATCATCCCCCGTCTGACCGGCGACGTGCCGTAACGATGCCCCAGCGCCTGCCCGACCGCCTCCATCCGCCCCTTGCGCGGCGCAGACCGTGCGCGGCGCTCGTCCTGCTGCTCCTGCTGGCGCTGTCGCTCTCGCTCTTCCTGGGGCGGTATCCCCATCCCTACTGGATGCCGCCCCGCCTGCTGCACGAAGACGCACTGGCCGCCCGGCTCTTCTTCCGCCTGCGCCTGCCGCGCGTGCTCGCCGCCGCGCTCACCGGCGGGGCGCTCGCCGCCGCCGGGCTGGTGATGCAGATGATCTTCCGCAACCCGCTCGTCAGTCCGGGCTTCCTCGGCGTCTCGCAAGGCGCGGCCTTCGGGGCCGCTTTTGCCATCCTCTTCCTCACCTCCGCCCCGTTGGCCGTGCAGAGCAGTTCCGCCCTCTTCGCGCTGCTCGGCCTCCTCTTTTCCTACCGCCTGGCCCGCCACCTCCGCTACGGCGGCTGGGCCTTGCGGCTCGTGCTGGCGGGAATCGCCGTCTCCGCGCTCTTCTCCTCCGGCGTGGGGCTGCTCAAGTACCTCGCCGACCCGCTGAGGACCCTGCCGGAGATCGTCTTCTGGATGCTCGGCGGTCTCTGGGCCATCCGCTGGGAGAGCCTGGGCTACGTCGCCCTCCTCACGCTGCCCGCCCTGCTCCTCCTCTACCTGATGCGCTGGCGGCTGAACCTCCTCTCCCTCGATGACGAGACCGCCTTCTCCTTGGGGGCAGAGCCGGTGCGCGAACGCGGCCTCCTCCTCACGGCGGCGGTGGTGGCGACGGCGGCGGTCGTCTCGGTCGCCGGTATCATCGGCTGGGTCGGACTCATCGTCCCCCACCTGGCCCGGCGGATCGTCGGTGCCGATGCTCAACGTGCGCTCCCCGCCTCGATGCTCATCGGCGCGAGCTTCACCCTGCTCTGCGATGACCTCGCCCGCCTCCTCCTCGCGGGGGAGATCCCGCTGGGCATCCTCACCTCCCTCTTCGGCGCGCTCCTCTTCGCTGTGCTGCTTTCCCGCGGGATGATAGGGGGGCGGCGATGACGCCCATCCTCTCGCTGCACGACCTCCACTTCCGCTACGACGGCCCCCAAGGGCGCGAGGCCCTGGCCGGGCTTTCCCTCGCGCTCACCGCGGGGACGATCACCGCCATCCTCGGCCCGAACGGCGCGGGCAAGACGACCCTGCTCCACACGATGTTGGGGCGGCTCCGCCCCACAGCGGGGGAGATACGCTTCGAGGGACGTCCCTTTTCCGCCTACAGCCGCCGCGAACTCAGCCGACGCATCGGGCTCGTGCCGCAATCGGAGCACGCCGCCTTCGAATTCAGCGTGCTGGACTACGTGCTCCTCGGTCGGACGCCCTACCTGGGCCTGCTGGAGGTGCCGCGCGAGGAGGACTACCGTGCCGCGGAGAAGGCACTGGCCACCGTCGGCATCGCCCACCTGCGCGACCGCACCGTCACGACGCTCAGCGGCGGCGAGCGGCAGATGGTGATGGTCGCCCGCGCGCTGGCGCAGCGCCCGCGGCTCCTCCTCCTCGACGAGCCGACGGCGCACCTCGACCTGAGCAACCGCGGGCGCATCCTCGGCCTGATGGGCCGCCTCCGCGACGAGGGCTTCACGGTCGTCTTCACGACCCACGATCCCAACATCGCCGCCCTCGTCGCCGACGAGGTGATCCTGATACGCCGCGGGCGGGTACTGCACAGCGGCCCACGCGACGAGGCGCTCACCGCCGACAGGCTCGGTGAGACCTACGGCCTCCCCGTCCGCGTCGTGCAGGTGGACGGGCACCCCATCGTCCTCACGCAGGAGACGAGCCTTTCAGACGAGGTCGATCTTGACGCGCAGCTCGGTTAGGAGATAGGCCAGCGCTCCCAGCAGACCCGCGTCCTCCCCCAGCGCCGCCCGCTGGAGGAGAACCCCCTCGCGGTACAGCGGCGCGGCCCTTTCGATGACGATCTCGCGCAAGGGCGTGAGGAGCGCATCCCCGGCCTGCACAAGCTCGCCGCCGAAGACGAAGCGCTGGGGATTGAAGAGGTAGATCAGATCGACGGCGGCGATGCCCAGGTAACGCCCCGCACGCGCGATCAGCCGCCGCGCCAACGCATCGCCCTCCTTCGCCGCCGCGACGAGGGCGGCCAGCGTGAGCGGGCGTGCGCCCAACGCGGAAGGCTCCCCCGCCTGCAAGGCAGCCGCGGCCTCGGCGAGCAGGGCTTCACCGGAGGCGTAGCGTTCGAGGCAGCCGCGATTCCCGCATCGACACGGCGGGCCGCTCGCCTCCACGGTCATATGGCCGAGCTTGCCGCCCAGCCCGTTGCCGCCGGTGAAGAGCGTCCCGTCCACTACGATGCCGCCGCCGATCTGCCTGCCGACGTGGAGGTAGATCAGGTTCCCCGTTCCCTGCCCCGCTCCGAAGCGGTACTCGGCCAGGGCGATCAGCTCCATCAGGCCGCCGACGAAGACGGGGACATCGAAGGCGGTGGTGAGGAAGGCCCGCAGCGAGAGCGCCTCCCGGGGCCAGGCGTCGGGAGCGTCGAGGATGAGGCCGCGCCGATAGTCGAAGAGCGCAGGGACGGCCACGCCGATGCCCGCCACCGTCTGGGAAGGCTCGGGCCAGACCTGGAGGATGGCCGAGCGCAATCGCCGCAGCGCCAGATCGACGTCCCTATCCTCGGCCATCGGCAGGACGAGCCGCGCTTCCGGCACAGCATCACGGGTGTAACGCACAGCCTTGATCTCGGTTTCGGTCAGTTCGACGGCAATAAAACGCAAGCGAAGTCCCATCGATCATCCTCATCGCAGCGTTCGGCGCAAAGGGCAGCCAAGCCCCTTCCCCCTGCCCTTCGCGGCGTATCATCGCCCTCAAGGTAAGATTCACCGCCCATATTCTAACCGAAAAGGGACGAAGCGGCAAGCGGGACGCTCCAACGCTTCGGCGACTTTCTCTTCTCCATCTTTGGGTTATAACTGGGCCTATCCGCGTACTGAGGTGAAGCATCGATGAAACTGGGCATTATCGGCCTGCCGACGAGCGGCAAGACAACCATCTTCAACGCCTTGACGGGCAGCGAGCGCCCGACGACGGCCTCCATCCCCGGACGGCTGGAACTCATCCAGGGCATCGTCGATGTGCCGGACGAGCGCGTCGATCGACTGAGCGCCATCTTCGAGCCGCGCAAGACCATCTACGCCAAGATCACCTACATCGACATCGCCGGACTGGACCCGGAGATGGGCAAGAAGGGCCTGAGCGGGCAACTGCGCAATCAGATCGCCACGATGGACGCCCTCGTCCACGTGGTGCGGGCTTTCGACAGCGCCACCGCCCCCCACCCCCTGGGTAAGGTCGATCCGCGCCGCGACCTGGAGATGATGGAGAGCGAAATGATGCTCGCCGACCTGATCACCGTGGAGAACCGCCTGGCCCGCATCGAGGAGGGCCTGAAGAAGGGCGCACGGGGCGAGGAGCGCCAGCGGCTCTTTGCCGAAGCCGAACTCTTCGAGCAGTTGAAGGAGGCGCTGGAGGCGGGCCGTCCCTTGCGCGGCCTGGAACTGAGCGAAGAGGCGCAGGGACTGCTGCGCGGCTTCGGGCTGCTCACGCTCAAGCCGCAGCTCATCCTCCTCAACACCGACGAGGCGGTGGACGATGTGGCCACCGTTCTCGGGGAGGCCCCGCCGAAGACCGAATGGCTCGCGATGCAAGGTCAGTTGGAGATGGAGATCGCCCAACTCGAGCCGGACGAGGCCGCCCTCTTCCTGGAGGAGTTCGGGCTGGCGGAGCCGGGGCGCAACCGGCTCATCCGCGCTTCCTACGAACTGCTGGGTATGCAGTCCTTCTTCACCGTGGGCGAGGACGAGGTGCGGGCATGGACGGTACGCCGCGGCGCGACGGCGGTCGAGGCGGCCGGCGTCATCCACACCGACCTGGCGCGCGGCTTCATCCGCGCCGAGGTCATCCATTACGACGATCTGATCGCCGCAGGCAGTATGGCCGCGGCCCGCAAAGCCGGCAAGGTCCGCCTGGAAGGCAAGGAGTACCGCGTCAAGGACGGCGACATCCTGCACATCCGCTTCTCCATCTGAGAAACGCCGTCGGTGGGGTTCGTGGGGCAGAGGAGATAGGGAGACCTATGACGTCGAAGAAGAAAGAGAGACCATCGCACCTGTCGGACGACCGACACGATCGCACACGCCAACCGACCGACTTCCAGATCGAATGGCTCTACAGTCATCTGCGCTGGTTCTACATCCTGCTGGTCGGTGCAACCCCCGTCTTCCTCGGTGGACGCGGCACGCCGCTACCGGAGATCACGTTGGCGCTGGTCATCGTGGGGAGCGTGGCCAATCTGATGGTGATGATCCTCCTGGCCATGCGGGCCTTCCGCACGCCAATGACGGCCTTCACCTTCACGCTGGACCTTTCGCTGGCCCTGGGGCTGATCGTGACGACTGGCGGGGTCGATAGCCCGCTGCTCTTCGTCGCTTTCTTCCCCATCATCACCGCCGCCCTGCGATTTCCCTGGCAGTCCAGCCTCTTCGTGGACATCGCCACGGTCGCCCTCTACTGGTACGCGGCCTATCGGCGCTTCCCCGCCGCTCTCCTTCCCCGTGATGAGTTGCTGGAACAGATGCACCCCTACCTCCTCAACGGCATCGTGCTCCTCCTGGCCGGGGCGACGACGACCCTCGTCGGCTACCGGCTGCGCCACGCCGTCCGCCGCGAACGGGAGGAGGAGCAGCGGCGCGCACGAGCGGCCCTGCGCGCCGCCCATCAGCGCATCCGCCTGATCTTCGAACTGGCCAGCACGCTGAGCGCGACGCTGAACTACGAGCGGGTGCTCCAGGCCGTACTCGACATCAGCCAGGCGGGGCTGCAGGAATTCGCCGGACGCGACATTCCCCTCGTCCAAGCGATTCTCCTCTTCGGGATGGATCAGCGGCTCTCCGTCGCCACCTCGCGCGGCCTGACCCCCAGCGATCAGCGCGTGCGCTTCCCCGCCAAGGAGGGGGCGCTGGCCGAGGTGCTCCGGCGGGCCGAACCGCTGGTCATCGAAGACCCCGGCAGCGACACCGAACTCGGCGAACTGGTCGCCATGCACCAGTGCCGCGAAGCCATCCTCGTCCCCCTGCGGGCCGGCTTCGAAAGTTACGGCGTCGTGCTGATGGGCAGCCCCGAGGAGGACGCCTATCCCAACGAGTTCCAGGACCTGCTGGAGGCCGTCTGCAATCAGGCCGTGCTCGCCCTGCAAAATGCCCGCCTCTACCAGAACCTGATCGAGGAAAAGGAGCGCCTGGTCGCCGTGGAGGAGGACGCCCGCAAGAAGCTGGCCCGCGACCTGCACGACGGCCCGACACAGACGATCGCCGCCATCGCCATGCGGCTGAACTTCATCCATATGCTCATCGACCGCGACCCGCAGCGGGCCAAGAAGGAAGTCGCCGAACTGGAGCGCATCGCCCGCAAGACGACGAAGGAGATCCGCCAGATGCTCTTCACCCTCCGGCCCCTGGTGCTGGAAACGCACGGCCTCGTCGCCGCGTTAGAGCAGTTCCGCAACAAGCTGGCGGAGACGGAGTCGATGAAGATACACCTGGAGGTCGAGGCAGGCGTGGAGTCGGCCCTTTCACCGGAGGCGCAGGGGGCGCTCTTCTACATCATCGAAGAGGCGGTGAACAACGCCCGCAAGCACGCGGAGGCCAGCGACCTCTGGATTCGCCTCTACCGCCGCCAGCTTAGCGTCGTGGCCGAGGTGGAGGACAACGGGCGCGGCTTCGACGTCTCCAAGGTCGAGGAGAAGTACGCCACCCGCGGCAGCCTGGGGATGATGAACCTCATCGAGCGGGCCAAGCTGGTCAAAGGCAAGACGGTCATCCACTCGGCCCCCGGCAAAGGCACGAAGGTCGTGACCACCATCCCCATCCGAGGTAACCGTGGGCGGCGCTGAACTGGCCTGGGAAGAGCGCTGGCTCTGGCTCGGCGTTTCGCTGCTCCTCGGCCTGCTCATCTCCTGGTGGATATGGGCGATGGATCGCTACGCCGCCGAGGAGTCGTGGTGGGCCGACCTCCTGCGGGCACCGTGGATGCCCGCCCTGTGGGAGGGGGCGCGCTGGCTCTACGCCTTCGGCCTGCCGGCGGCGGTGCTCCTCTGGCGGCACGCGCTGACCGAGCGCGGGCTGGGGCTGCAGCCCTTCGCCGCCCTCAACGAGAGCCTCCCCGCAGCCGCGCGCCTGGCCAACTGGAACGACTGGATGGCCGACCTCGGCATCACGGCGGCGATCGTCGCCATCGTGGCCCTGCTGCACACCCTCGGCCTCCGTCCCATCGCCGCGGCACGCTCACCCCGCCGACCGGCAACGATGACCGCCTTAGGCGAGGCCGTGCTCCACGAGGTTCACTGGGCCTTCTACCGCGAGCCTTTCGTCCTCCTCCTGGGGGCCGAGATGGGCAGTTGGGCCGGTCTGAGCCTCGTTGCCATGGAAGCGGCACTCAATCCCCTGCGCTGGCGCGACCTGCACGATCCCGAACGCCGCCCCATCCTCCTCTGGCGGGCGGAACTGGCCGTCGTCAGCCTGCTCCTCTTCATCCTCACGGGCAATCTCCCGCTGATGATCCTCGCCGACGCACTGCTGACGTGGCTCGGCGAGGGCGGTCGCCGCCGGGTCGCCCTGCGCCACCTGGCCTCGCGACCGACAGCCTCTCGGTGAGCCTCCCCCGCCCGACGTCCACGTCCACCAGCGGAGCGACTCAGTCGTTCCGCAGCACCAGCGGCAGGAAGGTCGGCGGTGCCATCTCGTATGCCCCGATGTCCGGCCCGTCCCCCTGCGGACGGGAGAGGCCGTTGTAGGAGTCGGAAGGAGCGTAGGCCGAAAGGGCCGTGTCGATGCAGAGCGAGCCGGTGCGCAGGCCGTACTGATCGTTCGCCGCATCGAAGAAGCGAGGGTCGGCCCCCAGGTAGAAATGAACGTCCGCGCGGTTCGTCGGCCCGGAGTCGTTGCCCCACACATCGTTGTGGCCAATCCCGATGCTGCTGGGATTGCTCGCGGCATCCCTGTCGTATACCCCGTACCCTCCGTTGGAAGCGATGATCGTGTTGTAGAGTGCGAGTTGGGCGTGGTAGAGACCGATACCGTCCTCCGAGTTATTCGCAATCGTGTTGTTCTTGACGGTGGTCCACCCGGTAGAATCGTGGATATACAGCCCGGCGTCGTAAATGTTGTGGGCAATGACGTTGTTCTCCAGCAGAATATCGCTGCTTCCGTGGACAAAAACCGCGCCGCCAGCGCTGTTCGTGTTGTGGACGATCAGGTTCTCTCCCACCGTTACATCGTCCGCGTTATCGATGTATACCGTACCTACGCTGCCGTACCCGTTCCCCTCGATCCGGTTGCCGGTAATCTGAATCCCCCCTCCTCCCCAGACGTAGATACCCAGCCCGGCCACGGCGTCGCTCGATGCCGCCCAATTGCCGTGGATCTCGTTCTCGACGACGAAGCCCCAGCTCACATTCCGGAACAGAATGCCGCCGCCCATCCCGCCCGTGCCGTCCACGTTGTTGTTCGCAATCTCGTTGTGGGCGATCACGGCTATCGCGTCCTCGACGTAGATGCCGCCACCCAGCGGCGGAGCAGAAGTGACGACCCGGTTGGCCTGGATGAGGTTGGAGGCGATCGAGGCCCAGGTGCCGCTTCCCGACACGGCAATCCCGCCCCCCGCTTCGGCGGTGTTGGCGAGGATGTCGTTCTCGAAGATGGTCGCTCCGGCGCCGTTGTTCACGAGGATTCCGCCGCCCGTCGGCGGGGACGCCGAGGTGGCGTCGTTGCCGCCGATGGTGTTGGCCTCGATGCTCGCCTGGCTCCCCGCGCCGGTTACGTAGACCCCCCGCTGATTGAACTCGATGAGGTTGTTCGTCATCGTCACGTTCGCCCCGTTGCCGATGTGAACGCCGAAGTTCCGATTCCCTATCGGCTGCCCGACGACGTCCACGCCGATGCGGTTGGCGTAGAAGGTTACGTCTTGGGCTGCGTCGGCGGTGATCCCGCTCCAGCCGTTGGTGCCGACGACGTTGTGCTCCACGATGTTGCGATCCCCGTTCCAGACGCTGATGCCGTGGTTCCCGTTCCCCCAATCGCTGACGCCGCCCCATTCGTCGGCGGTGCCGATGGGGTTGGTGCCCACGTAGTTGCCGGTGATGCGGTTGTCGGTTGCGGTGTCGCCGGTGATGAGGATGCCGTCCTGCCCGTTTTGGGAGACCACGTTGCGCAGGAAATCCCCTCCGCCGCCGATCATCGTATGGGCACCCTCGACGAGGATGCCGTTGTGCCCGAAGTTGATGATCTCCAGCCCGAATATCTGGCAGTTGTCGCCCTGAATCTCCAGGCCGGAGAAAGCCTGCCCGTCGCCGTCCAGGATCACGCCGGGCACGAGATCGTCCCCCACGAACTGCCACATATCGCCGCCGTCGATAGTGGTCTCGTCGTCGGTGAGGGCGGGCAGCGCGGTGCCCGGCCGGATCGTCATCCACTGTCCCGTCCCGTCGAAGCGGATGATCTGGTGGCCGGGGCATGCGTTGGCCTCCTGGATCGCCGCCCGAAGCGTACAGGTGCCGCCCGCGGTAGCGCAGCGGCAATCGCCCGGGTTGCTGTCCGACTCATCCCCCGTCGAGTCGACGAAGAAGACCCCGCCCCCGGCGACGGCAGCCTGCGGCCTGGGGAGCAGCAAGGTCAGGGCGACGGCGGCGATGATCACGACCGCGACAAACGTATGCTTGCTCATTGGAACCCTCCGTAAACGCTTGAGAGGCCACTTTCCCCGCAGGAATGCCAAGGGAAAGATGGCAAGAACCACGAATGGGCGCAAGCAAGGGCCTCCGGCACAGGGCCTTCCGGAGTTCCAACTCGACGGTTCCCCTCGCGCGGTCTCGGAGGGCTTGGGGGGGAAGATGAG